>PWYU01000004.1 GCA_003567725.1 Syntrophomonadaceae bacterium | reverse complement strand
TGTAATCTCCATTTATCCTTAACATTATAAAATCAAATTTGCAGGATATGATCAACTATGTACAAGTTCAACCAGGATCAAAATCCTATTTTAGGGCTTCTTTACCCTTGTAAAAATCCCGATTGTAGCGAAAACATTGCTGGGCTTCTTGCGGTATGCAAGGTTTATTATTAGCTATCAGCGAAGCGATATTTTTACCAGCGCCAGGCCCAAGCATCAATCCCTGGCCGCACATCCCTACTGCCAGGACCAGGCCTTTCAGGCCTGATGCAAAGTCAATAATGGGGATTCCATCAGGAGTCATCGGATAACAGCCTCGCCAAACTCTTCTGATCAAGAGGTTCTTTAAGCTTGGAATAAGGGTAATCATCCGGCCGGCTAAAACAGGCAAAAACTCAGAAATAGATTCCCGGTTTGTGCCAATAAAAAGCTCTTGTGGAGTATAACAAAATATAATCTGGCCTTCTCTATTCTGACCAAAATAAAAATTAGCGGTTTTGCCTTCCGGTCCGGGCCTTAGATCAACCACCAGGGGATTCAGAAAGGGCTTCACAGGCGCCGAGATACCACCTTCATGAGAGTCGGGAGTAACGGGGATCTCAATACCCAGCAGTTCAGAGTGTTCTTTTGCGTCGGCTCCGGCAGCCAGCACCACCCAATCGGAATAATAACTGCTTTGATCAGTTTTCACTCCGGTAATCCTGTCTCCTTCTCTCAGATAACCGATCACTTTTTCATTAAACCGGTATTCCGCTCCATTTTTCATTGCTTCACTTTGAAAGGCAAAGGGTAGCAAAATGGAAGAAACCTGTCCATCTCCCGGTGAATAGGTCCCTCCTCTCAGGCCGCTCGGGTTTACCCCGGGTATTATCTCCCGGATTTCTTCAGGACCCACCCAGTCAATCTCCAGACCATATTTTTTCTGGTATGGGATCAGATCTTTAAGGCTTTTTTCAATATTTTCATCATAAACAGGGAAACAGTAACCTCCGGGTTTCCAGCCGACGTCAAAACCGTATTTTTCTTTCCAGCCGGAAATAATTCTTAAACTTTCCAGGCAGGTGCTTATTTTCCCGGGATCGGAATGAGTAGCCCTCACACCGCCAATTGCTGCTTTGTTATCCCCCTGCCCGGCAGCAGGACGCCTGTCCAAAACCAGGACCTTCATACCGGCTTCGGCAAGATGGTAAGCTGTCGGATTTCCCACACTGCCACAGCCAACTACTATGACATCATAATTTTTACTGGCCGGCATTTTTATTCTCCTCGTTTTCTTTGTACCCTGTCGTAAAATCGCCGAGGTGTACTTCTGCTACCAGCGGGCGGTGAGTGGGCAGGGTTACCTCTGAAAGGGGGATCCCTTCTTCTTTGTAAATTCTTAAAATTAAATCGGTACAGGTTTTGCCATTACAGCCACCAAGTCCGGCCCTGACCACTGCCTTCAATTGATTCATATCACGAACCCCCGAGCGGATGGCCTTAACAATTTCACTCTTTCTAACCCGCTCACAGCGACATATGAAGGGATCATTTTCTTCAATATCCTGGATTTCCGATTTCAGCGGCAAACCTGCATAAGCTTCCCTGATCCTAAAACCAGCCACCTTAAGCCTATCTTCATAAGACACTTCGAGAAAGAGCAGCCGGCGGCAATCCTGTTCTGGCCTGTCTTTGTAGGCTACAACTTTACCCTTGCCGATAATATTTCCTTCCATATCGGTGGTTTCCACCTCATTGCCAACAGGGATAGTTTCATTAACAAATTCGTACGGCATCATCAGCAGGGCTTTTTTTTCATCAGGATCATAATCATCAATGAGCAGGATTATAGCCAGGCCCGGGCAGGCCAGCACACAACGGCCGCAGCCAATACATTCACCACTGAACTGCGGCAAAGTCAGGATAGAACCCGGCATATCAATACAATTATTGGGGCAGGCTTCAGTACAAGGATTACAGGGTATTTCCTGAACGCAGCGAATGAGGGGATAAACTTGTTCTGCTCTCTCTACGGCCCGGAAGGGTACCATTTCGCTGGAATGCTGCTTCAGGGTTTCACCAAATTCTTCCCAATCACTTGGTATGGGCAGATCAATGCCCATGCCCTGGGCAATACTGCGTCCGATTATTTTGCCGGAAAAAATCGCTGCTGAGGCCTCTGCAATTTCACGGGCATCTCCGGCCGCATAAACTTCTATCTCGTACTCCTTTGCTTTATTAAATAGTTCATTTACAGGGTTAAGGCCAACCGCCATCAAGACGGTATCAACTTCAAAAACCCTCTCTGTGCCAGGCAAAGGCTGAAACCTGTCATCGATTTCAGCTATGACAACCCGCTCCACTTTCTCTTCGCCCTCAATACGCAAAACAGTGTGGGAAGTCCATATGGGGACCCCCAAACGCTTGATTTTATCTTCATGAACTTTATAGCCCCCACATTCAGGAAGCGCTTCCACCAAACCCACAACGTCGATTCCAGCCTGCAGGGCATGGTAAGCGCCGATTAAACCGACATTACCTCCTCCGATGATAAACAATCTTTCAGCACAGCGGATCAGGTCTCTGTTGACCAGGGTCTGAAAAGCCCCCGCTCCATAAACACCGGGCAAATCAGCACCGGGAAAAGCAAGGCTTTTCTCCCTGGCCCCGGTTGAAAAAAGAACCCTTTTGGGTTTAACCAGGGTATAAATCCCGCTACCGGAAACACCGAATATTTTATCACTGAATACGCCGACTACAGCAGAATTAAGCCAGATCCTGACCGTGGGTAACTTTTTAAGCTCATTAGCCAGGATATTTCCAATATCCATTCCACGGGTCCCAGCAAAACAATCTTCTACTGAACCAAAGAAATTATGGGTTTGCAGGCTAAGTTTGCCTCCTAAATCCTGCTTGTCATCGGTAATTAAAATATCAACCCCCACCTGGCCCAATTCAATAGCCGCGCTGATTCCGGCCGGGCCAGCGCCAATAATCAGCACTTCAACTTCAACTACAGGAGTGCTGGCCACAATAGCTTTATCGGGAGCAGGCTCATCTGCAATTTCAGGCAAACCTTCCACACTAGTAACTTCCATACCCTGGATTACCGGGGTCATGCAGGCCTTAACCGGTCTGCCATCAGCAATAACCATACACTGTGAACACTGCCCATTAACGCAATATATGCCCTGAGCGCCACCATCGCGGTGATGGTGCCCCAGAACGGTTATCCCGTCGGCATAAAGCGCAGAAGAAATTACTTCTCCTTTTAGGGCAGTAAGATTTTCATCGTTAAAGGTAAACTTTACTTCTTCACGTTCAAGAGGCGGCAATATGGGGTGTTTGAGGATACGCTTCATTTTCTCCCGCCCATTTTCCGTAAGTTCCTTCTCTTCATGCACAGCAGCAAAAAGCATAGCCGGGTGCTCATTTAAAGAAAGCTGCCAGCTGCCCTGACGAAGCAACAGAGCATACTGCAAAAATAAATCAGGAGTATAGCAAAGATACTGTTTATCCTGCCAGGCGTAAGAATCAAGCAACTCTTTTCGCTTTAAGGCATCTATCCGGTAGGAAAAACTATCCTCCCTTTTCTCTTCTGTAATGCCGGCAAGTTCATTGAGCGTAAGTAGACTGGCTTCCCGTGGAATCAGTGCCGCTACCCGGCGGTCAAAAGAGGCTACCCTCTTAGCTTTATTGCTACTAAGTGCTCTTTCATCAAATACTGGGATCACTTTCATATTATATGCTCGCAAAAGTCTTGCTGCATCCTTTAAGATCTGGATAACAGGAGATTGCCTTAGATGCATTGATAACAATAAATGCAATTCTGGAAGTGTATCAAGGTAAATCCAGTCAGGGCTTTCTAATTCTGTTGTTTTTAAAGCTTCATCTTCAAAGATAGCAGCTAATTCTTTGGGTAAAACCGGTTTATTGCCTATCCGATTCTTTAACCAGTATACAATATCTAAGGCCCGGTCCAATCCAGATCTAGAACCCGGGTCGGAATCATTCAGGGAATACACTTCATCAACCGGCAAAGGCTTTAAGGGTAAAAAATATTTAAATTCCTGCCATTTTTGCAAAGGGCCTCGCCGCCCGTGGTACGGTTCAATCAGACCCAGTTGTTCAGAAGGTATTCCACACAAGTTTAATAACTGTCCGGCCACAGTGTAGTACTGCTCACCAAGGTCACCGCCTCTTTGATAAGGGCAGCTTAACCTATCCCGGCACATCAGGGCAACGCTGTCAGCGCCTGCAGCAGCGCAATAAAGCAGGGTCGAAACATCAACACTGCCGATGCAACTAACCCGAATCACCCCTTCCTGCCCTGCTGGCATGGGCGAGCGAGGACAGGTAAAAATAAGGTTTTTTCCTGTTAGATCCTGGCTAAATATGGCTGTTTCTAAATTGGACAGGTCTTCTGTTTTATGCTGCCGGATTGCTCCGGTCGGGCAGGCTCCGGCACATATACCGCAGCCGACACAAGTGGTTTGAGAAATTTGAGCTACCGGTAGCGCATCTTTCTGCTTTGTTAACCTGGGGATAGAAAAGGGGCATACTTCTTCACATACCCCGCAACCCCGGCAAATATCTGGCTGAACTGAACATACCGGTATTTCAAAATTCCGTCCCCAGATTTTTAAAACCTGGTTTTCCTGTTCATAAGGGATGGCATCGGTAGGACAAACATATGTACAGGCCCGGCAACCCGTGCAATCATCTGCTATACCTTCAGGATTTGGGCCAATCACCTTGTCTACTCCTCGACCAAGGGTTGTAATAGCTCCCGGGCCACACTCCTGGCAAGCCCTGACGCAAAGCCCGCATAAAATACACTTTTCATCTTCTGCTTTGGCTTCGAAAGAGGTAGTATCGATACCTTCATAGCGGGCCAGCTTCTTAATCTCTTCTGCACCGGGGCTCTGGGCTAAGTACAGTTCCAGCAAATTACGACGGGTCTTTAAGACTTCCGGTGAACGAGTGGAAACAATCAAACCGTCTTCAGCCGGATAAAGACAGGAAGTAACAATACGCGACTTACCACTCCACTCTGCTTTGGTTATCTCGACCACACAAAGCCGGCATGCTCCGCTGAGAGGCAAAGAAGGATGGTTGCAAAGCTGTGGAACCTCTATCCCTGCTTCGTTTAAAATTTCAAGGAGCATAACCCTGCTTTCAGTTTCCACTTTTCTGCCATTAACTGTTATATTAATCTTCTCACCCATCATAATGCTTTTAGAGTCTCCTTTAGTACTATAAGGCTAAACCACCGTAGTTGTAGCATTATTTAGCTTAACTCCTGGTAACAACGGCATTAAAGGTACAGGTTGTCATGCAAATGCCACACTGATTGCATAGATCCTGGTCAATACTGTGCTCTTCTTTTTTATCTCCACTGATTGCTGCCTGGGGGCAGGCTTCAGCACAAAGGCCGCAACCGCTGCAATTACCAGTTATTTCGTAAGTGATCAAGTTCCTGCAGACACCGGCGGGACATCTTTTCTCACTAATATGGGCCAGATACTCTTCGCGAAAATGGTTAAGAGTGCTGCGCACCGGGTTGGGAGCAGATTTGCCAAGCCCACAGAGGGATCCATTTTCCAATACTATCAGCAGCTTTTCCAGCTTTTCTAAATCGCCTTTTGCACCTTCACCCTGACAGATCCGCTCCAAAATGGAATGCAGATTAGCCAGGCTCATCCGGCAGGCAGAACATTTACCGCAGGACTCTTCCACCAGGTAACTGGTAAAATAACGGGCCACATCAACCATGCAGGTGTTTTCATCCATGACAATCATCCCCCCGGAGCCCATCATCGAGCCCTCCCGGGTCAGGGTATCAAAATCAACAGGGAGGTTTAGCTTGCTTTCAGGCAAACATCCCCCCGATGGGCCTCCGGTTTGAACCGCTTTAAATGGCTTATCTTCTTTTATCCCACCACAGATATCAAAAATAATATGTCTGAGCGAAGTGCCCATGGGCACTTCAACCAAACCGGTATTCTTAACTTTTCCGACTACGGAAAATACCTTGGTGCCCGTATTATCTTTTGTCCCGACAGCTGAAAACCATTCTCCACCATTATTGATAATTTCCGGTATATTGGCAAAGGTTTCGACGTTATTCAAAACTGTGGGTTGATCATATAGCCCTCTTTCTGCCGAACGAATATACTTGGTTCGCGGTTCACCAACCTTGCCTTCAACCGACTGCATCAAGGCAGTTGATTCTCCACAAACAAATGCTCCCGCACCACGATTAATCTTAATATCAAATGAAAAATCGCTGCCGGCGATGCTATTTCCCAGAAGGCCGGCGGAACGGGCCTGTTCAATAGCCAGATGAAGATGTTGCAGCGCCCTTGGATATTCTTCGCGAACATAAATAAAACCACGGCAAGCGCCTATTGCGTAAGCACAAATCATCATCCCTTCAATAATGGCATGCGGGTTGCCTTCCATAATACTGCAGTCCATGAATGCTCCCGGATCTCCTTCATCACCGTTGCAAATCACATAACGAATGTCGGAGTCAATAGCCGCTGCAGTGCTCCATTTTACCCCGGTGGGGAATCCTCCCCCTCCTCTTCCCCTGAGTCCTGAAAGTTTTACTGCTTCAATAACCTCCCGGGGGTCCATTTCCTGTTGTGCTTTAAAAAAAGCGTTATAGCCATTCTGGCTGATATAATCTTTAATATCGAGCGGATCTATGATCCCCACATTACGCAAAGCTATTTTTTTCTGTCCTTTATAGAAAGGTATTTCTGTAATATTCTTAATTCCGGGGTCGTCCTTTTTTTCACGGTAAAGCAATCTGTTAACGATCTTTTTACCGATCACCGTTTCCTGGATAATCGCCACGGCATCTTCAGACTTAACCTGGGTATAGCATATATTATCAGGATAAATAATAACCAGCGGACCTTTTTCACATAAACCGTGGCAACCCACTCTTTTCAGACCTAAATTGACAGGGAGATCAAAGTTTGCTTGTTGCAGCTCCTTGCTCAATGCCTCTGCTACCTGGAAACTACCTCTGGCTTTACAACCGGTGCCGTTACATACAAGGATCCTGGGGTTTTCCACAGGGCATTTCTGATGCAATTGTGTTTGTAGTTTCTTAAATTCTTCGGGCTCATTTATCCTTCCAAGAGGGGGGTGTTCCTTGGTTTGCTGTTTATGGCAGGGAAATACCTGTTCAGTTTTAGTTTCTCCTGCATCACAGCATTTGCGAATCTGTTTTGCCAGTTTGCTCACGGTCAGGTTGCCATAATATTCACCATTAATAACAGCTACCGGGCCCATAGCACAGGCACCCACACAGCGGACTGCATTCAAAGTAAGCTCACCATCTCCGGTGGTTTCACCAGGCTTAACCTTAAGTTGATCAGAAATCTGGCTTATGAGCATAGAAGCTCCCCTGATATGGCAGGCAGTACCTGCACAAACATCTACCCGGTTTCTACCAAGCGGTTCTAAGGAAAAAGCCTTATAAAAAGTTGAGACCGAATAAATCAAAGATTCAGGGAGATCTAATTTACGGGCCAGGATCTTGATTGCCGGGGCAGGAAGATAATTTAGCTCATTTTGCAGATCCTGCAATATCATCACTAAATTCGCAGGATCTTTATCATAATCCTGAACTGTTTTTTCAACAATAGACGCATAATTATCCATTGGTGTAAAGTTCCTTAATATAAAAGTTTATAGTAAGACAAAACCAGGTTGTATTGAGGTTTAAATATTATAGTAGTAACTACTCAGCCTATTAGCGGCGCCATGGGGACGGTTCGAGCGTCCCGAAGCGCAGCGTAGGCCGAAGGGAAGACGATGGAACCGTCCCCGTGGCTTAGCAGGCTATGCCTGAGTTGTTACTTATAGTATTTAAAAGTATACCACTCATCTTTTCATGATGTCAAAGGAAACAACTATCTTAATAAACAGTCAAGCTGTTTGAGAAGTCAAGGAAATAGCTATTTGCTTTCAAGGTTTTGCCCGGCAACCGGTTTTTCAGGTTCAGCATCTCCTGTAAATAGACCCGGTTCAAGGATCAGGGATATTAAAACTCCTCCCAGCAAAGCCCAGAAAGGAGCTGCAATCTTTAAAAAAGACACTCCAGAGGCGGCTATAACCAGGGCAAAAAAGGCTCCAAGCTGATATTTGCCAGAAAAGGCAGTCGAGAAAGCATTTGTTAACACTCCGATCATGGCCAGCCCTACAATAACATTAATCATGGGGCCGGGCAAAGCCCCAATAAAAGATGCTGCCGCTCCAGCCATAATGCCGGCCGCCCCGAAAAGAATACCATCCACCACACTGGCCACGTAACGGCCCTCTTTTGGCCCTGATTCAGGCCCCGCAGTTATGGCCGTCATAGGCCCGGCAATATTGGCGTTGTGCCCTCCAAACATACCTGCTACAATACCACCGATACCGCTGATGATAATCATGGTATTTACCGGAGGCTTATAATCCTGGGACATTAAAGTTCCCATAGCCTGAGTATTTTCTGCCCCAATAACTACGATGCTCAACGGAATGGCTATAGAAAGAAAAGCATCAAAAGAAAAGGCCGGCCTGAATAGCATGGGGCTGGCAAAGCTAAATTCAAAGGCCGACAAATCAGCTGCTCCAATAGCAGCAGCTGTGATGATGCCAAAAACAAGAGCGCCCAGAACTCCGGGAATACGGGGAATAAACCGGCTCAATAAAAGCCAGCCGACAAGAGTAATCAAAGCCATTAAAGGAGCAGCTTCGATACCATCGGCAATACCAATCCCAAACCTTAACATCGCCCCGGCAATCATACCCATAATAATCGGTTGAGGTAACCACAGCATGACCTTCTTTATATAACCACTCAAGCCTAGCAGCAACACAATAAAACCACTGATCATATAAGCTCCGACTGCTTCGTTAATACTGAATTCAGATAAAACGACTCCTACTAAAAGCAGGCCCGGAATAGACCAGGCTCCACAAATCGGCTGTTTATACCATAACGCCATAAGCAGGGTAATAACCCCACCAAAGAAATAGATCGAGAACACCCAGGCAATAGCCTGTTCTACAGGAAGCATCCCTTCTTGCGCTGCAGTTAAAACCATTACCAGCGGACCGGTAGTACCCATAATGGCAGCGATAATTCCTGTTGAAACCGTGGCAGGCGAAAAAAAACGGGGACAGTCTTTAAGCCCGGATAAAATTCCCGGCCCTTTTTCAAATAGGTTCATCTTCATATAGCCCCTTTCATGCTGTTATCGTTTACATGGCTTCTAAAGATTTACTCTGTTTTATCGCCTAGAAAGAACTTATTTGGTTCGGAAAAAGACTAAATTTAGCAAGCAATTTTTTAACATATTAGCGCTCCCCTGTATAAAATCCTCTTTTTGAGTTGAGCAAAATGCCCTGAAATAGCTTTTGAATAATTTCTCTATTTCCTGAGATTTTTTATCAAAAACAGGCATTATTAAAGCAATTATTTAAGTTTTTAAGCTATTATATATTAGAATAAATAGCTGCGAAAGGAGGTGATTAAATGAGCAATCATGATAAAAACTCATTAAAAAAAGGCCAAAATAAAAAGATAAACCGGTGAAGCAAGTCCTTGTAGGCCTGGAAAAAGCTCCTTTGAAATAGAAACCCAATGGAAGCCAGGAGTTGACAGCAGCTTTGAGATCACTTGAGCCATCAAAGTCACTGGTTTTTTATAATTAGCGATCAAATAATCAGTATAAGCTCATAACCGCCAACAAGGGTTAGTTGAGGTAGAGAAAATGCCTGGTCAGAGGTAATTCGTTACAAAGATTTTTGCTGAAAAGTAACTGGTGAATATCAAGCCCACTGCAGCGAAAAGAAGCACTGCTGCCATAAAGGTATAAACGCCACATCCGAACAAACTGCTCTCCATATTTTTCCCTAACCTGATGAACTACTTTTTCGAAATTCTTTTCCCATTGATCGACAGTTAAAGCATAATGCATCCTTAAACTTTCGACGTCAAGGAGATGAAAAGAAACCTCCGGGAGATACCATATAACTTCCCGGAGGGAAGGAATATATCCCCAGGGAAAGATATATTTCTCCAGCCATGGATTAGTGGGTGCTTCAATTGGTCTGGTCATAGTCTGAATTAATGAAAGACCCTCCGGTTTAAGCATTTTCTTCAAGCAGGCAAAATAAGCAGGAATATATTCTTTTCCGACATGCTTAAACATACCTACACTGACAATTTTCTCAAAAGTAGATCCTTCCACTGCCAGATCGCGGTAATCAGCCTGCCGTACCTCTACCTTGCCAGTTAGCTTTTCATCTTTTATCCGTTGTTTTGTTTCTTGTTCCTGCTCCTTGCTTAAAGTAATACCGAGAGCATTAACCCCGTATTCTTTAGCCGCTTTAATGATTAACCAGCCCCAACCACATCCTATATCAAGCAAGGTCTCCCCTTCTTTTAGCTGCAATTTATGGAGGACATGATCAAGCTTTTGCAACTGTGCTTTTTCCAGATCATCGTCTGGGTTTATAAAATAAGCGCAGGAATAGCTCATCGTTTTATCAAGCCAGAGTTTAAAAAAATCGTTTCCTAAATCGTAATGATATTGAACACTCGCGGTTTGTTTCTTAGTGGGAGTACTTTTTTGGCCCTTCATAAAACGTTGTAATATCCCTTTTCTTGTTGAATCTTTTATAAATACATCTTCATTTTTTATCAAAAGTTGCATTAAAGCTTTTATATCACCTTCAAAATCAATTTTTTGATCCATATAAGCTTCTCCAAACTTGACCACAGGTTCATGAAGCATATCACGCAGATCCATTTTTTCTTTAAAGATTACCCTTACAGGTGGATCCTCATTATTACATTGCCCGTAGATCTCTGTTTGTCCGTCCCAATAAGTTACGGCAAAAGGCATCCCCTTTATAGAGCGGCATATTGCCCTTAATAAATTTTTCTGCATGGTTAATTCCCCCTTTAAAAAGGTTACAGCCATTGGTATCTAGACATACATCTATATATATAGAACAGCGAAATAGTTCGTTTATTGATTAAGCCTCAACTTGAACCTGACAAACGAAGCATAGTGTGAAGAGGTTATACCATTCGGGCTTATTATTATTATGCAGCAATTCTTTAAATATTGCAACTATTATTCTTCAAGAAACTTTTTACTGCTAATCGTTAATTAATTATGGAAGCCGCAAATCCCTTTAAAAAAAGTTTTGCGGCCACTTTTACTTTTATTAAGTCATCATAAGACAATATTGTAAACTAAATCCCTATCATGGTGTTTTTAATCTTCCAGTAGTCTGAGCGTTTATAAAGATATATCGTTTTGATATATCTGAGTTTATGCCGGAAAATTTTTCAGGTTCTATATCTTCGCCTATTAAATAATGATCATTAATGACTGCTGTTAGTATCTTTGAAGAAACATCCTCTAAAGAATGCTCTGCTACACCTTCTTTCATATTGGTATTAATGGGCGCAAAAAGCACTATAGTCCTGATTAAATCCAAATTTTGCATTGCTTTTTCAAGCTTGCCCCCATTAAGAATTCCTGTATCAATAAGGCCTGCTGATGTAGTTGAATTCGAAAGTTTATCATTCCATGAATTATCTACCTTCGAAACAGGATTAACCCCTTGATCTCTTTCATTCTCCTGGTCTTTATTTGATCCGGAGGACATTTGCCCGGTTGACATGTCTATCGAACCCTGCATGCGGTAATTGGTTTCATAGGTCATACTGGCCATGGCGCTGGAAGAAATAACAATGGTTAAAATAAAAACAGTTATTAATGAAAGCGTTGCTATAATATGCTTCGTCATATTTTTGCTCACCCACCATTCATTTTTATTCTCTCTTACCTTATACTTTTAAGCTTAATATAGGACAGATACCTTAAAAAATATAACGCCCAGTAACTTGCTGTTGCTTCTGATAAGGCATCGCTTATTTCAAAAAAGCAGAAACCATTAATTCAAAGTTTACAGCATTAATTAAAGATAATAACAGGAGCCAGATTTTCAAATATGATCACCTTTTTGGAGATCAACGTAATTAATTTTTACAACTTTATAACTTCTATCATTATAATATTTCTGAACCTAGATTTAAACCTTTTTTAACGCTATATTTTTGCATGTTAATGTCTAGGCCAGTTTATGATAAGATTGAACCATTCAAACAAAAATGCAGGGAGAGTTTATAATGTCAAATCTATTACTGGAAGAAATGACCTGGCCGGAAATAAAAACTGCTTTAGACAATGGATTCAATAAAGTGATCATTCCTTCAGGTTCTATTGAACAACACGGCCCCCACCTGGCCCAGCTTTCAGATACAGTTATAGCTGAAGCATCTGCTGTTGATCTGGCAAAACGGCTTGGGAAAACCCTTGTTGCCCCGGTTATCCGCCCGGGATTGTCTGATCATCATCTATCCCTACCAGGAACTATATCGCTTCGACCGGAAATTTTTTCCGGCCTGATCGAAGACTACATCAACTCTTATAAAAACCACGGTTTTAAGCAGTTTATTATGATTTCTTCGCATGGTGGAAATTTTTCTGCCCTTGATGAAATAGCATCAAAGCTGAGCCAAAAACACCCCAACCTCAAATTCGTTACCGGCCTGTCTCTACAAGATCTCCTTGACCTGATTAGCAGCATGGAAGCAGATGAAAACATGCCTGAAGGAGCCTGCGGCGGCCATGCCTGCGACTATGAAACTTCAGTACTGCTATACCTGTTTCCGCAGCATGTGCGCATGGACAAAGCCAGAGCAGGATATGTCGGTAAACCGACCAGGGAAGTATTAGATCAAATATATAAAGGAGGCATAGCCGCCGTTTCAGAAACAGGCGTTCTTGGCAACCCCTGTTACGCAAAGGCTGAGCGCGGCAGGCGCTATTTCGAAAAAGAACAGGAAACATTATTTAAAACAGTTAAAGAAAAGTTGAATGAACAGTAAGTAAGCCCCTGCCTCTATCTCCTTAACCTTTCCTGTCTTGATAATAATCTAAAGCTTTTAAAAGGCAAATCCAAACCTGCAGGTGACAGGCAGGTATTACCTGTGCTCTTTTTCTACTATGCTATAATTTAAAATAAGGAGGCTCCGGAATAAAGAATGGATCGTAAAACGTCTTTTATCCTGGATTTAGTCAAATACAGCGCATATATAGCTGTGCTCTGGTTATCAATCAACCATAACGGCCTGCAATTAAATGATTCTTTAATTCCATTTATTCTGGTTTTTGCTATCGACACCATTCGTAATAATTATCTCGTTTCAAGACTGCCTGTTTTAAGTGTTCCAAGTTATTACTTACAACTCATAATGGCCCTGGTATTTATTTTCCTCGACGGCAGCCCAATTGGCTTTATCATGTTGATCATTTTAGTTGCTGAAAGCCTCATAAGTGCTCCCCATCCTAACGGAAGCTACCTTTTTTTTATGTCTCTGGGCGGTTTTCCTTTAATCAGCGCCGCTTCCCTGCACTTGCAGGACATGCTCACCTGGGGCAGCATGGTAGCCATCTTTATAAACAGCCTATTTTTAAGTTTCGCCTTCGCCGTGAGCTATCTTGCACGCAGGCAGCTTGATGAAAAAGAACGGGCAGAAGAAGCGCTAAAGAAACTAAACCGCTCCCGCAGTGACCTGGAAAAAGCTTATCTTAAACTAATAGAGGCCAGCAAAGATCGAGAGCAACTGGTGGCTGCAGAAGAAAGAACCAGGCTGGCCCGTGAGTTGCACGATACTTTGGCCCATACGCTTACTGCCATCATTGTCAGCCTTGAAGCAGGGAAAAAACTGGTGGAAAAAGAACCCCGAAAAGCTTTAAATGAAATTAATAAAAGCCAGGATCAAGCACGAAAAGGCCTGGATGAAGTTCGCCAAACCGTGAAAACCCTTCGCTCTAGAAAATCAGAAAAACTTGCTTTTACTGATGCCATCAAAGGATTAACCCGAGATTACTCCGGCAGCGATATTGATATTCGCTTAGACTTTGAGAACACTGCTACCCTATCACCTTCACTGGAACCCACCTTATATCGGATAGTTCAGGAAAGCATCACTAACAGCATCCGTCACGGTGCGGCCAAATTAATCCAGATCCGATTAAAGCAAGCTGAAAATGAGCTGGTGCTTGAAATAGAAGATAACGGGAAAGGCTGCTCAGACCTATCAGAAGGTTACGGTCTACGAGGAATTCGTGAGCGCGTTCTTGAAATAGGAGGACAAGTATATTTTCAGAGTAAAACCCAAGGCGGTTTTTTAGTAAAGGTGGTCATGGAAGGAGCTTGCGATGAATAGTCAAATCACCGTTGTTATTGCTGATGATCAACAATTAATGAGAGAAGGATTAAAAACTATCCTGGAATTGGAAAAAGACCTGGTAGTTTTAGGCACTGCAGCCAATGGCAAGGAAGCGCTTGAAATGTGCCGTAAAGTCAAACCGCATATTATCTTGATGGATATACGCATGCCCGAGATGGATGGTGTAGAAGCAACCGGTTTGATTAAATCCGAAGGCTTAAAGACCAGCGTTATAGTAGTAACCACTTTTGATGATGATGAATTGATCGTCGAAGCGCTTAAAGCAGGCGCTAAAACGTACCTTCTTAAAGATTTACCCTCAGAAAAATTGATTTCAGCTATTCGGGCCACTTACAACGGAGACGTTCTCCTTCAACCGGAAATTGCCGCCAAGCTGGTGGGGCAAGTTTCCGGCACCTCCCAAAAAACCAGGCAAACATCTGAAAAAAAAACCACTACCCCCTTAACCCCAAGGGAAAAAGAGATACTTGCCCTGATGGCTGAAGGATTAAATAATAACCAGATCGCTTCCAGGCTATTCTTAAGCGAAGGGACAATCAAAAATCAGATCAGTATTATCTATGGCAAACTGGGTACCAATGACCGTACCCAGGCCGTTTTGCTAGCTTTAAAAGATAGATTAACTTAGCAAATTTATTAATGTGACGCTGGTCACTTTTTTCATGACCAAACTCATGACCACAGTTACTGGTCAATCAATCCATCCTGGCCTAAACTTGAAAAAAACAGGAGGAGAGATTGGAAATGAATAGAACAACAAAAGGTGGAATCTTATTAATTATTGCCGGGGTATTTTTGCTGCTGAACCAGGTTGGCGCTTTTTCTGGACAGACTTTCTTTTATATCCTGGCTTTTGGTTTTATTGCTGCCTATGTATTACTGGGAGCAAGGAAAGAGTACGGTAATGTCGGTTTTTTAATTCCCGGCACTGTTCTTTTGTCAATAGCGATTTATGATGCGGTTTCAAATTCACTGGTTTTTAATGAACTGAATCCGGCCTTTTTCTTTTTAGGTCTTGCTTTAAGTTTCCTGGCTATTTTCCTGATTCATACTTACTGGTTTAAAACCCTCGATCATGGTAAACGATTCTGGCCGGTTTACCCCACCCTGGGCCTTCTAATCATAGCTGTAATAATAAGCCTCGGCACAACCGGCAAGTGGCTTGAGTATCTCAACCTGATTAATTATCTGTGGATTGCCGCTTTAATAGCCCTTGGCGGATGGTTGATAATAAGCAGCCAGAAGAGTAAAAAAACATCCTAAGATTAACGTTTAGCCTGGCTTAGTTTGCCCTTAATTTTAAACCTTATAGTATCTAAGCCAGGCTAAAAAGCTTTAACAAAGCAATCACTAGAACACAGTGTAGGTATGATTAATAATAACAAACAGCTTTATACTGGCCAGGTAAGGGAGGATTATAAATGGAACAACACATCATTACTCCAGTTCAGGGACAAGAAAGGATTAATGAAATTGATATTGTGCGGGGCATAGCCTTATTAGGAATCTTGATGGTCAACATGTCTTTTTATAAGTACCCTGTTTATATGGAAAAGATTCCCTCGCAATTTCCTGAAGGACTGGAAAGACTTAGCGCTATGTTTATCCAGCTTTTTTTTTACCGGTAATTTTTATGCCGTTTTTTCCTTTTTATTTGGGCTCGGCTTTTTTATCTTCATGGACAGGACCATGAAAAAAGGTTTAGATCTAAAGCCTTTATACAGAAGACGCCTTACTGCTTTAATGATCTTCGGTCTTTTGCATATCATCTTGTTCTGGTCAGGAGATATTCTTTTTACTTATGCCATAACCGGACTTATTCTGCTTGCTTTTCGGAATAGATCACTAGAAGCCATTAAAAAATGGATTTTAGCCCTCTTTGTGGTTGCCTTTTTTATTAATCTTACAGCATCTTTTTTAAAAGGCGCCGGTGAGTTTTTTGCCCCCGATAAGTACCAGGCCATTATGGCTGAAATGATCAGCTCGGCCCTTTTAGTTTACACTGAAGAAACCTTCACAGAGCTGATTATGTACAGGCTGGTAAATGAAGTGCCTTATGTTATTTTCAGCATATTGTTCTGGATACCTCAGGTGCTGGCCTTTTTCCTCTGCGGCCTGTATGCCGGGCGCAAAGGAATTTTTAATGACATCAAAGCCCATATTCCCATGTTTAAAAAATACGAACCTGGGGTTTTTTGATTGGTGGATTATTCCTGCTACTTTATGGTTTGCTTGATTACGGGCTTTTAACTCTCCATCCACTGCTCAAGCCCTCTCTTCTTTCCGGTATAAATTACATTGCCTCTATTTTTATATTCCCTGCTTATGTGTCGCTTATTATTCTTGGAGCACAGTCTGGATTCTGGAAAAAAGTCCTCACCCCTGTAGCAGAGGCTGGAAAAATGGCTTTAACCAATTACCTTTCCCAAACTTTAATCTGCGTAATCATTTTTTATGGTGTTGGCTTCGGGCTTTACGGCAAGGTTTCGGTAGCGGCGGGAATCCTGATCACACTGGCAATATTTTTAGCCCAGGTAGCCTGGAGCAATGCCTGGATGCAAAAATTTAAATACGGACCGATGGAGTGGTTCTGGAGGCTTTTAACTTATAAAAAAAGACATCCTTTTTTGAAATGAAAAGTTTTAACATAGCTTTTATTGACAGGGAAACAGTGCTTTTTCTGAGGATATGATTGCTGCTGTTTAAGAAAAATCCAGCGTGTAAAAATCACCCCTGAATCCTTTAACAGCAGGCTTATGGTATCATGAAGGCAAGGCTAACATAAATATTAAAGCGCTAATAGCAGGCTTAAACATAACTTTTTTCGGTTTTTTCATCAACTTTACCATATAATTTAAGTATTGTTCTGCTATAATATATGATTAGGGAAATCATAATCAAGGCAGTGGCATTCAAAATTTGCTACTTCCTTTTATTATGCTGTAAAAGATCATTTGGAAAAAGATTGGGAATCTTTAACAATAGATCTTTTAATCAAAACTAAGTGAGCAGTTGACTCACAATTACACAGGAGGTGTTTCTTATGGATCAAATAGGTGCATTTCTTCCTCTCATTCTGCTGTTTGTTGTCTTTTATTTTCTATTGATAAGGCCACAGCAAAAGCAGCAAAAAAATCGCAAGGAAATGCTCAGCAAGCTCAAGAAAGGTGATAGGGTGGTTACAATCGGAGGCATTCACGGGATTATCAAGGAAATAGATGAAAATAACCTATCCCTGCGTGTAGCCGAAAATATAAGCCTTAAAATGTCACGTGCTGCCGTGGATCGAGTTCTAGAAGAAAACGAAGAGTAGAAAAACTAATTTTTGATGGGCTTAAACCCTCCTTTAATGCGCCAGGCCTGTATAACCTGGTTGCAGGGATTATAAGGAGGGTTTTTTCTTTATCTATTTGATTAGTAACTACTGATATGGAAGTGCATATCAACCCCCTTTTGCAGCGGTGGTTTTATGCTTTTCCAATCTGCCAGTTACTTTTCAGCACCCAGCCATCACCAGAAAACTAAAAAGATGCTGAGCAGGAGCCCGACGCGCCTCTTAAAAGAAGCGGAGGAAAAGGCTCCTGCCCCAAAAGATATCTTTGAGGCATCAGATGCAATATTATGAGAAGGCAGGAACAGCTAAACGACGATTGATCAGACTGATATACGCGGGTTGGTTACCGCAGGACCTGGATCCGTCGGGAGCTGCCTCTATCTCAGGACGTGAGTTCGGGCCAAAAGCCCTTAGCACAGAGCAGTTAACGAGGGTTCTCCTTACCGCGGCCCCCCTTGCCATTTCTCTTGTCAAAACAAACTTAATTAAAGACTATCATTTACGGACCAATTAAGTGTCGTGCTGTAGATATCAGGCTGCCTTCTTCATTTCTTTTTCAGCTTCTACTCGGTAACTTCATATCCGCTATTCATGATTGTATCTTTAAGCTTATCCAGCCCAACTTGTTCAGGGGAATACTTGATTATTGCTTTGTTTTCATTGAAGCTGACCATGGCTTCCATGACCCCCGGCAGTTTGTTCAAACTGTCTTCGACCCGTCGGGCACAGTGATTACAGCTCATGCCGGAAATATTAATTACAGTTTTGTTAGGTTCTGACTTGCTTTCGGCCTTACTCATCAATCCCACCTCCCATCTTTTCCCTAGAAAGCTATTCAAGGCCTTTTCAAAAAGCCACGCTTGCCAGTTTTAAGCAAGGTATTCTACTTGTTACAGCTTTGTCCTCCGTAAAAGTTGAGCGTTTATAGCCACAATTACCGTGCTGGCCGACATCAGGACGGCGCCTACAGCAGGTGTCAACAAAATTCCCCAACCAGCCAGGACTCCGGCAGCAAGGGGGATGGCAATTATGTTGTAACCGGCTGCCCACCACAAATTTTGCACCATTTTCCCGTAAGTGGCCTTAGAAAGGGTAACAATGCGGGAAATATCTCGAGGATCTGATCTCACCAGCACTATATGGCCTGCTTCGACAGCCACATCCGTACCCGCACCAATGGCTATTCCGATATCAGCCGTAGCCAGGGCAGGGGCATCATTAACCCCGTCTCCAACCATGGCAACTTTTTTACCCATAGCCTGCAGCTCTCTCACTTTTGAGGCCTTGTCTTCGGGTAACACTTCTGCAAAAACTGTGTCAATACCTAATTCCTCAGCTACTGCCTCGGCTACTGCCCTGGAATCTCCTGTCAGCATGGCCACTTCGATACCCCGTTTATGAAGCGAAGAAATAGCTTCTTTGCTCTCTTGACGCACAGCATCGGCAACTGTAAAAACAGCAATTACGTTCCCATTACGTAGCAGATATATGGCCGCCTGGCCGCGTTCAGCAGCTTTTTTCGATTCATCAAGAAGCTTTGAAGGAATTTCTGCTCTTTCTGTCTCCAGCAAAACCGGACCGCCCATGTGATATTCAATTCCTTCAACCGTTGCAGCAACCCCCTTACCTTTAAGGGCCCGAAATGCTTCTGAACGGGGAAACTCGATGCCTTTCTCTTCTGCAGTTTTTATAATACCACGGGCAATAGGATGCTCGGATTCTGCTTCAATACCTGCTGCCAGCCTCAAAGCTTCTTCTTCTGATATTCCGTCCGCGCTGGACATGGCCACAACCCGAAACTCACCCAGGGTCAAGGTGCCCGTTTTATCAAAAACAACCGTATCAAGATTACGGGCTTCTTCAAGTCCGAGCCTGTCCCGGACTAAAAGACCACCCAAAGCCCCCAGGGTTGTGGAAATAGCTACCACCAGGGGGATAGCAAGGCCAAGAGCATGTGGACAGGCGATCACCAAAACAGTTACCACCCGGACAATGGTAAAATCGACAGGCATGCCGGCAAATTGCCACCCAATAAAAGTCAGTACAGAAGCCAACAAGGCTGCGCCTGTCAAAAATTGGGCAGCACGATCCGCTAAATTTTGGGCCCTGGATTTGGATGACTGCGCTTCAGCAACAAGCCGCATAATCCCCGATAGTTTAGTTTTTTCACCGGTCCCGGTCACCTCAATCCGCAGCGAACCTTCCCCGTTGTTAGTTCCGGCTATTACTTCATCACCTGCTTTTTTCTTTACCGGGGTTGATTCGCCTGTAATCATGGCCTCGTTAACATCACTCTTACCTTTCTGCAATATTCCATCCGCCGGTATATTTTCACCCGGGCGGACCAGAACGATATCCCCTTCTTGTAGTTCACTTACCAGCACTTCCTCTTCTCCCTGCTCGGTTACACGGGTGGCTGTATTAGGAAGCAATTTTGCCAATTCCTGCAAAGCACCCTGGGCCTGGACAATAGAGCGCATCTCGATCCAGTGGCCAAGAAGCATAATTGTCACCAGGGTGGCCAGCTCCCACCAGAGTGATTCAGCCTGAATGAGTCCAAGATCAACAATCCATGAAAAAATGAATGCAACCGTGATAGCCAGCGAAATCAGGGTCATCATCCCGGGAAGTTTAGCTTTAAGTTCTTGCCATGCTCCCTGAATAAAGACCCAGCCACCGTAAATAAATATAATTGTACCAAGTAGAGGTGGAATCCAGGCCGATCCTGGAAATTCCAGGGCCCGGTAACCCAAAAGATGCTGAATATGAGTAGACCAGTAAACCACCGGCAGGGTCATAATCAATGACAGCCAGAATTTATCCCGAAACATCTTTGGGCTATGGCCGGCATGTTGATCATGTCCGTTATGTCCTGAATGATTTTGTTTCCCTCCGCCTGTTTCATTAACATGTTCACTGTTTTCGCTATACATAGTAATAAACTTTCAACCTCCCCTGCTTGATTCAACCTGCATATTTTATACTAATTCTACTATAATTATATGTTAAGATCCTTATTTATTCAAATAGTTTTCACGTTTCTTTTATTAATTTGAAAGTGTTTTCCCTGGCTAGCAGGCGTTGGCCGAAATCAAAATCGCCTAAAACCTTTTTATCTGGCGCCTTTCAGGCCTCCCCTCTGTACATTGTAAAGGACGGAATTAATAATAAATGATAGCATCAGTAGAATAATACCTAATCCGATAGCCAGTTCAAAGTTGCCTCGCCTGGTTTCTAAGACTATTGCCGTGGTCATAACCCTGGTGTGTCCGGCAATATTCCCACCAACCATCATTACTGCGCCTACTTCAGCTACCACCCGGCTAAACCCGGTAATGATTGCTCCCAGTATAGCAATCCTGGATTCTTTTATCACCGTCCAGGCGGCAAGGGTTGAGCCGGCACCAAGAGAGCGGGCTGTTTCTTCTATTTCTGTACCTTTGGCCCTGATACCGACCATGGTCAAGCCTGCAACAATCGGGGCAGCCAGGAACACCTGGGCGATAATCATAGCCGCAGGTGAATAAAGTAATGCCAGGACACCTAAAGGCCCTTGCCTTGAGAGAAGAAGGTAGATTATTAATCCGGCTACAACCGGAGGCATTCCCATAAGAGTAAAAATGATTTTGTTAATAAAGCGAGTCCTTTTCTCGGGTTTTAAGCCAAGCAGGGCTCCCAGCGGTACTGCCAGCAAAATAGCTATGATTATTGCAGTTAGTGATACCCGCAGTGAAAGAAAAACAATTTGCAGCAGCTCCGGATCAAATGAAAATATCAGGCGAAAAGCTTCGGTAATTCCTTCAAGCAGTCTAGACAAAATATTACCTCCAGTATTATTAAAGGGGACGCAAACACCCGGGGGGGATTGGATCTTTTTATTAAAAAGAACAGAATAGCCTGCTCTAATTGCGCCCCGCTTACATGGTTAATTTCTCAACTAGGACTGCAGGTTTGGGAGTACATCTTCTTCCCAAATCCGGCCATTAATAACAATTAAACTTTACTCAAGGCCGTAGCCCGGGAAAAACAGTGTTTCATTATTTACCTGGTAGGAGTTAATCAGTTCCTGACCTTCATTGGACATTAAAAACTCAATATACATTAAGGCATAATCATATTTAACATGTGGATGTTTGTCAGGATTAACTGCCATTACACCGTATTGATTGAACAGGACAGGATCTCTTTCAAGAAGGATAACCAGGTCAAGGTTTTCTCTCATGGCAACATAAGTGCCGCGATCGGTCATAGTATAAATGAGCTGTTCACTGGTCATAGTCAGGGCACCGCCCATACCCTGACCGATAGACTGGTACCAATCCTGCCCTTCAGGGTCTAACCCGGCATCTTCCCAAAGGCGCAGCTCCATCCTGTAAGTTCCGGAATCATCTCCGCGTGATACAAAGCTATATTCACCACTGGCAATCAGGTTGTATGCATCAGTTACTCTGTCAACATTCATTATCCCGGCCGGATCATCTTCCGGTCCAACAATAATAAAGTCATTATACATTACATCATAACGGTCGACAAAATCGCCTTCCTCAACCAGCTCCAGCTCGGAGACGCGATCGTGAACAAGCAGCACATCGGCATCACCACGGGAACCGGTTTCTAATGCAGCCCCGGTTCCCTGTGATACTACCTGCACTTCAAGACCGGTTTGTTCTGTAAATATGGGGTTAAGAAAATCGAGTAACCCGGAATCGTAAGTACTGGTGGTCGTAGCAAGGACAATAAAATCATCTATAAGCTCTTGTTCTGGCGTTTCTTCTACAACTTCTTCTTCGGCAGCAGGCTCTTCGACCGGCGCTGCTTCTTCAGCACAGCCACCAACAAAGAAAAATACTGCCCAAAAAACCAATCCAAATAGAAGCTTAAACCGGATGCCATTCAGAGTAAACATTAACATTTCCACTCTCTTTTTAATTGTATTATTTGCGACTAATACCTTTTTTTAAATTATTTATACCTTCATTCTCATGTCCGTCAACTGCGCAATAAAAAACGCATTTCCCCGTTGGAAAATGCGATCACTCTTTTGCTTACAATGATCCTTCTTTCCACAACGGGAGGCACGGTCGTTTCCAGCCGAACCCTATCGTCCATCCTTCATAGCAAAATAATTTACCTTAGAATAAATGGATCGAAGGTCTTACTTATTAAATTCTTTACATTGTGCATTTTATAACAAGAACTACTCAGTGTCAATAACTCGCAGCCTGGCGACGCCTCAGGGCATTTAACCATTCTGCAATTATTATGCAGGGCAAATAAGCCACGGGGACAGTTCCATCGTCTGCGCTTCGGGACGCTCAAAGCGTCCCCGTGGCGCCGCTTAACTCTTAATCTTTCACTATAATGCTATAAATCAGTGGGTTTTTCTATAATTAGTTTAGGGCTGAACTTGGAAATCTACCATGCCCCTTGTTGAATGAATGTTATTAATATCATCAGAGCTCGAATTTAACCCTACGATCAGTGAATAGGTTTCTCCGGGCAATATTTCCTCCACATTGTATCCTTCGTCAGCCGGAAAAGCAATTGGATAGGCAAATTCAAGAACAGTTGTCCCATCAGAACGGTCAAAATATGGCTGTTCTAAAACCGTTACACCGGCTTCGGAATGGTTACGACCTACACCTGCGTCATCTCTAAAGGCAGGCTCTCCTTCCTCTGTGAGATAGCCCAGGACCATATTGGCACCATTCATCCCTCCACCGCTTTCATTAATCCCCACCGAAAGCCAACCTTCAACTTCTGCTTCCAAAAGAACATAAATAAAATCATCGTCATAAGCCAGGTATATACTCGCACCGGCGCTCTCAATTGGTGCATTTGGATAACCATCACTGGAGCCATCCATGCTCAAAGGTTGATCGATGCGTCCCATTATATCTCCCATTTCTGCTACCGGTTCTTCTACCGTATCTTCAACTGGTTCTTCAGCATCAGGTTCATCAATTACCTCTTCAGCTGGGTCAGACTCACAACCGACGAAAACACCCATTAAAAAAACCATAACCACAATTAATAAAACCTTTTTAAACACTGTATATTCCCCCTCAATCATATTAACAAACAAGCTATACTACTCTTGTAGGTTTAGTATAATTAATTTAACCAAATAAACCCCGCCTGTCAACCGGTAATTGTTACTATTATTAAAAAGACCTTTCTTTAATTGCTTGAAATTTATTATCTGCAATCATAGAAAAGAAATCCCTAAAAGCGTTAAATATCCTACCAGAAAGAGCAAAGGAGTGTCACAGGTGTGAGAAGAAAAAGCTTCAGGAAATGTTTTATTATGGTTTTATCAATAAATTTGCATAATGACAATGTATTAAAGTCTATTTCTGTCTTTTTATAAATTGAAATAAACAGTTTTTAGCGTTATGATTAACAACAGACCATTCACGCCAGGTAAAAAACTATTACTACCCGGGAGATGAAGCATTGATTGATATCATTACAGACCTTCTATTATTATTTTTATTGGGATCCATAGGCTGGGCTCTTTTAACTCTAATAAAAGTGCCGGTCGCTGCATTACTAGGAACTATTCTCGTAGTAGGCACCCTTAGGATCTCCGGCTTCCCTCTGCCGCCTGCGCCAGATTTTTTCTCACTCGCTATTCAGATTTTTTTAGGCTTATTTGTCGGTTCTAAAGTAACTCGAGATACAGTCAACCAGCTTAAAACAATGTTTCTGCCGGCATTGCTAATCGTTTTTTGGGCTTTAACCCTGGTATTTGGGATGGGCTATTTTATATCCCACATCACTTACCTGGACCCGGTTACAGCGATTCTTTCCTCAAGCGTCGGGGGATTGCCTGAAATGACAGTCATCGGGCTTGACTCTAATGCCGACATCCCAACCATGATTACCATAAAGTTAATCCGAATGCTGGCTACTATTTTTATATTTCCATTTCTTGTTAAAATCGCCGCAAAAAATGACGGGCCTGATAACGATACCCTGAATCCAGATGCCACTTCTTCCAAAAAAGAAGCGGGCAATGCCATAAATAATAAGCTTACTCTACAAAACGCGCTGAATATGATTAGAGAGCTTGATAGCAAAAGTATTTTTAATTCCATCCGGTTGAACCTTTTTTCTTTAGCTATCGCTGCAGCAGGTGGCTTATTATTTATTAATCTTGGTGTTCCAGCAGGAGGGATGGTTGGCTCCATGTTTTTTGTGGCCAGCGCTTCTTTGCTAAAAGCGCCTATAATCACCCCTGCTCCAAAGATTTTCGGATTTATGCTGGTCGGGGTAGGCTTGATGGTAGCAGATAACCTTACCCCAGAAACAATAGATACGTTTTTAACCGACGGCATCATAGTGCCTATTTTAATATCTACTACCCTGGTTTTTTTAAGCTCTTTTCTGGTCGCTTACCTTATCCACAGGCTGGTCGGCTGGGATTTTACAACCAGCTTTTTAGCTGCAGCTCCGGGCGGTTTTACAATTATGACCACCCTGGCCCTGAAATATAACAAGGATCCTTTTCGTGTCTCCATCCTGCATTTATGTCGGTTATTAGCGATTAAATCAATAGTGCCTTTTGTTTTTATGATCTACTAATTAAGTTTAAAATACATAAGAATACTGTTACAATAGATTTGGACAACTAAAAAGAACTTACTTCAGCCATGATCAATATTAAGTTAGACTATTTGTAAAGGAGTTGTTAACAGCGATGGTATATTTGCTGGAACCCCTAACCAAAGGCCCTTTACAGCTATCAAACCGCCTGGTAATGCCTCCGATGGCTACGGAAAAAGCCAGTAGTGATGGCATGGTGAGTGAGGAGCTATTAGATTATTATAATGAAAAAACCAGAGGCAGTTATATCGGTCTGGTTATAGTTGAACACAGCTATGTCAGACCGGAAGGGAAAGTCAGCCCTCGCCAGCTTTCTGTCGATTATGAAGCAACTGGCGAAGGATTAAAAAAACTGGCTGACACCATCCAATCCAATGGCTCCAGGGCAGTAATGCAAATCAACCATGCCGGGAGCAACACTACCGAAGAAGTAACCGGAACAATACCGCTTGCCCCTTCAGCTATAATGCACCCTAAACGAAAAACTATCCCCCGAGAGCTCAATACTGAAGAAATTGAAAATATAATTGAAGCCTTTGGCCAGGCAGCCCTACGGGTAAAAAAAGCCGGATTTGACGGGGTAGAACTCCATGCTGCTCACGGCTTTTTGCTTAATCAATTCTATTCACCTTTGACCAACAAACGAAACGACCATTTTGGGGGAAGTCTTACAAACCGGATCAATATACATTTGGCTATAATCCAAGCAATCCGGGAAGCAGTAGGCGAAGACTACCCTCTATTATTACGGTTAGGTGCTGCCGATTACATGGACGGTGGTGCTACCATTGAAGATAGTATAATTGCCGCTCATGAATTTGAGAAAGCGGGCGTTGACATTCTTGATATATCAGGAGGCTTATCAGGCTATGTTATTCCCGGCCTTACCGGCCAGGGCTTTTTTGCCCCGCTTACAGAAGCTATCAAAGAAGCAGTTTCGGTACCGGTGATCTTAACCGGGGGAGTGACCGAAGCCCAGGCGGCAGAAAATCTGCTCTCCCAGGACAAAGCAGATCTAATTGGAGTAGGAAGAGCTATCTTTAAAGATTCCAGCTGGGCCAGAAAAGCTGTGGA
>PWYU01000088.1 GCA_003567725.1 Syntrophomonadaceae bacterium | reverse complement strand
TATAGTGTTATAATCACTTCTAAAAACCTGGAAGTCTTGCCTGATAGAGTGAGTTAAAATCTAAGAATATGCCCCCTTATAAAGGAATTAATGAATTTTTGCCCGAAATTATAAAGTGTTTTTAATGTGGGTATGCACTAGTATAACCATTTGGAATGTAAACAGGTATTGGAACAGCTTGGTAAAATCATTTTCACTACCCGCTGCTCTTTCCTTGCAGAATTAAAACAATTCATATTTTTGATAAAATGAATTTCTTTAAAAGATTTAGGTATGACTTTGCAAGATTACTGTTTAAATCAGCAGGAACTGTTCTGAAGCAGCTTTGCATTATTAAAGCTTTTATAGTTAATTCTGTTTATATATTCATAATTAAATTATCCTAAAGAGTTTTTATATGATGATCTGAATATGGTTTTTTAAGCAATGATTTAACTACAGTTTAAAGGTTATTAATTAAAGGTGGTGTCTTGTTTTGGATACAAAAAAACTACAAACGATGAATATAAATGAGCTTCATCGTTTGGCCAAAGAACATGAGATTAAAGGGCAATCAACTATGCGCAAACAGCAACTTATTGATGCCCTTACTAAATTGTTCTCTGAAAACGGCGAAGAGACTACAGCTTCGGGCATGCTGGAAATCATGCCGGATGGGTTCGGTTTTTTAAGGCGCAAACAATACCATTTTTCAGAGGATGATATTTATATTTCAGCTTCTCAGATCCGTCGCTTCACGATGAGAACAGGAGATATTATATCCGGGCGGATCAGGCCGCCTAAAGATAATGAACGCTACTATGCCTTACTTCAGGTGGAAGAAATAAATAATGAAGACCCGGAGCAGCTTTCCCGCCGCCCTCCCTTTTCTTCTCTTGTTCCTATCCACCCTGATGAAGTTATAAAAATGGAAACTAAGCCCAACATTTTGTCTACCCGGATTATTGATTTACTTATTCCTATAGGCAAGGGCCAGAGAGGTTTAATTGTTTCTCCACCTAAGGCCGGTAAAACAATGCTTTTAAAGCAGCTTGCCAATAGTATTTCGTATAACCATCCAGATATTAAATTAATTATTCTTCTGATTGATGAGCGCCCAGAAGAGGTCACTGATATGGAGCGCAGTGTAAATGCCGATGTAGTGAGTTCTACTTTTGATCAAAAGCCGGAGAACCATATCCGCCTGGCTGAACTGGTTCTTGAGCGTTCTCAGCGCCTGGTTGAACAAGGCCGGAATGTAGCAGTTTTGATTGACAGTATTACCAGGCTTACTCGTGCGTATAACCTGGTTATCCCCCCCAGTGGCAGGACCCTTTCAGGGGGTATTGATCCCAGTGCTTTTTACAAACCCAAGCGCTTTTTTGGCGCTGCCAGAAATATAGATAAGGGAGGGAGCCTGACCGTTTTAGCCACAGCGATTGTGGATACAGGAAGCAGGATGGATGATGTGGTTTATGAAGAATTTAAAGGAACCGGTAACATGGAGCTCCACCTTGATCGCCGCATAGCTGATCGCCGGATCTTTCCCGCTATCGACATCTCCCGATCTGGAACCCGTCGAGAAGAGCTGCTGCTTAATGAGCATAAAATTGAGCTAATGTGGGCTTTACGCAGGGCCATGGGTAGCAGTACCAGTATTGAGTTTTTAGAAAAACTAATGGATCGCCTCAGGAAAACTGATTCCAACGAAGAGTTTCTGAGCAACATGCATACCATGTAAACTGGGTTATAAGGATAAATGCGGTTATTAAAGGTTAACATGTAGATACAATAAATTCCAAACAATTTATAATCTAACGGTAATTGCCATTTCATGACAAAGCTTTATCTGCGTAGCATTATCTTTAGACTGTTGGCGGCTTGCCAGCATTTTAAAAAAACATCTTTTTAAGGTTTGTTTATTATTAAAAGTAAATTCTTATTATTTTTGGGTGATTATGTATGCATCATTACCAACGAGTAACCCCGGACATAGTGGATGCCTTAAAAAACATTGTAGGTGAAAGGCATGTCTTGTTTAATGATGAAGAAAAGTTAAAACAATATTCTCATGATGAAGTCGCAGAAATAAAGTATCACAGCATGCCTGAGGTAGTGGTCAAACCCAACAGTACAAAAGAAATATCGGCAATCATGAAATTGGCTAACAGAGAGCTAATCCCTGTAACCCCCCAGGGAGCAAGGAGCGGTTTATCCGGGGGAGGAGTTCCCGCCATGGGCGGAATCCTGGTGTCTTTAGAAAGAATGAACCGGATCCTGGAAATTGACAGGGTCAATATGATGGCAGTCACTGAACCGGGAATTATTACTAATGATTTTAGCTCTGCCGTGCAAAAAGAAGGGCTTTTTTTTGCCGGTTATCCTATGAGCCTTCTGACCTGCTACCTGGGTGGCAATGTTGCTGAAAATGCCGGCGGTGGCAAGGCAATTAAGTATGGGGCAACCAGCCGTTATATTATTGGACTTGAAGTAGTAATGCCTTCAGGGGAAGTGGCGTTTTTTGGCGGTAAGCGGGTTAAAGATGTCACCGGTTATAATATGGTCCAGCTTATGGTCGGTTCTGAAGGAACCCTCGGTATTTTCACCAAGATCATTGTTAAATTGATTCCCCTGCCTAAGGCAAAAATAGATATGATGGTTCTTTTTGAAGATTTACAAACAGCCATCGACATGGTTCCCAAAATAATGACCGATGTCGGGATTATCCCCACCGGGATTGAATTCATGGATCGCCTTACCCTGGAAACCAGCTGTAATCATTTAGGGCAAAGCCTGGAGCAGTACAAGAATGCTGGTGCTGTATTGATTATTGAAGTGGATGGTAACGATGAAGAACAAATCCTCAATGACTGCTTGGATATTGGCGACCTCTGCACGGAAAAAGGGGCTTTGGATGCATATGTGGCCCAAACTCCAGCCGACCAGGAAAAAATTTGGGCTGTCCGCAGGAATGCCGCAGAAGCTTTTAAAGCGATCAGCCCGCGGCAGACCCTGGAAGATATTGTTGTCCCCATGAGCAAAATCCCCCAGGTTCTTCCGATTCTTGAAAAATTATCCCAAAAATACGATCTTTTTATCCCCTGTTACGGACATGCCGGTGACGGGAACCTCCATGCCACCGTGGTTAAAAACCCTTCCCATACGGAAGCACAGTGGCAGGATCTCCTTCCAAAAGTGCTTACCGATCTTTATTCGGAAATATACACGCTGGGGGGGACAATCAGCGGTGAACACGGGATCGGTAATAAGCGTAAACAATATTTGCCTCTGGTGTTGGGAGAAACTGAAATTGAATCGATGAAAAGTATAAAAAAAGCCTTAGATCCCAACAATATCCTCAACCCCGGTAAAATATTCGATATTGAGTAATTTTAAAAATGTCTTTATGCAAAATGATCCATTACCTGAGCTAGATTGCTAAGAAACTAAAAATAGCAAAGGAGATCCTGCCATTGCCTGATGAACTACTGGCATTAACTGCTGCCCTACCAATCCTGCTTGTGATTGTATTGATGGCTGGTTTTATGTGGCCGGCAAAAAAAACGATGCCCCTGGCCTGGGGCCTGGCTGTAATTCTAGGATTAGCTGTCTGGCAGGTCGAATTTGTTCGAGTTGTCGCGGCCACCCTGGAAGGAGTGCTTTCCGCTTTTGACATCCTGATCATAGTTTTCGGCGCGATTTTACTGCTTAACACCATGAGAAACAGCGGAGCAATAGATGTAATTAACAGGGGATTCGATGGGATTTCCCCTGATCGCCGCATCCAGGTCTTGATTATCGGCTGGATGTTTGTATCGTTTATTGAAGGGGCTGCCGGGTTTGGCACTCCTGCCGCCCTGGCTGCTCCTCTTTTGATGGGACTTGGTTTCCCGCCCCTGGCAGCAGTGATGTCAGCCCTTATTTTTAATTCAACCTCGGTGACCTTTGGCGCAGTGGGTGCGCCGATTATTGTAGGTACAGAAGCCGCTGTTTCGGGCATGCTACCGGAAGGCATGGTCATGCGAGAATTCCTGGTTGAAGTCGGCATTTGGTCGGCAGTTTTCCACGGCCTGGTCGGAACATTTCTTCCCTTATTAGTAGTGGCAATGCTGACCCGGTTTTATGGTAAAAATAAATCCTTCAAGGAAGGGTTAAAAGCAACACCTTTTGCAATCTTTGCCGGGTTGTCCTTTACCGTTCCTTACTTCATAATGGCCTACTTTGTCGGCCCGGAGCTTCCCTCTGTTGTTGGCGCATTGATCGGTTTGTTTATTGTGACAACCGCAGCGCGGGCCGGTTTCCTGGTGCCCAAAGAAACCTGGGACTTCCCCCGGGAAGAAGAATGGGAAGAAGATTGGGGGGAACCGCTGAAGACGGATAGGGCAGAAAAATCTTCCGCATCTTCCATGTCCATGCCTGTGGCCTGGATGCCTTACGTCCTGGTTGCCATAATCCTGGTCATCACCCGTTTGGGGCTATTTGGCCTGGATAAGATATTAACCGCTGTTACATTCGAATGGCCGGAAATTTTAGGTCAGGAAGGAGTAGCCTGGAATATAACCCCGTTATGGCTGCCAGGTACAATACCTTTTATTTTGATTGCCCTGGTTACAATTTTGCTTCATCAAATTCCCGGGGAGAAGGTCAAAGATGCCTGGCAGAGAACGATAAAGCAATTAATTCCGGCTGCCATTGCCCTGTTTTTTGCCCTGGCCCTGGTCCGGGTGCTGGTGCAGACAGATATAAATGCCGCAGATTATCCCAGCATGCTTATGGTTATGTCCCAGGCTGCTGCTTCCCGAGTTGGCCAGGCCTGGCCTCTGGTTTCGCCTTTCGTAGGGGCGCTTGGGGCTTTTGTATCAGGTTCGAACACAGTGTCAAATATCTTGTTTGGCGGATTCCAGTTTAGTGTTGCCGGTGGCTTAGAAATACCCATAACAATAACTTCTGCCATGCAGGCGGTTGGCGGCGCAACCGGAAACATGATCGCTGTGCATAACGTAGTGGCCGCCTGTGCTGTTTGTGGAATTGTCGGTAGAGAAGGGTTTGTAATCAGGCGCAATATTGTGCCTTCGCTTCTTTATACCTTTATGGTTGGAGTTCTGGGCTTAATTATCATTTATGGATTTCAGGTGGCCGTATTTTAACCGGTATTGTCTCAAAAATGGATCCAAGCTGCAAACAAGCATGCTTGGAAGATCGGCAATAGCTTTGTGCCGGATCTGATTGACCCTTGAACGGCTACCTGCCTGACGGTTGTTTATCGTACTTTATGTAGGCGCGCGCCGAACCGCCCGCACTTCTGTTGCTCCGAATCTAATCGAGGCTTTGTTATTACCACTCTGGGTGGTTAAAAAATATACACGAGTGGAGCGGGACTAGAAAGAACCTTCTCATGGTGACGCAGCGAACTCTCTAATTGCTAGTTGCAGAATAAAAGGCAATATGCTATGATTTGTAGTCGAAGAAAGTATTAAGGAGGAAAAGAAATGAAGCCAAACATTCATCATGAATTTCATAAAGCCCGGGTGAGCTGTGCTTGTGGAGAAACTTTTGAAGTCGGTTCCACCAAGGAATCTTTAAAAGTAGAGATCTGTTCCAAATGCCACCCGTTTTTTACCGGTAAGCAAAAATTTGTTGATACCGGGGGCCGTGTAGAACGCTTTAAACGCAAATACGGAAGGTAAAGCGCCGAGCAGAGCCTGTGCGCTCTGCTTTTTTCTTTAAGTAAAGAAGGGATCTAATATGAATAACAAACACAAGGTTGGGGGACAGGCAGTTTTAGAAGGAGTTATGATGCGCTATCAAGATCATATGGCTATTGCTTGCCGGCGAGAAGATGATAGTATTAGCATTCATTGTGAAACTATTAAGCCCCTGGCAAAAAAATACCCGCCTTTAGGATGGCCGATAATTAGGGGAGCAGTGGCTTTTTTTGAAGCTCTTATACTGGGGGTGCGAGCCTTAAATATTTCTGCAGCTGAAGCCCTGGCTGAAGAGGAAGAGGAAATTACCGCCTGGCACAGCTTTTTAACAGTTGTTCTTGGCCTGGGGCTTGGAATTGGTCTGTTTTTTATCCTTCCTACCTATCTTGTCCGCTTCTTACCAGCATGGCCACCAATCTGGCTTAATTTAACCGAAGGGATGGTCCGGCTGATTATTTTTATTTCTTACATAGTAATTATTTCCCGGTGGGGCGATATCAAACGGTTTTTCCAGTATCATGGGGCGGAGCATAAAGTAATATATGGCTATGAAAATGATCAGACCTTTGATTTAAATTATATAGATGCTTTTTCTACCCGTCATCCTCGTTGTGGAACCAGCTTTATCCTTACGGTGATGGTTATCAGTATCATCTTATTTTCTTTTTTTGGTTGGCCTGATTTGGCTCAAAGGATTGCTTTAAGGTTATTATTGCTACCAGTCGTAGCAGGCCTTTCCTATGAAGCGATCCGTTATTCAGCAAGGAGTTCATCACCGCTGGTAAAGCTCATGGTAGCACCTGGTTTATGGTTGCAGCGGTTGACGACTTTAGAGCCTGATAAAAGTCAGCTTGAAGTGGCTTTATCTGCGCTAAAAGCTGTTCTTGAGCATGAAGATGGTCAAAAACAGTCTGTCTGTGATAGCGAGGCAGAGGTGACTGCTGATGCAAGATAAACTGGAGATGATTGAAAAAAGATATGATGAACTGGAACAGCTGCTCAGTGATCACGAGGTTATAGAGCGTCGTGAAGAGTGGATGAATCTATCCAAGGAAATGGCCTCTATCGTTCCGGTTGTGGAGCTGTTCCGCCATTTGAAAAAAGTTGATTTGGAAATCAAAGAAGCGGAAGAATTAATTTCCGGCAACGAAGATGAAGATATGGAAGAATACTTTAAAGATGAAGTTGAAACCTTGAAACAGGAAAAGGAAAAGCTTGAAGCTGATCTCAAAGAAGAATTGCTTCCTAAAGATCCTTATGATGAAAAAAATGTTTTTATTGAGATAAGAGCAGGGACCGGCGGAGAAGAGGCAGCTCTTTTTGCTGCAGATCTATTAAAAATGTATTCACGTTATGCCGAACAAAATAATTTGAAAGCAGAAATTGTAGAAGCACATCCTACTGATATCGGGGGCTATAAAGAAGTTATTTTGGGGATTGAGGGTAAAGGTGCCTACAGCCGGTTAAAATTTGAAAGTGGTGTGCACCGCGTTCAGCGAATCCCCTCCACTGAGTCAGGAGGACGTATCCATACTTCTGCTGCCACAGTGGCCGTTCTACCCGAAGTAGAAGAAGTAGAAGTTGAAATAAGCCAGCAGGATTTACGGATTGATACTTTTTGTGCAACCGGGCCGGGTGGGCAAAGTGTCAATACAACTCAGTCCGCTATTCGCATCACTCATATTCCTACTGGCCTGGTGGTTAGCTGTCAAGATGAAAAATCACAGCTTCAAAACAAGGAAAAAGCTTTACGAATATTGCGAAGCCGCCTTTTGGATAAATATATATCTGAACAGACAGCTGAACTGGCTGAAACGAGGAAAACAATGGTTGGAAGCGGCGATCGCAGCGAAAGGATACGCACATATAACTTCCCGCAAAACAGGGTTACCGATCACCGGATCGGTTTAACTTTACATAAATTAGAATTGGTTCTTAATGGAGATCTTGATGAAATAATTAGTGAACTGATTGCTAATGATCGGTCTGAACAGCTTAAAGTTAATGGAGGATGACAAACTATTGAAAGACCGGACGATTAAAGAAGCTCTACAGAGAGCTTCTTTTTGCTTGCAAAAAGCCTGCATAGACCAACCTCGAAAAGAGGCGGAATATCTGTTGGCTTTAATTATGAAAACCGATCGGCTGAAACTGTTTCTCTCTCAGGATGAAATTTTGACTCCGGAATTAGGATCCTTTTTTCAAGACGCAGTTGAACGCAGATGTCGTCAGGAACCGTTTGCCTATATCGCTGGTGAAAAATATTTTTATGGCAAGCGTTTTATCATAAACCGGGATGTTTTAATTCCCAGGCCGGAAACCGAGCTAATTGTTGACTGCGCTTTGGAATGGCATGCATGGCTCAAAACCAGACATGATCAGCCAATTGAATGTGCTGACCTGGGCACAGGCAGCGGGGCCCTTGCTGTTACTCTGGCCTTGCTGCTTCCTGATTCGCTTCTATGGGCGAGCGATATCTCAGGAGCCTCTTTAAAAGTAGCCAGGCTAAATGCTATAGAACATGCTGTAGCCAATCGCATTCACTTTCTACAGGGTGACTATTTTGATGCTTTTGACTGCACTGAGCTTAAACCACGTTTACACTTGATAGTTTCAAATCCACCTTATCTGGGGGAAAAAGAGCTTGAAACGCTACCCAGGGGAGTTAAAGATTATGAGCCAGCGGGTGCGTTGGACGGAGGTTATGACGGTTTAGATGGTTATCGGGCTATTTTATCCCGTATTGGGGAATTTGTGGAAGGCCCTGCTGTACTTCTAATGGAGGTGGGATCCACACAAAAAGAAGAAATTGAAACGTTATGCTTTAATACAGGCCTTTTTAAATCGCTTAAATGGCGTATTGACCTTAACGGCTGGCCGCGGGTAATAGAAGGTTTAATCTAATAAGCATAGCATGTCAGCCAGCAAGAGTAAGTGCCTGAAGAAGCCTCGCTCTAGTTATATTTATGGTAGCTGGAAATAGGGGTATAATTTAATTCAACCTTTTACCGGTTGATGAAATTGTTAATTTACCATGTTTAACTCCTTTAACCCCGATTAATCTCCCGGCCAGCTCTCTAGCTTCACTGGCCTTTCCTTTAATAACCATTATTTCGAGGCAATTATCATGTTCTAGATGGACGTGCATAACTGAAATGATCATTTCATGGTGTTCATGCTGCAGCTCTAAAAGCATATCGCTTAAACCTCGAACGTGATGATCATAAATAATTGTTACTGTGCCGGCAACCTCTTCATCTTCCTGGGACCATTCCAGTTCAACCAGTTGTGATCTGACTAAATCACGGATTGCCTCCGATCGATTGGGGTAGCCTCTTTTTACAATTTCCTTGTCCAGCCTGCCCAACAAGTCTTTGTCCATTGATATGCCAAAACGAATTAATTCAGACAATTGTCCAACACCCCCGTTTTTTGATTATATCATACTTGACAGGCTCCTCTCTTTTGCTATTATTACCGGTAGCATCAGATTTAAATGGAGTTATTGTAATATATTTAATAATTCCGCTGTTAACGCCAATTGCTTGACGCATTATTTTACTTTACGAAATACCAGTTTAAGTGTTATTGTTTATTGTAAAGGGTTATTTTCTGCTTTATAATTTAAATAATAGTTGATCAGCAATAATATACGGCTCCTCAGGGAGGTTAGCTATTGTTCTGGGAAATCGCCTTTACTTCACTTGGCGGCTTGGGTTTGTTTTTGTTTGGCATTCAAATTATGGCATCAGGGATGCAGAAAGCGGCAGGTGATCGTTTTCGTCGCATTCTTGAAGTCTTAACCAATAAACCGGTAATTGGAGTTTTAACCGGCATCCTGGTAACAATCCTGGTGCAAAGCAGCAGCACAGCCAGTGTTATGGTTGTAGGCTTTGCCAATGCGGGGTTGATGAACCTATCCCAGGCAATCAGTGTAATAATTGGGGCGAACGTGGGGACTACAGTTACCGCCCAGCTGGTTTCCTTTGAAATATGGGTTATTGCATTGCCTGCTATCGGAATAGGTTCATTGCTTAACTTTTTTGGCAGGCGACGTTTTCAGCGCTACCTGGGACAAACTGTGCTTGGTCTCGGCTTGTTGTTCTTGGGCATGATTACGATGTCAGAGGGAATGAGTCCTTTGCGTGATTTGGATTCCTTTCATCAAATGTTGCGTCAGTTCAGCATCTATCCAATTCTAGGAATTCTTGCCGGCGCCGTGTTTACAGCATTAATTCAGAGCAGCAGCGCAGCTACAGGTGTGATTATCGCTTTAACGGTCCAGGATTTAATACCCTTCGATGCAGCTGTTCCTCTAATACTGGGAACCAATATTGGCACCAGTATTACAGCTGTTTTAGCCGGAATAGGTGCTAATGTTGCAGCCAGGCGAGCGGCTGCCGCTCATGTTGTCTTTAATATTGTTGGCGTGATCCTGGTCTTGATATTCCTCGACCCTTTTACCAGTGTTATTGTAGAAACAGCAGAAACTGTGCCCAGGCAGGTAGCCAATACCCATACTGCTTTCAATGTTTTTAACACCCTGGTTTTTTTAATATTATTAAAGTACTTTAAACGCCTTATCTGCTACATTATTCCAGGTGAGGATAAAAAGCTTGATTTTGGTCCCAAGTACTTGGATGCCCGCATTATGAAGACTCCAGCAGTCGCGATTGGCGGTGCCAAACAGGAGTTGCTGCGCATGGCCAGTATTGCCCAGGAAATGTTGGATGAATCAATAAAAGTTTTTCTAACAAAAGATCTGAAAAAAATTAAACATATCGATCAGATGGAGGAATTGATCGATGGCCTGGAAAAAGAAATTAATGTTTATCTTTCCGAATTATCCCAGCACTCAATGTCTCAACAGCAAACTAAAATGATTGGCAACATTATGTCTGCAGCCAATGACCTGGAACGAATCGGTGATCATTCCGAAAATATTATGCAGCTTGGCGAAATGAAAACTGAAGATAGACTGCCCTTTACTAATATTGCTGAGGAAGAGGTTAGATCTTTCAGTGCCCAGGTTGCCAATATGTTAAAAAAAGCGGTTGCTGCCTTTGAGCATGATGATAAAGAATTGGCTAAAGAAGTATCTGCAGAAGACGACGAAATCGATGCTCAGGAGAAAATATTGCGCAATAAACATATCGAACGTATTAATACGAAAATATGCCATCCCTCTGCGGGCGTTATCTTCCTCGATTTGCTAAGCAACCTGGAAAGAGTCGCTGATCATGCCAAAAATATAGCTGAACTGATTCTTGAAGAATATTAAACGATCTGAAAATAGGAGAAGATTAATGCCCTTTTCAGTTAAAGGGACTTTACTGCTAAAAGAAGATCACCGTTCCTTAGAAAAAGCTGCACAAATAATTAAAAGTGGTGGGCTGGTAGCATTTCCAACGGAGACAGTCTATGGGTTAGGGGCGGCAGCCAACAATGCGGCCGCTGTAGCCCGGATCTATAGAGCTAAAGGCCGGCCACCAGATAATCCGCTTATTGTCCACCTTTCAGATTGCGATCAACTTAAATCAGTTGCCCGTAATATACCGGACAAGGCGTTTGATCTGGCAAGCTGCTTCTGGCCGGGGCCTTTAAGTATAGTCCTTACTCGTAATGAGAAAATACCAGCCCTTGTCTCCGCCGGCCTTCCATCAGTTGCTGTGCGGATGCCAGATCACCAATCTGCCCTGGAATTAATTCATTTATCCGGGGTTCCTATTGCAGCTCCCAGCGCTAATCTTTCCGGGCGCCCCAGCCCGACTAATTACCGGCATGTTTTAGAAGATTTAACCGGCCGGATTGAGGCAGTGATTAAAAGCACTCCCTGTAAGGTTGGTGTTGAATCTACTGTTCTTGATCTTACAAGGGAACAGCCAGTAATTTTACGGCCCGGCGGTGTATCTAAAGAACAATTGGAAAAAATATTAGGTGAGAATATCCTCATAGCCGAATTAGAAAAACAAAATGGAACACCTCTTTCCCCGGGCATGAAATATCGTCATTATTCTCCTGAAGCCAGGTTAATCCTAATTACCGGCTTAGCCTCAATGAGATTTACTGTAATCAAAATCCTGGCGGCCTATTACCTGAAGCTGGGTTTTAAGGTAGGCTATCTCAACACTTCACTGCAAGGTAGCTTAAAATGTAATGCCAGTCCGGAGCAGCTGGCATCCACTTTATATGATTCCATGCGCCGTATGGACCAGCAGGGCATAGATATAATCCTGGCAGAGGAAATCAGCCCTGCGGGGCTTGGCCTGGCGGTAATGAACCGCTTAAAAAAAGCGGCAACCAGGATTTTACATGTAGGATAGGCTTAATCAAAAAAATAAATGGAAGGAGGGATTGTAGTGTTGAAAATACTGTTCCTTTGTACCGGAAATACCTGTCGCAGCCCGATGGCCGAAGCTTTGTTCAACCATGATCCCGTCCATAATGAGCTGTCTTTTCAGGTAACCGCTTCGTCTGCAGGATTATCTGCAGTGGAGGGTGAAAAAGCATCGATCCATTCCCGCAATTTATTGAGAGAGGAAGGAATCGAAGATCTGGATCACCATTCAGCCACATCTATAAATAAGGAGATAGTTGATGATGCAGATCTAATCCTGGTTATGACCAGGGACCATCAAAAGCAGCTGCTTGAGCTTTTCCCTGGGTTAGCAGGTAAAACCTTCACCCTGAAAGAATATACTGCAATCGATTATCTTGATCCCGATATTGGCGATCCTTTGGGGGATAACTTAAAAAAATATCGGGAAGTGTTAGAGGAGATTAGAGCCTGTATCAAGAAATTAAGCACTAAGTTAATGGAAGACAAAGAGAAGCAGGAAAAAGGAAGGATGAATAGGTGATGAAAATTGCGCTTGGCAGTGATCATGCCGGCTACATATTGAAAGAACATGTCCGTAAGCATCTAGATAACTTGTCTTATATCTGCAAAGATTTTGGCGTTTATTCAGAAGATCGGGCAGATTACCCGGACATTGCCTTTTCTGTTTCTAAAGCAGTCTGTTCAGGTGAATACAGTTACGGAATTCTAATTTGTGGAACAGGGATAGGAATGTCTATTGCGGCAAATAAATTTAAAGGAATCAGGGCTGCCCTTTGCTGTCAAGCTTATTCTGCAAAATACGCAAGGGAGCATAATGGAGCTAATGTCTTAACTATGGGCTCCAGGGTGATTGGTCCGGGGCTGGCTTTAAATATTGTTGATCAATTCTTAAACACCTCATTTGCCGGTGGGAGGCACTCCAATCGAATCAAAAAAATTACGGAAGTGGAAGCAAAAGAAATAAATGTTAAATCAGAGTAACGTTTATCCTATCTAAAAATGCTTTATATCGGTAAAGTTATAAAAGTAAATGTAATAAATAAAACAACGGTTGGAGTTTTATTTCAGCCGGAGAATATTTGGAGGTTCGATTGGTAGAAAGGCCTGATTGGGACCATTACTTTATGGAGATAGCGGTTGTTGTTGCTTCTCGCTCGACATGCATGAGGCGACAGGTAGGGTCGCTGCTAGTCTTTAATAAAAGAATTTTGGCTACTGGCTATAATGGTGCGCCAGTTGGCCTCAACCATTGTGGTGAAGTAGGCTGCTTGCGTCAGGAAATGCAAATACCCTCCGGCGAGCGGCATGAGCTATGCCGTGGGCTGCATGCTGAACAAAATGCCATAATTCAAGCTGCAGTTCATGGTGTGGCTATAAGGGACTCTGCTTTGTACTGTACCCATTACCCGTGTGCTGTTTGTGCAAAAATGCTGGTTAATGCCGGTGTCACATCCCTGATACTGGCTGATAATTATCCGGATTCCCTGGCCAAAAAAATATTTTCCGAAGCTGGTATAGAGGTTAGATTTATAGTATAATATGCTCTAAATTGCTGATAATATATATTTAAATAGTCATTTTTAATTAAAATACTAGATGCATATGATTTTAATAGCATACAGATACTATTAACTGGCAGTATATTTTAATTCTACCGGCAGTGAGTATTGCTATTAGAGCTTAAAATATTTAAACCAGGCAGAAATTTAATGACAGGTGGTGAGGGCAATGACAGTGGAACTGGTTAAGTCGATTAAAGAGACAGAAGACAGGGCCCAGGAGCTTGTCCGGGAAGCCAAACAGGAAGCCCGGAAAATGGTAAAAGGTGCACAGGCCAGTGCCGAGGAAATCGTCGAAAACTCAGTGGCGCAAGCAGAAGAAGAAGCGCGAAATCTATTAATAAAAGCGGAAGAAGAGGCAAGATCCGAATCGGAGCCGCTGGTAAAAAAGCAGGAAGATGAAATAAAGCAATTAAAAGATAAAGCTGCTGAGCAAATGCCGAAAGCAGTAACTTTGATAAAAAACAAGGTTGTGAAAACTGATGCCAATCATTGATATGAACAAAGTCTATATCCTGGGGCATCGGCAGGAAAGGCAGAAAATATTTAATCTCCTGCACCAGATGGGAACAGTAGAGATGCTAGATGTTAAATCCGGCGAAGCCTGGAGAGATTTTCAAACCCTGCTTGAACCTGAACAAAGTTCTGAAGAACTATTTCAGATTGATAGCCACCGTAGTGATATTCGCTTTTGCCTCGATTTTTTTCAGCGCCACTTCCCCATACGAAAGAGTATGCTTGAACAGTTTACAGGAAGTAGACTTGATTTAACGGATGAACAGTTTAGTAATTATGTGGCATCATTTGATCAGGTTGAAAGTGTCCATCAAGCCTGTCGCGAGGCAGAGGAAAAGCTGGTGCGTATCCGCAACGAAGTAACCCAATCTCAAAATTTAATTGAAGATCTTCGACCGTGGGCGTCTCTGGATCTGCCCCTGGAAGAAGTTGAAGATGGAAGCTGGACCATGATGGATCTTTTTATTGTTCCATTTGAGAACTACTCTGTTCTGCAGGAGGCCCTTACTGATAGCTTTTCTGAGTATTTTTTGGATAAGGTATTTACCGATGAAGAAAATGTTTATTTCTTTTTCTCTGCTCTAACAGAAAACAAGCAGGAAATAGATGAGCTATTTCGAAACAAAGCTGTTACGAGAGCAAGTTTTCCCGACGTAAAAGGCACTCCATCTGAACTTATTGATTCCTTAAATAAAAAACTGGAAAGCTTGCAGCATGAAAAAAGCATTGTACTCAGTGGTGTAGAAAAACTGCTTGTTCACCGTCACATGTTAATGGCCTGTTACGATTACGTGGATAATGAGTACGAAAAACATCAGGCTGTGGATAATCTGGCCCGTACTGATAACAGCTTCTTTATGGAAGGCTGGGTTCCGGTCCCTGTTTTGAACGATTTGGAAACAATGATCAATGACAAAACTGAAACGGCAATCCTGGCCACAAGAGATCCCGAACCTCATGAACAGGTACCGGTGCTTTTGCATAATAAAGGGATGGCTGAGCCGTACGAGGTTGTTACAAAGCTTTACAGCACACCTAAAAAAGATGAACTCGATCCTACGCCGTTTATGGCCCCATTTTTCTTCCTCTTTTTCGGAATTTGCCTTTCTGATGCTGGGTATGGTATTCTTTTGGGCTTACTTGCCTTTTATTTGTACCGTAAACTAACGCTTGGCGAGTCTGGCCGCCAGTTATTAAAATTGTTGATACTTGGCGGTATTTCCGCTTTTGCTTTTGGAATCTTATTAGGTGGTTATTTTGGCGATCTAATTGCGTTGCCGGCATTGTTGTTCGATCCTTTAAAAGAGCCGATGACCATGTTAATTGCTGCCCTGGGCATTGGATTGTTCCAGGTTTACTTCGGTATGGGGCTTCAGGCTTATAGGAATATCAAGGGTGGTAAGCCTTTAGACGCCTTTTATGACCAGGGCTTTTGGTTTATTTTTCTAAATGGCCTGATCTTGTGGATAGCTGGCATTACTTTCGGGCAGTGGATAGCCCTGACAGGTGCTGTCGGCCTGATTCTAACCCAGGGTCGATCTCAACGTAGTTTATTATTAAAATTTTTTAGCGGCCTTTTAAGCCTTTATAATGTAACGCAATATTTAAGTGACGTGCTCTCTTATTCCCGCTTGTTTGCTCTCGGCCTGGCTTCCGTTGTTATCGGTATGGTTGTTAATTCGGTGGGCGACCTGGCAGCTGGCAGTATAATTGGCTATATATTTCTGGTTATAATTCTGGTAATTGGCCATTTCTTCAACATGATCATTAGCACGCTCAGTTCTTATGTGCATACCAGCCGCCTGCAATACCTGGAATTTTTTAATAAATTCTTCGAAGGTGGAGGTAGATCATTTAAGCCTTTCAGAATAAAAAATAATTACGTCGATATTGTTGAAACAGAAAAAGGTTAATAACTGGCTATTGTTTATTAAGAATAATATTAATCATTGAGGAAACAAAAAAGGAGGCTTTATACAATGGAAGGAATTGCAATAGCGATGCTGGGGGTGGCTCTGGCTGTTGGTTTGGCCGGGAGCGGCTCGGCGATTGGGATCGGGATCGTCGGTCAAAGTGCCTGCGGCTTAATTTCAGAGGATCCGGACAAGTTCGGACAAACCCTTTTGTTACAGGCTCTTCCAGGAACACAGGGCATATACGGATTGCTGGCTGGTTTTTTAATCATGCAGGATATCGGTATTGTTGGTGAAGAGCTGGTTGAACTGACTGTCTGGCAGGGCTATGCTTTTTTGATGGCAGCACTGCCGATTGCTATTGCCGGCTTTAGTTCGGGTATTTACCAGGGTAGGGTCCTGGCATCATCGATAAACCTGATTGCAAAAAGGCCGGAAGAAATGGGTAAAGGGATTGTATATGCTGTTATGGTTGAAACCTACGCAGTATTTGCCCTCCTGGCTACAATCTTAATGCTATTCGGTATAGATGTATAGTGCCGGCTGCTTAAAGGAGTGAGATGCTTGAAAGAAGGAGCGGACAGGATCATAAAGCGCGTTCTGGATGATGCGCAAGCCAGGGCCGAATCTATAAAAGCCGAGGCTTCCGAAAAAGCCAATGCTATTGAATCCGAAGCCAATGAGAAAGCTAAGCGGAGAAAGGATCATATTCTTGAACAGGCGCGTAAATCTGCAACCGAACAAAAAAGCCGAATTATTGGTGTTGCCCAGCTGGAAGTGCGTAAAAATTTACTTGCCGCCAAGCAGGAATTGATTGGCCAGGCTTTCCAGGGAGCTTTAGATGAATTGGCAGGCCAGAAAGATGATGACTATCTTTCTGTTATCAATGACCTTCTCCTTGAAATGACTGATACAGGAACCGAAGCAGTAATTTTTAATGAGCGAGATAAAGTAAAAATAACAGATCAATTTTTAAACAAGGTAAACGAACGCCTGATCGAACAGGGGAAAGAAGGGAAGCTGGAGCTTTTGGAAGAAACCAGGAATATTAAAGGCGGCTTTATACTTCAGAGAAGTGGTTTGGAAATAAACTGCTCATTTGAATCTCTTTTGGCAATAAAGAGAGATGAATTGGAGCATGAAGTAGCCGAACTGCTTTTTAAATAACAGGCAAGCTTTCCTCCAGGAAAGGAGGGCAGAATAATATGCTAATTGATGACACAATTTATGGATATGCAGTTGCACGGGTTAAAGCTATGGAAACCCGACTGCTAGATCAGGGCCATTTTGAAAGAATGATCAATTCGTCTAATACCGATGAAGCATTGAAAGTTCTCTCTGAAACAGCCTATTCAGCTGCTCTGGCCGAATTGGAAGACGCTTATAATTTCGAAGCTGTATTAGGTGATGAGCTTAGTTATACTTTCAACACTGTCCTGAATATTAGCCCTGTTCCTGAGCTGATAGAAATGCTGGCCCTGAGATATGATATTCACAATTTAAAAGTATTGTTCAAAGCCAAATTTCTGGGTGTTAAAAGCGATCTTTTAATTCCGGTTGGATCGATGGAACTCTCCAAGCTGGAGTATGCTGTCAGCGAAGATAATTATTTGTTTTTACCTGGTAAACTTCGTCGTTCTGCCAATAGCATCAATGAAGACTTTATGCTTAATCGCGATCCCCAGATTATTGACTTGATCCTGGACCAGGTATTATACGAGCAGCTAATGGCTAGCGCCAGGGAACATGATTCTCAGTTTCTGGAAGGATTGTTTGTCAGACAGATTGATTTAAGCAACCTGAAAACACTGATCCGAATTAAGCGAATGGGCCTGAACCGGGATTTTCTGACAAGAGTTTTACTGCCGAACGGTTCTTTATCTGTTCATAGACTGACTGCTATGATAGATGAACCTGTAGAATCGCTGATCTCTATGCTGGCGATAAGTGATTATGCCGATCTGGTCAGTGAAGGTGTCAGAGAGTGGTCTGAAAAAGGTTCAGCCTCATTGTTGGAAAAGTTATCTGATAACTTTATTACAGCTTATCTCAAAGAGGGTAAATGGGTCCCATTTGGTATTGAACCCCTGGTTGGCTACTTGTGGGCAAAAGAACTTGAGATAAAAAATATCCGCATTGTTTTGGTAGGCAAGATCAATAAGCTGCCTGCTGAATCAATCAGGGAGCGAATGCGTGATGTCTACATATAAAATTGCAGTAATTGGAGATAAAGATTCAATTATGGGATTTAAAACTATCGGTGTGGATACATTTCCAGTAACCAGCACAGAAGCGGCGCTTGATACCCTTAAAAAGCTGGTTGCTGAAAATTACGGGGTAATATTTATCACCGAAGAATTGGCCCAGGGCTTGCAGGCTGTAATTGATGAGCTGCATAAACGCTTTTTGCCGACGATTGTCTTAATCCCAAATAGTAAGGGAACCCTGGGAATTGGAATTGAGCAAATAAGGAAAAATGTCGAAAAAGCGATCGGCGCAGACATTCTTTTCAGGAAAGAAGGTTGATAACTTGGATGCAGGAAGGATTGTAAAAGTATCCGGCCCCCTTGTTATAGCAGATAACATGGGGGCAGCCCGGATGTATGATATGGTCAAGGTCAGTGAGTCCCGTCTAATGGGGGAGATTGTAGAAGTGCGCGGCGATGAGGCCTCTATACAGGTATATGAAGAAACCGGCGGAATTGGGCCTGGTGAGCCTGTATATATTACCGGTGAACCTCTTAGCGTTGAACTTGGTCCTGGCGTGATTGAATCATTTTTTGATGGAGTCCAGCGTCCTCTTGATGGAATTAAGGAAAAAGTGGGCGATTATATCACCCGTGGAGTAGAAGTTCACGCAATAGATCGGGAGCGAAAATGGGATTTTAAGCCTGCAATCAAGGAAGGAGATCAAGTTCAGGCCGGAGACATTATCGGTACCATTCAGGAAACAACTATTGTTGAACACCGCATCATGGTTCCGCCTAATTACCCTGCAGGAACAATTAAAGAAATCAAAAAAGGTGAAGCCACTGTAACAGATGTTATAGCCAGGCTGGAAACAGATGATGGCGATTATGAAATTACCATGCTGCAGCGGTGGCCAGTTCGCAAGGGTAGGCCCTATAAAGAAAAAATGGGCCCCCATGTTCCTTTGATCACCGGTCAAAGAATCCTGGACACTTTTTTTCCGGTAGCCAAGGGAGGAACTGCCTGTATTCCCGGCCCCTTCGGGAGTGGAAAAACAGTAACCCAGCACCAACTGGCCAAATGGGCCGATGCTGAAATAGTAGTTTACATAGGCTGTGGTGAACGCGGTAATGAGATGACGGATGTGCTTCTTGAGTTCCCGGAACTGCAGGATCCTAAATCAGGGGAACCGTTGATGAAAAGAACGGTTTTGATTGCCAACACCTCGAACATGCCAGTTGCAGCCCGTGAAGCGTCAATTTATACTGGTATTACCATTGCTGAGTACTTCAGGGATATGGGTTATAGCGTTGCTTTGATGGCAGATTCCACTTCCCGCTGGGCTGAGGCTCTGCGTGAAATGTCTGGCCGCCTGGAAGAAATGCCAGGGGAAGAAGGTTATCCTGCTTATCTAGGTTCTCGCCTGGCTGATTTTTACGAGCGTTCAGGCCGGACTATCTGCCTGGGCAGTGAAGATAGGGAAGGCGCCCTGACTCTGGTTGGTGCTGTATCGCCACCTGGTGGTGATCTTTCTGAACCTGTTTCTCAGAGCACATTACGTATCGTTAAAGTGTTTTGGGGGCTCGATGCTTCACTTGCTTACCGACGCCATTTTCCGGCCATAAACTGGTTATTAAGTTACTCGCTCTATCTTGATAACGTGGCGCTCTATTTCAGGGAAACTATTGGCGAACAATGGAATGAAATGCGTAAAGAAGCAATGCGCCTTCTTCAGGAAGAATCGGAGCTGGAAGAAATCGTGCGCCTGGTTGGTGTTGATGCCCTTTCTTCAAAAGAAAGGTTGGTACTGGAAACTACTAAATCTTTAAGGGAAGATTTCCTGCATCAGAACGCCATGCATGAGATTGACACCTACAGTTCATTGGAGAAACAGTTCAATATGATGGATCTTATCCTGACTTATCACCATGAAGCGAGCGCCGTTATAGCAAAAGACGCTATTGACCTAGACTTGGATAAACTGTTTTCGATTCCGGCACGGGAAAAGATTGCCCGCGCCCGTTATATGCCGGAAGATAAAATAAATGAAATGGAAGATATAAAACGTGAAATAAAAGAACAGATTGCCCCACTAGCCGGAGAAGGAGGGGAAGAAGATGCTTAAAGAATACAAAACTATTGCTGATATAGCCGGACCGCTGATGCTTGTTGAGCAGGTTGAAGGTATAAAATACAATGAGTTGACCGAAATAGAACTGCCCGGTGGAGAGATCCGGCGGGGGCAGGTCCTGGAAGTAAATCGCGACAAGGCGCTGGTCCAGATTTTTGAGGGCTCTACAGGCCTTAATATCGGCTCGGCAAAAGTTCGTTTCCAGGGAAAAGCTATTGAATTGCCTGTTTCCATGGATTTGCTGGGACGGGTTTTTACCGGCCTGGGGGCGCCCCGTGATCAGGGCCCTAAGATTATTCCTGATAAAAGACTGGATATTAACGGTTTTCCCATCAATCCATATGCCCGCGATTATCCACAGGAGTTCATTCAAACCGGAGTTTCGGCCATTGATGGAATGAACACCATGGTCCGGGGTCAAAAGCTGCCTATATTTTCCAGCTCCGGTCTGCCTCACTCCAACCTGGCCGCCCAGATTGCCCGGCAGTCCAAGGTGCTTGGAACTGAGGCTGAATTCGCCGTAGTGTTTGCCGCTATGGGTATTACCTTTGAAGAGGCTGATTTCTTCATCAATGACTTTCGTAAAACCGGTGCTATCGAGCACTCTATTCTCTTCATCAACCTGGCTGACGATCCGGCCATTGAAAGAATTTCCACCCCACGGATTGCCCTGACAGCCGCTGAATACCTTGCTTATGAGCAGGATATGCATGTCCTCGTTATCCTTACTGATATGACAAACTATGCAGAAGCTTTAAGGGAAATATCGGCTGCCCGTAAAGAAGTTCCCGGACGTCGCGGTTATCCTGGTTATCTCTACACGGATCTGGCCAGTCTCTATGAAAGAGCCGGCCGAATCCAGGGACGCCAGGGTTCTATAACCCAGCTTCCGATCCTAACCATGCCTGAAAATGATAAAACTCACCCCATTCCTGATTTAACCGGGTATATCACTGAAGGACAAATTATTCTCAGTCAGGAATTGCATCGAAAAGGCCTCTATCCACCTATTGATGTTTTACCTTCCCTCTCCAGGCTTAAAGATAAGGGAATTGGTGCTGATCAGACCCGGGAAGACCATGCTGATACCATGAACCAGCTTTATGCCGGCTATGCCCGGGGTAAAGAGGCTAAGGAGCTGGCAACTATTCTTGGAGAAGCGGCTCTCTCGGAGGCAGATAAGAAATTCTCCAGATTTGCTGATGAATTTGAAAATCGTTATTTATCCCAGGGTGAAGAAGAAGATCGCAGTATAGTTGAAACCCTCGACCTGGGATGGGAACTGATAGCACTCTTACCGCGTACTGAGTTGAAACGTGTTCGCGATGAATATCTGGACAAATATCTGCCCGCCCAGGAGTCTGACCGGGAGGAGGGTTAATTAATAATGGAAATAAGGGTCAATCCAACCCGTATGGAGCTGAATCGTCTCAGAAAAAGATTGACCATGGCTCAACGGGGACATAAACTCCTAAAAGATAAAAGGGACGAATTGATTCGCCAATTTTTGATCCTGGTGCGTAGGAATAAAGATCTGCGTGAACATATTGAAAAAGAACTCTCTGAAGCTTTTGCTAAATTTTTGCTGGCAAGGGCAGTAATGCCTGCAGTAAATCTCGAAGAGGCCTTGATGTATCCTACCAAGATGCTACAATTGGAAGTACAAAGGCAAAATATAATGAGTGTTTATACCCCTAAATTTGACTGGATTGAACAAGAATCAGGGGGCACAGGGGAAGCGAGTATTTACCCTTATGGTTTTTTAGACACCTCTGCGGAGCTTGATACCTCTATTGAGACTCTTTCTAATATTTTTCCTCAGTTGATGGAACTTGCAGAAGTTGAAAAAACAGTTCAGCTGATGGCGGAAGAAATTGAAAAGACGCGCCGTCGGGTTAATGCTCTTGAATATGTATTAATTCCCAGATTAGAAGAAACGATCAAGTACATTACTATGAAGCTTGATGAGAGCGAGAGGGGCGCTCTGACCCGCCTGATGAAAATAAAAGATGTTGTACGGGCTAAGATGTAAATACTGCTATTTAATAGAATTTATTTAGAACGGCGTCCATATTCATAGTAACTATTCCAATGGCAGCGGTAAAATCAGTGATATTGCCGCTGCTGTTTCAACTCCAGGACTCATTGATTTTATAATTAACAATCATGACTCTTGAAGCGGATCTTCTTATTTAGAAAAAGGCAAAGCATAGTCTTGGAAGAGTGGTCATTGCTTGGTTTTAAGAGTGTTATAAAATCATGGCATTACACTTCCCACTGGCGTGACCGTCATTCTTTTTTACTAAAAACCTCTAATGGTTCTTTTTTAATCGTAAGCCTGCCAAATGATAATTAGTGCAGTAAGGCTTAAAATATAAAGATGTGATTTATGCAAATATTTTTTAAAGATGCTTTTAATAGTACTGGTTTATGTTGCAGTAATTGAGCAAATAAGATACTATAAATTGCAGAAAATATATTAAAACTTGCAATCTGACTTGCATAAGCTAATCTTTTAATAAAATGCAAATATTATATTGTCTTAAAATAAATTTGCGATTAGTAAATCAGGTTTTAATTAAAAAAATTAGGGAGGTTTCTTTATGCTAAATATTGGCATTAATGGTTTTGGTCGGATAGGCAGGTTAACCATGCGTGCCGCATTAAAGCAGGATAAAGTAAAAGTGGTTGCCATTAACGATCTTGCTGACAGCGCTTCACTGGCGCATTTGTTGAAGTATGATTCGGTGTATGGGATTCTGGAAGATGATGTACAATCTGACAAGAATGGGTTTTTGATAAACGGTGAGCAGGTAAAAGTATTTTCAGAGAAAGAGCCTGCAAATATTCCCTGGAAAGAAGCAGGTGTTGACTTAGTTATTGAAGCCACCGGTTTATTTCGTAAAAGGGATAGCGCTTCCGCGCATTTTAATGGCGGAGCAGAGCGGGTAATTATCAGTGCTCCTGGAGAGGCTGATCTGGTAGTAGTTTTAGGCGTCAACGACTATCTTTATGATCCTGAAAAACATTTTCTTATTTCTAATGCATCCTGTACTACTAATGCCCTTGCTTTACCGGTTAAAGTATTGCATGAAAATTTCGGTTTAAAACGGGGATTGATGAATACTACCCATGCCTATACTAATGACCAGCAGTTACTGGACTTTCCTCATTCCGATCTTCGCCGTGCCAGGGCGGCAGCACTTTCTTTAATCCCTACCACTACCGGCGCGGCCAGGACCGTAGGCGAGGTAATACCAGAATTAAAAGGAAAAATAGATGGCTTTGCCATCCGGGTTCCTACTCCGACAGTTTCACTGGTTGATTTTGTAGCTGAACTGGAAAAAGAAGCCTCTGTTGATGCTGTAAACGAAGCCTTTAAAAAAGCGGCCTCTGGTTCAGATTACTTTGATTATAGTGATCTGCCCCTGGTTTCTGTTGACTATAAAGGCAACCCCTATTCCTCTATTATTGACGGAAAATCCACAATGGTTATAGGGGGAAACATGATTCGTGTTCTTGCCTGGTATGATAACGAATGGGCTTATTCCTGCCGCCTTATAGATCTGGCAGCGATAATTGCTTCAAGATAGGACGGTAATTTGTTTGATGATTGAGTTGAATAAGAAAAGCGGTCTCCCATTAGCCTGGGACCCGGAGCGAGAACAACTGATCTGTGGGGAAGGGCTTATTACTGAAAAAGCGACCCCTGATGTGCGCAGACGTGTTGATATGCAAGAGGTTTTATATGATCAAGAGGCAAAGAATCTTGACGAGCTTTATTATATGTATCGCGGTATGGCGCTGGCTGATGATATGCTTTTGATCAAAAACAGTGGTTTGCGGTACGACGTAACAGCAGTCCGCCCAGGCTCGATTAGCCGTGAATTTGTAAAAACTGCCGGTCATTACCATCCAGTTAAGAGTGGCACAAACTTTACCTGGCCGGAAATCTATGAAGTCCTTCATGGCCGGGCTCATTATCTGTTGCAGAAAGCGGCGCCTGATCAACCAGACATGCTTGAAGAAGTTTATTTAATTGCTGCCAAGCCTGGTGATAAAGTATTGATTCCACCCCAGTTTGGGCATATAACGATCAATCCAGGAGAAGAATTTTTAATTATGAGCAACTGGGTGGCTGAAGGGTTTTCTTCGCTTTATGAACCAATCAGGCAAATGAAAGGCGGTGCTTATTTCGAATTGGAAGGTAGTGAAGCGCCTGATTTTGTACCCAACCCGAATTATAGAAAACTCCCACCGCTAAAGCGTTGTTCTGTCGTCCCTGTAGAAGAATTTTCTCTGCTTACCGGACTTACTTTTTACACAGCCTTTAAAGAAAATAACAGCGTTTTCAGGTACTTAACTCACCCGGAAGATTTTACTGAAACTTTTCAAGAATATTTAGAAGAACTTGCTCTTTCATAAACCTAACGGTAGATAATAATTATATTTGCTATAAGGCCCTTGCCTAATAAGCAGGGCCTTTTCGATCTATTTCAATAATGACTTATTTAAATCTGAGTGTTATAATGTTTGCTAATAATAGGGAGGTAGTTGCCTGGTGAAAATAAATCGCAGTATAGAAGAGATAAATGAAAAAATTAAAGCCGGGAAAGCTGTGGTATTTACAGCAGAAGAAATTATTGATGTGGTCAAGGAAAAAGGGCTGGAAGAAGCATCTGCTCAGGTAGATGTTGTAACAACCGGGACATTTGGGCCGATGTGTTCTTCCGGGGCTTTTTTGAATGTAGGCCATCCTACACCGAGGATAAAATTAAATGAAGTGTCTTTAAACAGCGTTCCCGCTTATGCCGGTATTGCTGCAGTAGATCTATATATTGGAGCAACAGCTTTGCCAACCAGTGACCCGGCTAACCTTAAACACCCCGGTGACTTTATCTACGGCGGTGGGCATGTGATTGAAGATCTGGTATCCGGCAAAGCAATCAGGTTAGAAGCAAGCGCTTACGGAACCGACTGTTATCCACTAAAAAGGATTGAAACCACTATTCGCCTTTCAGAAATAAACGAGGCTACCCTTTATAACCCACGAAATGCCTATCAAAATTATAATGTTGCGGTTAACCTGGGCCCAAAAACGATTTATACCTATATGGGTGTTCTTAAAATGAATATGGGTAATGCCAATTACAGTTCAGCCGGACAATTGAGCCCCCTGTTCAACGATCCCTTATTAAAAACGATTGGCATCGGGACCAGGATATTTTTAGGCGGCGGGCTTGGTTATGTGGCCTGGCACGGCACTCAGCACAACCCTTCTGCAAAAAGAGCCGAAAATGACACTCCAGTTTATCCTGGAGCAACATTGGCTTTAATCGGCGATTTGAAACAAATGGATTCACGCTGGCTTAGAGGGCTCAGCTTTCTGGGTTACGGTGCAACTATCCAGGTTGGAATGGGTGTCCCTATTCCCATTCTAAATGAAGAGATTATGCGTTACTGTTCGGTGCGAGATGAAGATTTATACGCACCGGTTGTTGATTATAACCGAGGCTACCCTTATAAAGAAGGCACTGAGCTGACCCTGGTTTCTTATGCCGATCTAAAAAGCGGATCTATTAATATAAATGGTCAGGCTGTCCCCACTGCTTCTCTTTCCAGTTATGCAGGAGCTCGTGAAATTGCCGGCACGCTTAAGGATTGGATAGAAGCCGGACAGTTTACATTGACTGCTCCTTCAGCACCCCTGCCTTCCATAGAAGCTGAGATTAAATTAAATGCTTTGCCCCAAAAAGATCCGGATAAACGGGAGGTTTAAGAATGATTAAACAAAAGATTGTGCTTCGCTATCCGCCGCATGTGGTAGAGCAGCCAACCATATACCACCTCATTAAAGATTTTGATTTGATGGTAAATATTCTGAGGGCTGATATAAACCCGAAAAAAGAAGGGCGCTTAATGATGGAGCTCAGCGGTAGTGAATTGAATTACCAGCGGGCTATAGAATGGTTAAGAGAGCAGGGTTTGCATATTATGGGTTTGGAGCAGCAAATTATATGGCGATCAGATCGCTGCACCCACTGCGGAGCCTGTACTGTAATCTGCCCAACAGAAGCCCTGGCTTTTAATCGCCCCGAAATGACAGTGAGTTTTGATGAATACAAATGCGTGGTATGTGAACTATGCCTTAGAGCTTGCCCAGCCCGGGCAATGGAAACCCTGGTTGAAAACTCTAATTCAAAATGAGCAGTAAACGGGTTTACAGGAGAGAGTCAAGTGATTTAAGGCTCTGTTTTTTTTCCGTCAAAGTAAAAGAAACTGATCTCTGGGTGGCTGTTGACAGAAATGCCTATCATGAAGAACTGCCCTCAATCATTGAGCAGCTGGTATATAAAGAACGTAAAAGCTTGGAAAATTATCTTAAGCAATATCCACATTTTATGTCAAATCTCAAACCCTGTGTTCTGGAAGGAAATCCTCCGGAATTGTTCCGGTTAATGATTAGAGCGGCCAACCAGGCTGGTGTAGGCCCTATGGCAGCGGTTGCGGGAGCTTTTGCCGATTTGGTAGGCGTTTATTTGAAAGATCTGGCCCGGGAAGTGGTGGTTGAAAACGGTGGAGATATATATTTAAAGGCCGTTGAACCTTTGTATGTTGGGATCTATGCCGGGAATTCAGAACTTAGCGGTAAGCTTGCACTGAAAATCACTCCCGGGCAAACCCCGCTCGGAGTTTGTACTTCTTCAGGGCTTGTAGGCCCTTCTCTGAGTTTTGGCAGGGCTGATGCAGCAGTTGCTCTTTCACCTTCAGTGCCTCTGGCAGATGCTTGTGCTACTGCTCTTGGCAATATGGTTAAAACTGCATCTGATCTGGAACCGGCCCTCAACTATGCTGAAAAAATTCAAGGGATAACCGGTGCTGTGATAATTTGCGAAGGCAAAGTAGCGGCCTGGGGGGATATTGAACTGGTGAGTACCAGTTGATCAGACTCTGGATTTAAGCTATACTTGTTTTGCTATAAGCCGGCATAGCTCAATTGGTAGAGCAGCTGAATCGTAATCAGCAGGTTGGGGGTTCAAGTCCTCTTGCCGGCTCCATTTTTTAAAGACTTTAGGGGTTTGGATAATATCTCCAAGTCCTTTTGTATGCGTATTGTGTGCAGAAAGGTTTTTACTTGCTACTTAATGTATTGTCCAACTTATTCAACAGTGACATCATAAATTGTTGAGTATTATTGGTTATTAACTGTTAAAAAAAGAGAAAGGAGAATTTCTCCCTTCTCTGCAAGTTAATGAATACCACAATTATTGTTAGACTGCTTAAAAAAGATCCCACCAGCTAACTGTTGCAGCTGAGCCTGCCGGGAAATTCTCCATCGAAAAAGTTTCCCGAATTGAGGTTATTCCGATAACAGTCATATCTTCACTTAGGTAAGCGCCAGAATATGGACTGCTGATATCGATATAGCGCTTGGTTTCACCGGATGAAACGTAGGAATCCTGCTCAATGTTAAAGTAATCACCTACATAATCATCATCACCGACATTTTCATATGCCCCGTGAGCTGCCTGGAAATTCTGATTTAAAGAACCTACTTCTCCGTGATCTGCAGAAACACTGACCGCCCAAACTTGACTGGTCAGAGGTTCAGAATCAGATGTGCTCATGGTGAAGCCTGTAGTAATGAAAGCAAAGCCTATAATTAAAACAATCATCAACCCAATATATTTTTTCATAACATTCTCCTCTTTTCATTTTCAAACCTTACTCACTACATCTTTATTTTACCATAGAAAATATATTATGTCAACTTGTTGCATGATATCTCAAAGCAATGTCTAATACCAATAACCTTGTATAGCATTGTATAGCTTGCTAATTCAAGAGCCTTACTTCTTTCAACTATAGCAGTCAATCAAGGCCCAGTATGCATTATGTTAACTGCATTCTGTTTTGTTAGTTCTATGATATTTTAAACCGGGTTAAGCCAATATATAAAAAAGAAAGGGCACAGTATAGTTACTGTGCCCAATGAAAATATATAAAAAGAGGGGGTCAACTCGCTTTAAGTATAAGGGCTGATGGTTACAAGAATATTACAGGCAGATTATTTTTAAATTACATGAGGTTTCAAGTGGATTGATTAATGCTGGTTCTGATTAATACTATAATCAATCCTGGCGGTATAAACGAATATCGCCTTGAATATTGATGTATATACTACTGGCAGTAGTATTTGGAGCGTATGATCTGGTTATGTCCATTATCCAATTATGTTAGGAGATATTGATCATGGATTCCTATAACAACACAATATTTCCCAGAGTACTAAACTTTGAGAAATATTATTTAATATTTAATCAAAAAGATTTGTTTAAAAATTTATCTTACTACAATTACTGAACACTTTTCTGCTTGCTGGACTACTGCATTACTGACGCTTCCAAGTAAAGCTTTTTTCAACCCACCTAGCCCTCTACTGCCAATAACAATAAAATCAAATTTTTCTCCACAACCAACTTCTACTATAGTTTCTGCCGGATGTCCTTCTTTGAAAATTGTACGTGCATTTATTCCCTTCTTTTCAAAAAAGTATAATGCGTTCTGTAAGATCTTTTCCCCTGCTATTTTTTGTTCTTCTTTCAGTTTCACTTGTCTTGCAATATATTCTTTTGAATATGCTTCATGAAAGGGTATTTCTTCGTATACATGAATTATAGCTACTTCGTCAACATTACATCCACCGGCAATTAAAGAAGCTTTTTCTAAGGCTTTTTGACTTTGTTCCGACCCGTCCGTACAAACTAAAATTTTCATATCAAATTACTCCCTCCATTATATTAGTAGTACCTGCAAAAGTATTTTAGACATCATCCTTTAATAATTGCAACCTTTCCGTCCAGTCTACCCATAACTAATCCTCTTTTGGCTGTAAAGCTATAGTAATAATGTATTTAGTATCATTTATCGTATAGTAGTAATTATGAAATGTCAAATATTTATTAAATTTCCCGGGTCACCATGGTATCCAAGATTTCTGCAGCTTTAAGAATTACACGAAAACATTTTTCCTCTTCTGTCCGGTAATTTTCTTTCAAGTAATCACAATCTATACTGCCCATTGTTTCAACATAATTCTCCAAAAATTCTCGGGTGAGTTCCTTAATCCTGTCATTTTCATGTGCCCTGTCCTGCACGTTTATTATACTCAAAACCATTACACCCGATATTAAGGCACCACAAGTCTTTTCAACTCCAATTCCTCCACCGAAACCGGCAGACATCTTTAGGGCGTTTTTTGTAAGACCTAAATTGTAGGTCTTGTTAGCGCCATAAAGAATTTTCTCTGCTCAGTTAAAGCTTATGTTTCCTTCTCCGAACCTTTGACGAATTAAATCAGCCAGCATAAGAAGAAACACCTTCTTTCTAAAAATGGTTTGGTGAAATGGTTGCTTTATATTTTACTTCTTGTTTTATAATGGAGTAACCTGCTCTGATATACACAATTGTATATTAAAAACTAGATCATTAAACTAATCCAATATAACCCCTCGGGGCACAACTCCCTTCGGGGGTTTTTAAAATTTCACCTTATCAAAGACTTCAACATGTTTACCTAATTTAAATGACGGGCCGCTTTTATGTCCCGGAATTTAAAAAACGAGGTTTTTCTCAAAATGAAAAGCAGATTTTGGCTTACTTTCAAGTAGGTAAAACAGAGCAGTTAAAAAGTGAATTATAGTGTGCCGTTAGTGTGCCAAGAGGGTCATAAAGGGTAAGAGACAGCTCAACGCAACAAGAATTGCAATGTGCTTTATAGCCCATAGAATAAGGGAAAAACTGGCTTTTGACTGCCTATCCATAAACAATAAGAAATGTTCTTAACTGAATCATAATTAGCAAGTTGGGGGTTCAAATCCTCTTGCCGGCTCCAAAAAAAATGTTTAATAAGGGTTTTTCTTTAGAACAGATGATGATTAAGATGCGGCCAACCATTAGCACTATACCTTTACACCTGCCCTGGTGATTAATGAAGTTGATCTCCTGCCGTCCATGATTACCGTAACGGGAGCAGGTAGTCTAATGTGCCTGATGTAAGCATATTCGCTGATTGCTTTGCTGTTATTGAGGTAATTATAATCGATGAATTCATTTTCAACCTTACCGGACACTGTGAAATAGCCGATATTCATAGAAGTAATATTATGGAAAAAATGGCTTCCCAAGGAGGCGTCAACGTTAAAATCCTTTGTTCCCGCTTCAACTATTGCTTTAACTTCGCTTATGGCTGCCCAATCAACGGGGATGCCCAGAAAGGGGTCACTGGAGCCCCAGCGCCCCGGGCCGATCAGGATGTAACCGGTCTTTTTAGCTTTCATTGAAGCATTCACTGCATGGATCTCTTTGGCGATTTTCCTTGTCTCCATTCGATTAAACTTGTCTGGGACTACGTAGACGATGTCCCTGACACCTTCAATTATCCCATTGCCCATACCTCGTTTTGAGTAAAGGATCATTTTTTTTCTGGAAACTAAAGAAGTATCAACCACAGCACTATCAATACTTCTGATCAACGGTTTTACCTGCAAAATATAAAATGAAGCCTTTCCTGTATTATTCCTGGTAAGATCAACCGAAAACTCAATTTCAACAGGCGTTCCAAGAGCGCTCCGCAAAATATCAAGAAGTCTTGTAATTGTTGAAGCCAAAGGGATCTGGTTATATTCAAGGATATAGCTAAAATTAACAATCCTTGGCCCATCGCCGTGTAAGCCCGGTTTGATTGTATTAGCTGACGCATCATAAACTGACGCACTGTAATTAAGAGTGCCATGCTTTTCTGCTACTTCAACAGGAAGCCGATCAAGGGTGGCATTAGAGCCTTCAATCAGGCTAAAGTCATTTTTCTCTAAATTAAGAGCGTAAAAATGTCTCTGGGTGTTTGCCAGTAAATCTTTAATAGTCATCATATTCATTTTCGGATACCTGGGGCAAAACCGGTAAGATGATTCGCCATCGACGATACTTTTACCCAGCCCTACTGCAATAAGCCCTATACCATCCTCGGGCTTCATATGTGAAAAAGGATAGTAGTTGTAAGATTGCGCTACTCCACTTAAATGCGGATAATAGTGCTGCTTGTATTCCTGGCCAACCAGCTCCTGTACTATTACGGCCATTTTTTCCTCTTCTATGGAATGGTTAATCGAATCAAAATAGCTGCGCGCCAAAGGAGCAAAGACAGAAGCATAGACCATCTTGATTGCATTTTCGAGCTGCTGAAGCCTTATTGTTTGATCGTGATGGTTGTTTGGCAGATAATATGTTTCATAGATGCCGGAAAAAGGTTGAGAAAGGCTGTCTTCAAAAAGCCCGGAACTTCTAACTGCTATTGGCCCTTTCAAGTTGGCCAGCATTCTTGTAAGCCGCTGGCTTAAAAGTGAAGACAGTTTAAGATCGGCAAAGATCTTTCGCAACTGCGGGTAATCACTTTCCGCCTCGCTTAATGCACGATAATCAAGCTGCTCTATAAAATTTTCAAATTCGTCTGTTCCGACAATAATTGTTTTCGGGATTGTTACATGAATGTCGTGTAGTAAATCTTTAAACTCTTTTTTTTGTAAAATTGATTCTGTAAAAGCAATCCCTCTGCCTTTTCCACCCACAGAGCCGTTTGATATGCGCATAAGAAAAGATTTTTCTTTGAAAGCAGTCTCAGAAAAGACAGAAATATAATCGCGTTTCTTTTCAAGCCACCTGTCTCTCAAAACCTGTTTGATGAATACCCGGATCTCTTCAGGTCCTTTGAAGTCTTCCGATCTTGCTTTTTTGAGGCGAAGAGCGCTTTTAATTTCACCTTTGGCCATAAACCAGGTTGAAAAATCGTTGCGGTTGCTGTGGTAGGTGATCGATTCAGGTGGGATCGTATCAATTAGCACCTCGAACTCTTTTAAGTATCTTGCCTCAGCAATAATCTTTCCCTTCGTATCCTTGAATAAAAAATTGCCAAAGCCAAGGTGAAGGTGAAAGAAGTCAATCAGATCAGCGGAAAGCCTGTTTGAATTTTTATCAATAAATGCAAGCTTATTATCGAGGGCAAGCGTCATGTTTTCTGGCTCAGAAGATTGAACCAAAATCGGTACGGTTAACTTACTTTTAACATGTTCAACCAGTTTTTTGCCTGCAAAGGGATCAGGTTTGCCCTCCACGGGAAAAGTAACATCAGTAATCAGACAAAGCATATATTTGTAATATTTTTCAAAAAGGATCAATGCTTCTTCAAGATTAGAAGCAAGAAGCACTTTCGGCCGGGCTCGCATTTTTAATAGCTTGTAGCGGGCATCAACGTCTTCTCCGCTAATCAAGCGATGCACCTCACTGATAATTACACTGTACAGGGTGGGCAGGTAACGTGAATAATAACGAATAGAATCTTCAACAACGAGAATAACCCTGACATCACCCTTGTTTGTGTCGCTTTCAGCATTAATCGAGTCTTCAATGTACTTGATCATTGCCAGAAAGATATTGCTGTCACCATTCCAGACAAACATTTTGTCAACATCAACCAGGCTTTCCTTCATGCCAGCATAGAGATTAATCTGATTGTTATTGTTGATCAATAGTAAAATAGGCAGATCAGGGCTTATTTCACGAATGCTTTTGCTCAAAAAGAGCGGCATTTCCTTATTAATCCCTGTAACAATAATAGCCAGATCAAAGCGCCCGGTCTTTACCTCTTCCAGGGCATCTTCAACAGAAAATACCGAAGTTATTCTGGGAGCGCTTGATATGTTCAACTGGTAGTATTCACCGTATATCTGTTCAAATATCTGCCCCTCTCTTTCCAGGATATAGGCATCATATGCGGTAGCAACCAGCAGTATTTCCTTTATTTTAAAAGGCATCAAATCGTGGAAAATCGATAAGTTTGATTCCTGGGACTTAAAGAGGCCTTCATATTTGGCCGGATTCATTAGCTCACCTCACCTGTGGCATTCACAGAAGGAAATGCCGAATAATTTATCTTGACATCTATTATAGTATAATACAATAATATATAAATGGGGTATATAGAAACTTATGCTGATGAAAATTTACTCATTTATCTGTAGGTCTGTTTTACCATTCTAACTGACAAGGAGATGCCGATGAGTTACATTAAAGAAGTTATTGCTCGTACAGAAGAGAAAAACCCTGCTCAACCAGAATTTATTCAAGCCGTGGAAGAAGTTCTTTATTCTCTAGAACCAACCGTGGGAAAACATCCTGAATTTGTTGCTGCTGCTATTTATGATCGGATTGTTGAACCCGACCGGCAGATTATTTTCAGGGTTCCCTGGGTCGACGATTCAGGGATGGTCAGGGTCAACAGAGGATTTAGGATACAGTTCAATAATGCTATCGGTCCCTATAAAGGAGGACTCAGGTTTCACCCCTCTGTGAACTTAGGGATTATCAAGTTCCTCGGATTTGAACAAATCTTCAAGAATTCCTTAACAACCCTGCCTATGGGTGGAGGCAAAGGCGGAAGTGATTTTGATCCAAAGGGAAAAAGTAATGATGAAGTTATGAGGTTTTGCCAGTCTTTTACCAGTGAACTTTTACGGCATATCGGATCCGATACGGATGTGCCTGCAGGTGATATCGGTGTTGGCGGCAGGGAGATCGGCTATATCTATGGTTATTATAAACGGATTCGCAATGAACATACCGGGGTCCTTACCGGTAAAGGCCTTGAATACGGGGGTAGTTTGATCAGACCTGAAGCAACCGGGTATGGGGCTGTTTACTTCGCTGCAGAAATGCTTGCAACAAAAAATGAAACTTTTGATAATATAGTTGTTGCTATATCGGGTACAGGAAATGTAGCTCAGTACGCCGCGGAAAAAGCTACGGAGCTTGGCGGAAAAGTAATCTCTTTCTGTGATAGTTCAGGAACTATTATCGATCCAAACGGTATCGATCGAAAAAAGCTAGATTACGTTATGGATTTAAAGAATAAACGTAGAGGCAGAATTGCCGAATATGTCGACCAGTATCCTCAGGCCAGCTATTACGATGGTAAAAGTGTCTGGGATGTAATCAGTGAAGAGGGTATTCACGTAGATCTGGCAATTCCAAGCGCTACAGAGAATGAAATAGATCAAGAGCAGGCCGAGGCCCTGGTTAATAATGGCTGTAAGTGTGTCTCTGAAGGGGCCAATATGCCTTCTACGCCTGAAGCTGTTGATGTATTTCTTGATCATAAAATCTTATTTGGTCCAGGCAAAGCGGCAAATGCGGGAGGCGTATCTGTCTCCGGTCTTGAGATGAGCCAGAACAGCATGAAGCTTTTATGGGAAAAAGAAGAGGTTGATAACAGGCTAATGATTATCATGAAAAATATTCATGAATCGTGCAGAGATGCAGCCGAAGCTTACGGTTTTGAAAGATGTAACTATATTTGCGGCGCCAATATTGCAGGCTTTCTGAAAGTGGCTAAAGCTATGCTTGCCTACGGAATAGTATAAAAATATGTCGGTGAGAATAGCCCCGTATGCAGTCTTTAAACAGAATGGCAGATCAATAATAGTGCTCAGTGTCTTGAACTTATTCATACTTCTTTTAGAAGCGACTAAAAGATCTGGTCGTAATTACAGTGCATAACAACAAATTTAGCCCGGCAAAACAGCGCAGCTTATATTAATAAACAAAACCGTTACATCGTGCAGGACAGTTCCATAGCCTTCACTTTGGCTTTGCTCCACAGCCCAGGGTGTCCGATTCTTTCCCCTGGCTTAAGCTTATCCTTTAATCTTTTGCTGTAGCGCTAACCTTATCTGTTCAGTCTGTCGAGCTTGTCGCGTAAAGTTTTTCTGTCAATACCAAGGAGCTGAGCAGCTTTTGTTTTATTGCCGGCACAGGACTGCAGTACATCCCTGATATGTTCAACTTCAATTTCATTGAGGCTTTTTTTAGACTTTTTTTCCAGATCAAGCGCTGCACGAATACAGCGCGGCAGATCAGAGAGCTTAACTTGATCTGTCTCCACTTGAGCGGTTAGGGTGCCTATCAGACTGGCGAGTTCCTTTGAATTACCGGGCCATTCGTAAAGAAGTGCAGCTCTGGTAACATCTTCGGAAAAGCTTAAAGGTGCACTGCGTCCCAGTTCCCGACTTTCCCTGGCAAGATGCTCTCGACAAAGTGGAATAATATCATCTTTTCTGTCCCGCAAAGGGGGAATAATGATATTGACCATGTTTAGCTGAAAGAACAGGTCCTCTCTGAAGAGCCCCTTTCCGACCAAAGTGATTAGATCTTTAGATGTGGAAGCGATAATTCTGCAGCCAACAGGTCTGGCTGTATTATCACCGACACAGGTTAGCTCATAATTTGCAAGGATATCGAGCAGCTTAACCTGCACGGCCAGCGGAGTTTTGCTAATTTCATCAAAAAAAACTGTCCCGTTGCCCACCATTTCCAAAAAACCGGGCTGTATAGACTTGGCCGGGCAAGTTTCTTCAGGTGAACCATCAAATTCTTCTCCCTGGCCAGGCCTAAGATAGCCGAATATTTCATTTTCCAAAAAGCTTTCGGGAATCTCTGTGCAATTGACATAAATAAAGGGATATTTGCTCCTGCTGCTAGAATAGTGGATGATTCTTGCTGCAAGTTCTTTTTCTGAACCTGGCTCTCCCGAAATCAAAACAGGGTGTTCGCTGGATGCTGCCTTCTTGATCAGCTTGCTTACTTTTTTCATTGCTTCTGATACCAGGATAAGACCGAATTTAACTGAATAATCATCGGCAGGAGAGCCTTTTTTAGCGGACCTGATTGAAAGTTTTTCAAGCGATCTTTCAATTGCCTGCTCCAATTCTTCATCAGTGAAAGGTTTGGCAAGGTATTCTTCTGCTCCGGCCTTGATCGCTTCAACGGCTCCCTCTACAGATGCATAACCGGTAATCATCATCACTTCTGTGTTCGGGTATTGCTCCCTGATATGCTTGATCAGGTCAAGCCCGCCGATAAACGGCATATGGTAATCTGTAATGACAAGATCAACAGGATTATCCTTGAGCAGTTCAATTGCTTCCCCGGCACTTTCACAGGGGAAAACCACAAACCCCATGTGCTCAATGCTGCGGTGCAGCACCTCCAGTGTGTCCGGCGAATCGTCAACAACCATGATAGTTTCAGCCTTGCTTTTTTTTACCATCCTCGTAATCACCTCCGATTGGAAACTTCACGGTAAAAGCTGTTCCTTTCCCGGGTTCGCTATCAACCGTTATGGTGCCACGGTGAGATTGTACAATACCTAATGCAACTGGTAGGCCAAGGCCAGCCCCTTCGCTGGGGCCTTTAGTTGTATAAAAAGGTAAAAATATATTTTCTAAATCTGAAAGAGCTATCCCGGCGCCGGTATCCTTAATGATAATTAAAATGTCATCAATAGTGCTGGCAGTTTTTAATGTGATTTCGCCTCCTTCAGGCATGGCCTGGATAGCATTGACTACAAGGTTAACCAAAACCTGGTTTAGCTGGGCCGGATCAAGTTTAATCAAGGGCAGATTACTGGCGTAATCTTTAATCAGCTTGATTCTGCTTTTGTTTATCCTGTTTTCCAGAAGATAAAGCCCATCGTCAATTCTTTCATTAATATCGACCATAACCTTTTCCGGAGGTGCCTGCCTGCTGAAAAGCATCAGTTTCCGGATGATTTCCCGTCCGTGTAAAGCTGCTTTTATAATTTTTTCAATATCTTTTTCAACAGTATTATTAATGCGGCCGTATTTTTTAATCAGCTGGGCAAAGCCGAGAATTCCCCCCAGCGGTTCATTAAGCTCATGGGCAATGCCGGCAGTCAACTGCCCGACAGTTACCAACCTGTCAGCATGTAAAAGCTGCTGCTGCAGGCGTTCTTTTTCCAATTCATTATGTTTCCTGGCAGCTATATGCCCCAGTTCACCAGCAACAGCTTTCAACATTGACTGCTCTTCTTTTAAAAAAGGAACCTTATAAATGCTGCTGGATTTTCTTAAATATCCTACTTCAACATGTCCTTTTGGTTCATTTTCAACGAAGATTTCCTCCCTTATGGTATAGACGGGTAGTTTGTTGTTACTACCTGTAAATGTTTGATTTAGATAGACTATTTTGCAGCATGTATAATCGGGGTGTAAAAAACCAAAAGGTATAAAATTAACCGCTCCCTGCATAATATCCTCAAGGGTTTTACCGGGTTCTGAGCCAAGGCGGCTGATCCTGTAAATCGTTTCCAGCTCCTTGATTCTTTCACCCAGCATGAATTTTGCCTGGCGGTGTGACCTGGAAAAGCCGATTATATCAACTATAAACTGGTAAAGTTCGACCTCAAGGTCATCAGGAAGGTAACCGGAGCGCCAACCCATGGCCACTGTACCGACCACTTCATCTTGAAACCTAATTGGTAAAACCAGGATTGAACGGTAAGCGGTTGATAAGTCCGGGGGGAAGTTACAATTTATGTTGAGGCCACCGCTCTTTGTTGCAAAGCCGCTATCTTGGACTGAACCGGAGAAAACAAGGCTTTCCAGAACATTAACAGCAGATATATCAGTGAAAAGCCCGGGTAAACCTGGCAAACTGTCCAGAGCAGCTTTCTCAATAGCAGGTTCAGGAAAACGAGCTAGTTTTGTTAGCTCCCGCCCCTTTTGGTTTGAAAAGCGGAACCTGAAAAAACGGCGCTCTCCCCTGGCTACTATTGAAACCAGTTCAGCCCCGGTAAAATCAATTAGCCGGTTGGAGGCATCTTCAAAATAATCGCCAATAACTTGCCCTTTTTCCGACAGGCTGATCAGCGAAAAAGAAAGTCTGTGAAATTCTCGAAGCCTTTCAGGCAGTGTGCTATCATTTTTCATTTTTATCAGGCTTACCTCCGCCTCGTCTGCATTAGCCTGCAGCGCTGATTGTCACATCACAAGATTAAACCAAGCTAAAGGTTAAGTCAAATTTGCTACTTCAGCATAGCTTTTGTTGTAAAGTTTAAGCATTCGTAGGCGGCCATTATTATAGAAAGGGATATTCTTATTATCTAAAATATTCAACCCAATTTACAATTTACCCGAACTTATATAAGCTCAATAAGCAACTGGATTGATTTTTCCTTTGTAACGACAAAGCCTATTGCCCTTGTTGAATGATAAGCGGCGCCATGAAGACGGATCGAACGTCCCTTAAAGCATAGCTTTGAGGCCGAAGGGGAGACGGTGGAACCGTCCCCTGCGGCTTAAAAAAAGACCTAATGCGCAAACTAATAAACTAGATTTTCAGAAACCCTGACAAGAGTTAAAGCAAAAAAGAAAGAGAGGTATAATTAATGTATTTACTGGACTCTCTTATGTTATTATGTATGAAAGCAGATAACTGAGTGAGGAGGGTCTTGTTTGCAATATCCTTCTATTAATGTTTACCTCAATAAACTAACCCAAAATGTCTCTCTGGCAAAAAAGATCTGTGACGCACATGAGATTGAGATAATCGGGGTAACAAAAGGATTCTGTGGCCACCCGGGAATTGCCGAAGCTTATGTAAAAGGCGGTGTCAGCGGTCTGGCTGATTCTCGGATTAAAAATTTGAAGAAACTGGGCTGTTTTAATGTTCCAAGATACCTGCTGCGAATTCCCATGCTTAGTGAAGCGGCAGATGTTGTAAAATATGCAGATGTCAGCTTAAACTCTGAACTTGAAACAATTCGGACCCTGGGGCGGGAAGCAGTTCTTCAGAGTAAAAGGCATAAAATCATCTTAATGTTAGAACTTGGCGATATTAGAGAAGGCGTGCTTATAGAAGATGTGCTGGATTATGTTCAAGCAATTAGCGAAATTAAGGGAATAAAGCTTGTTGGAATCGGTGCTAACCTTTCCTGTTTTGGAGGCGTAATTCCTGATGAAAACAATTTAGGGCTTCTGGCCCAAAAGGCTGAGCAAATTGAAAACAAGTTTAAAATAAAGTTGGAAATTGTTTCTGGTGGAAGTACGTCAAGCTTTCATTTAATAAAGCAGGGTAAAATGCCAGCCAGGATAAATCAACTGCGGATGGGGGAAATATTTATCCAGGGAACAGGCTTGAACGTCCACAGTCAGGTTTTTCAATTACAAGCAGAAATAATCGAAGTTAAATCTAAGCCTTCGGCCCCTACCGGAGATATAGGGCTGGATGCTTTTTTTAGAAAGCCGGTGTTTGAAGATAGAGGTATCAGGAAAAAGGCCCTTTTGGCCGTAGGCAAACAGGATGTTGATCCTGATCATATTAGACCCTGTGATTCAGATCTAGAAGTGATTGGAGCCAGCGGTGATCACCTGATTTTAGACATAGAATCATCTTCAAAAGACTATAGGGTTGGTGATATTATTGACTTTGACTTAAACTATGTTTCTACATTAAACCTGATGACGTCTGAATATGTGCATAAAGTAATGATTTATTGATAGGTTCGCGCCAACCGGTTTTTGATTGTTATAAAAGACATATCTAATAATCAGAAAGAAAACAAGGAGGGAACTGCTTTGCCGAATATTACTTTTTGGGGTCATACCAGCTTTCTGCTCTCTGAAAAAGGAAAAGAGGTTCTCGTGTTTGACCCATTTATCAGTGAAAATCCGTTAGCAACTGTTACTGTCGATGAAATCACAACTGATTACATCCTTATTTCTCACGCTCACTGGGATCACTTCGGGGACGCCTATGAAATAGCCAGGCAGAATGGAGCTAAAATTATTTCTACTTCAGAAATAGCCAAAAAAGCTGCGGCAGATGGGTATAATGCTCATGCTCAGCATATTGGTGGCCGCAGTTATCAATCCTTTGGTTCAGTTAAACTTACCCTTGCATTTCATGGTGCCGGTATAGAAGGTGGCCATGCCTGCGGCTTTGTAGTTGATTATTATGGTACAAAAATTTATTTCGCCGGTGATACAGGGCTTTTTTACGACATGAAATTAATCGGCGAACTGGATTCCCTTGATCTTGCATTGCTGCCTATTGGTGATAATTTTACCATGGGTATTGATGATGCTGTTATTGCCGCATCTTTTCTGCGGGCCAAAGTGGTTATCCCTTATCACTATAATACCTGGCCTTTGATTGAATTAGATCCGGAAGTTTTTAAGAAAAAAGTGGAGGAAAATACAAGCAGTAAGTGCGTAATACTTCAGCCAGGGGATAGTTTTTCTATATAGCCCTTTTATTTACAGTTCCTAAATGCTATAACCAAAATAGGAAAAGATTTCTCGTCTTAAATTTGCCGGGATCAGGCAGTTATAGTATCATTAATTATAGTTTTTCTGGGTAATAAATCTTGTCTGTAAAAATTCTTTATTTTTTAAAGACATGGTAATTTTAAGCCACAGAGCAGAGCAATAGCCCAATAAAGGATAGGTTTTAATATGAATTTAACTCTTGCAGATTTAAAAAAAGGTTTTAAGGAAGCAGGCTATATTTGTGATGACAGTACTGCATTAACGGTTTTTTTAACGCTTGAGCTAAAAAAACCCTTACTGATTGAGGGAGCTCCAGGTGTAGGAAAAACAGAGATGGGCAAGGTGCTGGCAGAGATTTTGCATACAGCACTGATCAGGCTGCAGTGTTATGAAGGATTAGATGAAACAAAAGCACTATATGAATGGAATTATCAGCGCCAATTATTGCGGATTCAGATGAATCGTAACCTGGAAGAAGAACAGGTCAAGGAAGAAGATCTATTTTCTGAGCAATACCTTTTAGAAAGACCATTGTTGAAAGCTATCCGGGCCTTAGAAACCCCGGTGCTGTTAATTGATGAAGTAGATAAATGCGATCCTGAATTTGAAGCTTTTTTATTTGAAATTCTCTCTGATTTCCAGGTTTCTATTCCGGAACTGGGGACTGTTCAGGCAAATCAAATCCCTGCTGTAGTTTTAACCAGCAACAATGAACGCGAATTATCCGATGGATTAAAAAGGCGTTGTCTCTATCTATATTTAGATTTTCCAACTGTGGAAGAAGAAGTAGAAATTATAAGAGCAAAAGTGCCCGGCGCGGCTGATCGGTTGGCCTGGGATATCGCCAGGGTGGCAGCTAACCTGCGACGGCAAGGCGATTTGCGCAAAAAGCCTTCTATTGCAGAAACATTGGATTGGGCCAGAGCCCTGGTTTTTTTGAGCAAAAAGCGTCTTGATGGGAAACTGGTAAGCGAAACTTTAAACTTGATTTTAAAAACCCGTGCCGACCAGGATTTTTTTAAAGCGGAAATAGGTTCGCAAGGCATAGAAGATATTTTAAAGCAAGGCAAAGATGGAGGTTGAGTTGTAAGTTGTTACTGAAAGAAAATTTGTCCGACAGCCATCTTGAAGAGAATCTGGTTATATTCACAAATATTCTAAGGAAAGAAGGGCTTCCAATTAGCTCTAGTGAAACAATGGATGCCCTGCAGTCTCTTCAAAAGATTGACTTATCTTCCAGGGAGAATTTTAAAGTAACTCTACAGGCTACTTTGATCAAAAATTATCGAGACAGGGATTTATTTAATACCATTTTCGATTACTTTTTTGCTCCGCCAGAAGTGCATAACCATGGAGAAGAACAAACCGCGGCTTACAAAAAGCGGTGTGCTGATAAAATAAAGCAAGCCGGCAATGAGCTGACTTTTAAAGGAGAACCTTTGCAGTTAACCTCCACTGAACTAGCCCAGTACAGCACATTGACCAGTCAACAGCGTGAACGCCTGCAGGCATTCATGCATAAGACCGAATCGGGAGTTAATGTGAATGAACCTTTTCGGCCGATTCTGGAAACGGTTGTTAAAAGCCATCTTCGGTATTGCCGTTCCGGTAATCGTCAAGATGAAAATACCGGCAGCAGCCCCGGAGGAGAACCCTCTAAAGCCATGGCTGGCGGTTGCGGTTCAGGAAGCAGTGCCAACCAGGATTATTTAAGTGAAATGGATATGCAATCCATTACTGCAAGGGAATTGCCAGAGGTTGAACAAATAATCCAAAGGTTGTCTAAAAAGCTGGCTGTTCAAATTCTACGCAGGCGTAAAAAAGGACCTAGAAGCGGCCTTATTGATTTACGCAGGTCTCTGCGTGACAATTTGCGTTATGGGGGGATTATTTTTAAAATAAAATATAAACCTAAACGGCGTGATCGCGAGCAAATTTTACTACTTTGCGATGTATCAGCTTCTATGAAAAAGTATAGTGCTTTTGTACTGCAATTTTTGCATGGTTTGCGGGAAGCGGTGCGGGATTTGTCCTGTTTCAGTTTTTCTGATGAACTGGAAAATATGACTCAGGAAATTAAGAAGCGCGGTAGCATCCATCAAATATTAGAGCATGTAATTCACCGCAGTGAGACATGGGGCGGTGGCACAAACCTTGGTATGTCTCTCCAGCTGCTAAGAACTAAATATCCTGATTTATTAAATAGGAGAACTACTGTAATTGTGGTAAGCGATACCAGGACTATTGCGCTGGATCATGCTGTTGATGAATTAAGCAGGCTTTCTGATCGAGTTGGCAGGATCGTTTGGCTAAACCCGCTTCCTCGAGAGCAGTGGGTTGAGCATCGGTCAGTCCAAACGGTTGCCGCCTTAACGGAAATGTGGCCCTGCAATACAATAGCCCAGCTGGATGAGGTTTTGGCCGGGCGCCTTTAGGTTACTGACTGTGATTTAATACGAAATCAGGTATTGCATTTTTTTATAAAATGATTTTGTAACTAATAGACCTGTTGTCCTTAATGAATGATAAGCGGCGCCATGGGGACGGTTCTAACGTCCCTTAAAGCATAGCTTTAAGGCCCAAGGAGAGAAGGTGGAACTGTCCGTGCGGCTTAGAAGAATAACAGTTCATATTTAGCAAATAAAAGTTGAGAGAGGAGTAAATAATTATGACAATGCGTATAGCAGTAGCCGGTAAAGGAGGAACCGGTAAAACTACTTTAGCTGCTTTGCTGGTTCGTTATCTTATGGAAGAAAAAAAGGGAAAGGATATCCTGACCGTCGATGCCGATGCTAATGCCAACCTGAACGAAGCCCTTGGCCTTGAAGTTGATGAAACGGTTAGTTCAATCCTTGAAGATACCAAAGATCCTAAAGCTGTTCCCAGTGGGATGACAAAAGATGTTTTTGTTGAATACCGCCTGAGTCGAGCCATGGTGGAGGAAAAAGCTTTTGATCTCCTGGTGATGGGTAACCCGGAAGGGCCGGGATGTTATTGTTACCCCAATGATCTGCTAAAAAAATACCTGGAAACATTAAGTAAGAATTATGATTATATAGTTATTGATAATGAAGCAGGCTTGGAACATCTTAGCCGCCGCCTCCTGCCCATGGTTGATTTGCTGCTTGTTACCAGTGATGCAACAGCAAGGGGAATCCGCTCTGCCAAAAGAGTTAAAGAAATAGTGGAAAAGGTTAATCTTGATGTGGCAAAAATGGGTTTGATTATTAGCCGCAGCAGGGATGGGGAAGCGCAGACCCTTGATCAGGAGATTAAAAAAAGCGAGCTTCAACTTTTAGGTGAAATTGGTTATGACCCTATGGTTGCCGAATATGACTTAAATGGTCAACCTCTTTTAAAGCTGCCTGATGATTCAAGAGCCGTGCAGGACTCTATCAAATTGTTTCAAGGCGTTTCTTTTTAATCTTTAAGAATTTAGCCTGATAAGTGATCATTTCAAAATGGGTTTTTATTTGGCTATTATCTCTACCGCAGGGGGAGAAGATGTTTTTTCGAGACCGGAGTGAGGCAGGGCAAAAACTTGCTGATAAACTGAATCATTTCCGGGGCCTGGAGCCTTTGATTTTGGCTGTTCCCCGGGGTGGAGTGATTGTCGCCGAGCCGGTATGCAACTATTTAGGAGGAGAGCTGGACTTAATTATTACCAGAAAAATAGGTGCTCCCTATCAATCTGAACTGGCTATAGGTGCTGTCAGTGGGGACGGATTGATCATGCTTAATGATCAGCTGGTTTCCAGGCTTAATGTTGATTATGAATATATCAATAAAAGGGCAGGTAAAGAGCAGAAAGAAATCAGGCGGAGGATGAATGATTACCGGGGTAATCAGTTAATGCCAGAAGTTGATGGACGCCTGGTAATTCTGATTGATGATGGAGTGGCTACCGGATATACTCTTCTGGCAGCTCTGCGCAGCCTGCAAAAAAAGCAACCAGCCAAACTAATTCTTGCTGTTCCGATAGGACCTGCTGATACTTTTAGCATCCTGGATCACGAAGTGGACGAACTAATTTTTATTGATGCCCCTGCTCATTTTGCAGCTGTTGGCCAATTTTACCGTGATTTTAGCCAGGTTGATGATCAGGAAGTAAAAATCATATTAGAAAAAACTGGTAGGAAAGGAGGTTAGCTAATGACTGAAGAGAACCTGGATATCCAAAAAATCCTGTCAGTATTACCTCACCGCTATCCCTTCTTGCTGGTAGATCGTTTAACAGAGCTTGTCCCGGGTGAAAAAGCTTCTGGTTTAAAAAATGTTACTATTAATGAACCATTTTTTCAGGGCCATTTTCCAGGTATGCCGGTAATGCCCGGCGTATTGATTATAGAAGCGCTGGCTCAGGTTGGTGCAGCTGTTGTTCTAAGCATGGATGATAATAAAGGCAAGCTGGCTGTTTTTAGCGGCATAAAGAATTTCCGGTTTAAGCAGGTTGTGAAACCGGGTGATCAGTTACAATTACAGGTTGTGATGACTGGGATGCGGCGCAATATAGGAAAAGGTGATGCCCAGGCCTGGATAGATGATAAAAAAATCGCCTCCGGGGAACTTTGGTTCGCCCTGGTTGATCGCGATCAGGCTTGATTGTCACAAAATTGACTTTTGAAGACTACTCCTGTATTATAGTACTACAATATTATAGATAACTCTTATCAAGAGCGGAGGAGGGACAGCCCCGATGAATCCCGGCAACCGGTTCAATTGTTCACGGTGCCAATTGCTGCGGGAATTACCCGGGAGATGAGTGGTGCCTAAAAGGCCTCTTGAGGAAAGGGGCTTTTTTCGTTAAAGGGCTTTACATTATCAGCTTGGATAGGTGGTGAAAATTGATTTACCTGTATACCCCGTAGTGGGTGTTATTAAATCTAATCAATGTCAGGCGCATTAATGGTATGCCGGTAAATAAAAGCTTGGGATTACCCAGACTAAAAGCCCGATTTATAATGAACATGTCTGACGCCAGCTTTATAAAAGTTAAAATATAATTTAGTTTAAAACTAAGGAGGAGAAATTTAGTGCATCAATGTGATTACCTGTTTTCATCTGAATCAGTAACCGAAGGACACCCTGATAAAATGGCTGACCAGATTTCTGACGCTATTCTTGATGCTATTATGGAACAAGATCCCATGGGTAGAGTTGCTGCAGAAACTATGGTTTCAACCGGTTTAGTTTTGGTTTGTGGAGAAATCACTACTGAATGTTATGTAGATATACCGCAATTAGTTAGAGATAAAGTACTTGATATTGGTTATACAAGAGCAAAATTCGGGTTTGATGGAGAAACATGTGCTGTGTTGACCTCTATCGACGAACAGTCACCGGATATTGCGCAGGGTGTTAATGAAGCCTTTGAGACCAGGAGCAAACAGCAAAAAGATGATTATGATCAGATTGGCGCCGGGGATCAGGGCATCATGTTCGGTTATGCATGTGAAGAAACCCCTGAACTAATGCCTATGCCTATAGCGCTTGCTCATAAAATGGCTCAGAGATTGACTGATATTCGAAAAGGAGGTTTAGTTGATTATTTGCGGCCAGATGGTAAAACCCAGGTCACAGTTGTTTATGAAGACGGTAAACCTGTATGCCTTGATAATGTTGTTGTCTCAGCTCAACACAGTGACGAAGTTTCGCTGGAACAGATTGAAAAAGATCTGGTTGAGCTTGTTGTTAAGGAAATTGTTCCTGAAAAACTAATTGTTCCTGAGACTCGTTTTTATATAAATCCCACTGGACGCTTTGTGATTGGCGGTCCTCAAGGGGATGCCGGGTTGACTGGTCGAAAAACAATTGTTGACACCTACGGTGGTTATGCTGCCCATGGGGGCGGTGCATTTTCTGGTAAAGATCCGACGAAAGTTGACCGTTCGGCTTCTTATGCGGCTCGATATGTAGCCAAAAACATTGTAGCAGCCGGCCTGGCTTCCAGGTGCCAGCTGCAGCTGGCTTATGCCATCGGGGTGGCCCATCCGGTTTCCATGATGATTGAAACCTATGGTACAGAAAAGGTCCCTGTAAAACATATCGAAGAGGCTGTTAATAAATACTTTGATTTAAGACCTGCCGCCATAATTGATCAATTGCAGCTGCGCCGCCCGATTTATTGCCAGCTGGCTTCTTATGGTCACTTTGGCCGGCCTGAACTGGATTTAACCTGGGAGCGCCTTGATAAAGTTGAGCAGCTCAAGGAAGTTCTTTAATCTTTAGCTTGAGTTAAAGCTAAGAATTTGATACATTGTATCTAAAAGGGCATTTAGTATCATACGTTTCAAAAGCACAAATAATAAAGAAGCATTAAATTTCTGCCCTCTTCCCTTCTGGGGAGAGGGCAGAGATGCAGTATAGAAATAAACCTTGGATCTGTGATGCAGGAGGTTGACCCGCTGGAACAAATCGAAGGAACCCTTGAAAAAATAAGATTCTATAGCGATGAGAGCTCTTATCTGGTCGGTGTTTTGCGCTGTCGTGATAGTAATCCGGTTACCATAGTTGGTAGCTTTCCTTCTATGCAAGAAGGAGAGAACTTGCTTGTTAAGGGCCAGTGGCAGGTTCATCCCCGGTATGGGCGGCAGCTTTCTGTTGAACATTGGGAACGACTTTTACCGGCTACTGAAGCAGGATTGAAGAATTATTTATCTTCTGGCTTAATTAAAGGGATTGGCCCTGTTACAGCTGATAAAATAGTTGAACACTATGGATTAGATACACTTGATATCTTAGAAAATGAGCCTGAGCGGTTGCAAGAAGTAGAAGGTATTGGCACAAGGAAGACTGCCGATATCATAGCTAGTTACCGGAAATACAAAGACGTGCAAAATGTCTTGATCTTTTTGCAAGGATACGGCATCGGAATTAACCAGGCTATGCGGCTATACCGGCGGTATGGTTCCCATACTATTCAGCAGGTCAAGGAAAATCCCTATCGTATGGCTGAAGATATTTTCGGGGTCGGTTTTAAAACCGCAGATAAGATCGCCCTTAAACTTGGCATGTCTGAAGATGCACCGGAGAGGATCCAGGCTTCATTTGCCTATAACCTTAATCGGGCATCGGAACAGGGGCATGTTTATTTGCCAAAAAAAGAATTGTTTGAAAGGGTCAATACTCTGTTAAGCGACTCTGACAAGGTAATATCAGAAGAGTATTTGGATCAACAGCTCCGGGACATGGTTCTTAAAAAGACTTTGTTCTGTGAACAGTTAGCAGAAGACGAAGCAGTTTATTATGCCCCATTTTATCAGGCAGAGAAAAATTCAGCTATTTTAATTAACCGCTTAAGCAAGCAGGCCAGGCAGTATTCACCTTTGGAAACAAGCCAGGCCCTTGGAGCTGTAAGCCATGATAATCCCCATTTAACCGATGAGCAGCTGCAGGTTTTAGATCTAGCTATGCAAAACGGGGTTTTAATCGTTACTGGCGGTCCCGGTACTGGAAAAACTACTACTATCAAAGCTTTGCTTTCCACATATAAAAGGTTGAGGCAAAAAGTTCTGCTGGCAGCACCAACAGGCAGAGCGGCTAAAAGGATTACGGAAGCTACCGGTCAGGAAGCATTTACGATCCATCGCATGCTGGAGTACAGTTTTATAGAGGGAGAAGGTTTTAGTTTTAAACGTAATGCGGATAATCCTATCGAAGCCCAGGTGATCATCATTGATGAAGCTTCGATGGTTGATCTTTTGCTTATGTATAATTTGCTCAAGGCAGTGCCTGCAGGCTGTCGTTTGATAATGGTCGGAGATGTGGATCAACTTCCTGCTGTTGGAGCGGGAAACGTGCTTCGTGATTTAATCAATTCCGCAGTAATCCCATGCTTTCGCCTGGGCTATATTTTTCGTCAGGCCCGGGAGAGCATGATTGTCGTGAATGCGCACCGGGTAAACAAAGGTGATATGCCTTACTTAAATCTAAAAAAGAAAGATTTCTTTTTTATGCATGAGGAAGATGCCGAACAGGCCGCTGAACTGGTTGTGCAATTATGCAGGGAGCGTTTGCCTAATTATGGCCCTTATGATCCTTTGTTAGATCTTCAGGTGCTTACGCCGATGCGTAAAACGGCTGCGGGGGTTGACCGGCTTAATATTCTGCTGCAACAAGCGCTTAATCCTCCTGGCAGGGATAAATTAGAAATAACATCCAGAGGGAATATTTTTCGCCTTGGCGATAAAGTAATGCAAATCCGTAATAATTATCAGAAAGAAGTATATAATGGAGATATCGGCCTGGTAACCGCTATTGATAAGGAAGCGACCGAACTGGTAGTCACTTTTCGGGATGTGCTTATGGATAGGCCTGTGATATATGATTTTACCGAGCTCGATGAACTGGTCCTTTCTTATGCTGTTTCCATTCATAAAAGCCAGGGCAGTGAGTATCCTGTGGTAATTATGCCTATATTAACTCAGCATTATATGCTGCTCCAAAGAAATTTACTCTATACCGGAATAACCAGGGCGAAGAAACTGGCTGTCCTGGTCGGTAGTAAAAAAGCTATGGCTATTGCTGTCCGTAACAACAGAGCAGAAGATCGTCACACATATTTAAGCGTCCGTCTGAAAGGCGAAGAAACTGAAATATGAGCAATATCAAAATCTATATTCAAGATAAAATGGTGAGGACAAAGGGCTGAAAAATGACCCGCTATCATAAATTAACTACAGAAGCTTATTCTCCCGGACAAATTACCTTAAGCAAACGTAAAGGCTGGCTCCACAGCTTTCTTTATCAGCTCTTTCCAGATCGCTGCCTGTTTTGTAGGGATATCATCCCCATTTCCAGCTTGAATCCATTATGCTCAACCTGCCAAAAGAATTATTCAGCGGGTGGTAGAATATGCCCTAACTGTGAAAGTTTTTTTCGTGAAGAGCCGCCTTGTAGTTGTATTGTTAAGAGCATTTCCTTAGAAGGGCTATTTTTTGCAGCACTCTATGATCAAAGCTGGCGGAAATTAATTCATGAGCTAAAATACAGAAACCGGCGGGCAGTAATTCGCCCACTTGCTATCTGGTTGGCTTTTGAAATATTGAACAACCGTTATTGTAAACCGGATTTAATTGTTCCTGTTCCCCTTCACCCTGTCCGGGAAAGAGAAAGGGGATATAACCAGGCAGCCTTATTAGCTCGCAACATGGCGCAGGTTTTAAAGGTGCCATGGCGCGGTAATCTTTTATTCAAAGCGATTAATACCAGGTCTCAGACTTCAATTTCTCGCTATGACAGGCAGAGCAATGTACGCGGTGTTTTTAAATGCCGTCCTGAAAAATACAATAAATCAACCATTCTTCTGGTGGATGATGTTTATTCAACGGGAGCAACCATGAAAGAAGCGGCTTTAGCTTTAAAAAATAAAACAGGAGCAAGGGTTTTTGGAGCTGCTATTGCTTATAATCCGAACATCAGGGCCATACAAAGGACCGGTTTTTATGCCGGTCTGGAGAAGTGGTAGGAACATATCAAAATTTTCACGGAAGGATTTTTAACTGGACTGGGGAATACTTTATGTAGTAGTATAGATAACTATATTAAACAGGAGGTCGATAGTAATGATAATAAATGTACGCGGCAAAAATATCGACGCTACACCTTCGTTGGTTGATTATGCCCATAAAAAGTTGGGTAAGCTGGACAAACATTTTGATCAAAATACTGATGTTCAGGTAGTATTGAGCGTTATTCGTGAAGATCATATTGTAGAAGTTACGGTTAATCTGAATGGCATGATTATACGTGGTGAAGAATCTACCGGAGACATGTATGCTTCTATAGATCAGGTTGTCGATAAACTGGAGCGGCAGGTAAAAAAATATAAAACTCGAGTTAAAAAGCAGAACAGGCAAAATGGTTTTCGCTCTATGAATGAAAAACAGGCTGCGCTTGAAGCTGAAGAGAAAGTTGAAGAAGATAAACCACAGGTAGTAAGAACCAAACGGTTTCCACTTAAGCCTATGACTGTTGAAGAAGCGATTTTGCAGATGGATCTATTAGGGCATAGTTTTTTTGTCTTTGCTAACGCGGACACCGATGTTACAAATGTTATTTATTGTCGAAAAGACGGAAATTACGGGTTAATTGAACCTGAGTAAAATCTTTGCAAGATAAATAGAAATCGCTGAGTTGATTATTGGCAGGAAGAGAGAATAGATTTAGGATTATGGGCCGTGAAATAAGTGCTATAGTATTTGAGGGATCCCATCCCAAAAGCTGGGTTGAGGAAATGATGGTTAAAGTTCGTCAGGCTGCTTTGCTTGACAACCTGGAGAAGATGCAGCAGATTTCTTTTCTGGAAGGGGTTTACCTGCATACCAACAGGCCGGAACTGGTAGATCCTGCTGAACGGCTGGGAGCCAGAGTATTTCTTAATTATAAAGCGCTTGAAGATTTTCATTTTGGTCGAGAGTTGCAGGATGCGATTCAACAGCATAATCTGAAACGAGTTATTTGTTTAAATGGAGCTGGATCCCCTCTGATCACTGTGGAAGAATTAAATATGATTTGCCACAAACTGCTCAGTCGTGAGCAGTTTGTTTATACTAACAATACTCAATCTGTTGATATAATCGCTTTTACTGTACCTGAACAAATTGACATCGTCGAGCTGCCGGCTAAAGACAACAGCCTGGCCATGGCCTTGCGTGATCAACTGAATCTGGAAATGGAACTCATGCCCCATACCCTGGGCCTGCTCTTTGACATTGATACCCCCTCTGATCTAATAGTATTGAAAGAGGGGCCTTTTGCCGGTCCCCGGACCCAAGAAGCCCTGGATAGCCTGCATTTGGATGGCAGTAAGCTTGTATCTGCCAAAGCAGTGCTCAAAGATGAGTACGAAGATATTGCCCTGATTGGTAGGGTTGGGGCGCCGGTTATTGAGCGCCTAAATGCCCTGCTTAAACTGCGCTTACGCGTTTTTTCAGAAGAGCGGGGTATGAAATCGCTGGGCCGGATCGAGGCTAAAGAAGTTATATCTTTACTGGGTTTGCTGTTGGATCATGCCGGTTTGGAGCAGTTTTTTCAATACCTGGCTCAAGTAGCCCGCTGTGTATTTATAGATAGCCGGGTATTAATGTACCACTATCAGCATGAATTTTCTGATCGGGAGCGGTTTTTGTCTGACCTGGGTAAATGGAATGAAATAGAAGATCCCTGGCTAAGAAAATTCACCAGATTGGCAGAAGCATGTCCGGTCCCGGTTATTTTGGGAGGGCATTCCCTGGTTTCGGGCAGCCTCTGGGCCCTGACCTGTGAACTTGCCCCGGATCATGGTTAACACTGATTATTATGGACTGGATTTAACTTGAGCCTGCCGGAACTTGTTGCGCAGGCTTTGCTTGTGTTAGAATTGGGTAGCACTATCAAAGTTGAGCTTAATCATTTAAATAGGTTGTAATTATTAGTATCATGGTTTGACAAAACACATATTTTGTTAAAGGAGCTTTGTGATGGCTGCTTTTTTAAAAAAATTATTTGGCGATCCCAATGATAAAGAGGTGCGCCGCTTAGAAAAAACAGTTGAAGAAGTTAACGCCCTGGAAGAATGGGCTGTTTCACTGCCTGATGAAGATTTTGCAAAACAGACAGCTTTGTTTAAAGAACGGATGCAGCAAGGCGAAAGCGAAGATGATCTTCTACCTGAAGCCTTTGCTTTAGCGAGGGAAGCAGCTCACCGAAAAACCGGTATGCGGCCCTTTGACGTCCAGATTTTAGGAGCGCTAGTTTTACACCAGGGCCGAATTGCTGAAATGAAAACAGGCGAAGGCAAAACTCTGGTCGCCACTCTTCCTGCCTACTTGAATTCGCTGTCCGGTAAAGGAGTCCATATTGTTACAGTCAATGATTACCTGGCCCGTAGAGACCGAAATTGGATGGGCCCGGTTTATGAAATGCTTGGCCTGTCAGTTGGCCTGGTTTTGCAGGGTTTAAAGCCGGAGGAACGCCAGGAGGCGTACCGTTCAGACATATTATATGCTACCAACAATGAATTGGGTTTTGATTACTTACGGGATAACATGGTTCTTTATAAAGATCAAATGGTGCAAAGAGATCATCATTATGCCATTATTGATGAAGTTGACAGTATCCTCATTGATGAAGCGCGCACGCCTCTGATTATCAGCAGCAGGGTAGAATCCAAAGAAGATTACGGCCGTTGGAAAAAAGAGGTTGAACACATGATTCGCCGGCAGAATAAGCTGATCAACGACCTATTGAATGAAGCCCGCAAAGATCTCGATTCCGGTGAAGAAGACGAAGCCGGCGAAAAACTGCTTCTCGCCAGGCGGGGTTCTCCTAAAAATAGAAAATTAATGAAGATGCTCAAAGAGCCGGGTATGGAAAAGCTGGTGGAACGAACTAAACACCGCTTGATGACCGAAAAAAGGCTCCCTCATCTTGATGAGGAGTTGTACTATATCATCGATGAGTCTACCAGGCTGGCTGATATCAAAGATAAAGGTTACCGCGAGCTGGAAAGGGTTAACCCGGAACTGACAAAGATTTTACGCTTAGGCAAAGACAAAGCTGAAGATGACGACAGCGAATCTTTAGATGATGAAGACCATGAATTGCAGCACGATGTGATAGAGGATGGTGAAGATGCTGAATCTGCAGGTCAGCACCGCCATTATTTTGATCAACTCATAAAAGCCTATTCTCTTTTCGAAAAAGACGTCGATTATGTGGTCCAGGACGGTAAGGTGCTCATCGTGGATGAATTTACAGGCCGCCTCATGCCCGGTCGCCGTTATTCCGACGGACTTCATCAGGCTATCGAGGCCAAAGAAGGAGTGGAGGTGCAGGCTGCTACCAGAACAGTTGCTTCAATTACATTTCAGAACTATTTCCGGATGTATAAAAAAATCTCGGGCATGACCGGTACCGCTCGTACTGAAGAAGAAGAATTTCAAAAAATATACGGCATGGATGTTGTAGCTGTACCAACCAACAAGCCCTTAATCCGAGAAGAATGGCCCGATCTGGTTTATAAAACAGAAGCTGCTAAATTTAGGGCGGTTGTAGAGGAAATAAAAGAATGCCAGCAAAGGGGCCAACCGGTCCTGGTAGGAACCATATCAGTGGAAAGATCCGAGACGTTAAGCCGCATGCTTAAGAAAGAAGGCGCTCCCCATGAGGTCCTCAATGCGGTCAACCATACTAGAGAAGCATATATTATTGCCCAGGCGGGTCGGCTGGGAGCTGTAACTATATCAACTAACATGGCCGGCAGGGGGACAGATATTATCCTGGGCGGTAACCCTGAGTACCTGATCAAAGAGCAGTTAATCAATGAATTCGGTGTCGACTACTCAGAACTGGAAGAAGACAAACAAAAAAGCTGGGATGAGCGCCGTGCCAGGCTGATTGAAGATGCGATCCAGGAAACCCTGGACCAGAGAGAAGAAGTTATAGCTGCCGGAGGCCTGCATGTTTTGGGAACAGAGCGGCACGAAAGCCGAAGAATAGACAACCAGCTGCGAGGACGCTCAGGGCGGCAGGGTGATCCCGGTTCATCTCAGTTTTTTGTTTCCCTGGAAGATGACTTGATGCGTCTTTTTGGCGGAGAGAATATTGCCAGTTTAATGGAACGTTTCGGAGTAGAAGAAGATGTGCCCATCGACCATTCCCTGGTTAGCCGGGGTATTGAGAATGCCCAAAAGAAAGTGGAATCAAGAAACTTTGAAATCAGGCGCAACCTGCTTGATTATGATGATGTTCTTAACCAGCAGCGGGAAGTTATTTACGGTCAGCGCCGGCGTGTCCTTGAAGGGGAAGATATGAGGCAGCCGGTTCTGGGCATGGTTGATGAGATCATTGACCGGATGGTCGAGGATTTTACTGTGGAAAAAGGCTTCCTGGAAGATGAAGATGCGCAAGCCCTTTTGGAAAAAGCAGAAGAGTTTTTTGTTCGTAAGGACCAGTTAAAATTAGATGATTTGATAGATCAGGAAGAAGAGGATGTAAAATCCCTTCTGAAGGCAGAAGCCCGTGCTTTCTACGATCAAAGGGAGTTGGAGTTAACTCCGGAGATTATGCGTGAAGTGGAAAGAGTAATTCTCCTAAAAACCGTTGATCGACACTGGATGTATTTTATCGATGTTATGCACGATCTACGCCGTGATATTCACACCCAGGCATATGGGCAAAGAAACCCCCTGATTGAATACAGAATGCAGAGCGCAGAAATGTTTGAAGACATGATCCGGCAGGTTCAAAATGATGTCGTTCGTGCGGTTTATCAGGTTAAAGTAACGGCAACTCCTAAAAGAGAGTCAGTAGCCAGCGATATCAGAGGTCAGAGGCGAAGAATTGCTGCTGTCGGTGGAGGAAGGGCATCGGCCGGCTACGGAAGCGCAGCGAAAGAAAAACCGGTAAAACCGGAACCGGTGACTGTGGAAAAAGTAGGACGAAATGAGCCCTGCCCCTGTGGCAGTGGTAAAAAGTACAAGAAATGTTGTGGAGCAAACTAACTTATAACCCAAAATTGAAAGTGGTGGTATGATGCTGAAAGAAAACCACGAAGAACTGGCGCTTCAGAAGAAGCGGTTTGAAGAAATGAGGGCTTCTCTTTGAATACGATAAAAAACTGAAACAGCTTAAAGAAGGAGAAGCAAAAACCGGAGAACCTGGTTTTTGGGATAACAGTACTAAAGCTCAGGAGTATATGAAAAAGCTGGGTAATTTGCGGGAACAGATCCGCCCTTTATCTGAACTGGAAAAATTGATCGAAGAAGCGGAAATATATCTGGAATTGGCTGAAGACGAAGCGCTTGAAGATGAAGAAGCGGTTAATGAAGCTGCGATGATTTTGAAAAAAATAAAAGATCACTTAGATCGCCTTGAACTGGAAACTCTATTAAATGGGAAATATGATTTTTGTGATGCCATATTATCCCTTCATCCAGGAGCCGGTGGTTTGGAATCACAGGATTGGGCTGAGATGCTTCTGCGCATGTATAACCGGTGGTGCGAACAGAAAGGTTATGAAGTGGAGCTGGTTGATTTATTAAGTGATGACGAAGCAGGAATAAAAAGTGCTACTTTTATAGTCCGTGGACATGCTGCATATGGATATTTGCAGGCCGAAAAAGGGGTCCACAGGTTAATCCGAATATCTCCTTATGATACCTCCAAGCGGCGCCATACTTCGTTTGCTTCTGTTGATGTTGTTCCTGAAGTGGAGGAAGAGGAGTATCTGGTCAATCCAGATGATTTAAAGATAGATACTTTTAGATCCAGTGGTGCAGGCGGCCAGCATGTAAACAAAACAGATTCGGCGGTGCGGATCACTCATCTTCCCACCGGCCTGGTGACGTCCTGTCAAAATGATCGTTCTCAGCATAGTAACCGAACCCAGGCTTTGAGAGTATTGCAGGCCAAGCTGGCAGAGATTAGCCGCCAAGAACAGGCCGATGCGATCGATGCTGAAAGAGGGCAGCAAAGAGAAATTGCCTGGGGCAGCCAGATCAGGACTTATACTTTTCATCCGTTTACCCTGGTTAAAGATCACCGTACAGGTGTTGAAGTGGGCCAGGTTGAAGCTGTAATGGATGGAATGATAGATCCTTTTATAGACGCTTACCTGCGTTGGAAAGCCAGAGGGAAAGTATCATATAAATGATAAAGATCTAAAACTATAAGGGAACTATTCAGCCTATTGCCCTTGTTGAATGATAAGCGGCACCATGGGGACGGTTCGAACGTCCCTTAAAGCATAGCTTTAAGGCCGAAGGGGAGACGGTGGAACCGTCCCCTGTGGCTTAGCGGGCTATGCCTGAGTAGTTACAAAAAAGTAATTATTAGGAGCACTGATGAAATTTAGAAAACCGCGGGTAACAAAAGCAGATATCAAGATTTATTTTATCGATCTGCTGGGCATTACAGCAGGGAGCCTTATTATGGCTGTGAGCATGAACATGTTTCAGGTTCCCAATTTTCTTGTTCCCGGTGGAATAAGCGGGATAGGAGTATTTGCCTACCATCTTGCCGGGATTCCAATCGGCCTGACCATTATTATATTAAATATTCCCCTTTTCATTATAACCTATAAAATGCTGGGCCCGAGGCTGGTAGTTCAGAGCCTGATTGGAACCTTGATTTTTTCCATTTTAGTTGATATAACTGCCCCCTTCTTGCCTCAGGCTACCGGTGACTTACTATTGGCTGCAGTATATGGCGGAGTTATTATGGGCATTGGAGTAGGTCTAATTTTTAAATTTCGCAGTTCTACCGGTGGGACTGCCTTACTTTCTTTAATTTTAGCTAAAGTTTTTGGGATCAGTCCTGGTCAGGCCCTTTTTATCGGAGACCTTGTTGTGCTTACTTTGGCTATATTTGTTTTTGGCAGCGAAGCAGCCATGTACTCAGCTTTAGCTCTTTTTGTCAGTATCAAAGTAGTTGACGCTATCCTGGAAGGGTTGGGTCTTGCTAAGCAGGCGATTATCATCACTTGCTGTGGGTCAGAAATTAATGAAAGGTTGCTTAACGAGCTGGGCCGCGGAGTAACAAGGATTGCAGGACACGGTGGATATACCGGTGAAGGGCGAGAAGTATTGCTTTGTGTGGTTACCAGGCAGCAAACCAGCCATTTGAAAACTATTATCTATGAAATTGATCCATCTGCTTTTGTTATTATCGGCAATGCCACTGAAGTGCATGGAGGAGGTTTTAAGATAGGGGCGAGCCCCTGATGATCAAGCCTCAATAAAATGATTATAATCAATATTCGTAGCTGCTTGCCAGGGAAACGGAAAACCTTTAATTTACTAAATAATTTGCAAAAATATGTTAATATTTTTAAATACTTAGCAGGATAACTAATATTACTGTTGAAATATAATGTAAAAAGAATTAAGATTATGTTAAGTTCAGACAGGAAAGGGTTTTTTATGGTTGAGGCAAAAAACCTGTTTATGAAATATGGCAAAGGCAGACAATTGGCTCTTGACAATGTTAATTTTTTTATAGATCGCGGCGAATTTGTATTTTTTGTTGGTTCAAGCGGGGCCGGAAAATCTACCCTGTTAAAATTAATAATCCGGGAGCTTAAACCCACTGATGGGGTGCTAAAAGTTTTTAACCGGGATGTGGGTCGTTTGCCGAGGCATCGCCTTCCTTACCTGAGGCGTAATATTGGGATGGTGTTCCAGGATTTCAGATTGATGGAAGAACGCTCAGTTTATGATAATGTAGCTTTTGCAATGACGGTAATAGGTTCTTCTCGTCGGGAGATAAAACGCAGGGTGCCCCATGTTTTAAACCTGGTTGGTCTGCAGGATAAGGCCAAAGCAAAAATTACCGATCTTTCGGGAGGAGAACAGCAAAGGGTTGGCCTGGCCAGGGCAATTGCTAACCGGCCTGCTATGATCATTGCTGATGAACCGACCGGAAACCTTGATCCGGGCACAGCGCTGGATATCATGAACCTTTTACGAAGCATAAACCTGAGAGGCACTACGGTCCTGGTGGCAACTCATAACCGGGATATAGTTGACCGCTTTAAAAAGAGAGTTATCTATTTGGAAAATGGTAGACTAGTTGCCGATGAGCAAAAGGGGATTTACACCCATGTTCATTAACGGTTTTATATATATTCTGGGCGAGACTCTCAAAGGGTTATATCGTAACCGTTGGATGTGTTTAACCTCCACAGGGGTGGTTATGGTAACGCTTTTAATGCTCGGTGGTTTTATGGTTGTAAATCTTAATGTCAGGCATATAACCGAGGTTGTTAAAGAACAGGTTGAAATGGTAGTTTATATTGATGATTCCGCAGACAGGGCTACTGTGGAAGAACTGGGCCGATCTATCGCCGGGCATCAGGCGGTAGCCCGGGTTGAATATGTTTCAAGCGATGAGCATATGAGCCGTCTTCAACAGCAGTTGGGAGGTATGCTGGAAGGTTATGATGCCGCACTGGACAATCCGCTTCTGGCTTCTTTCGAGGTTAGAACCGAAAATCCTGAGACGGTGGTAAGATTGGCCGAGGAATTTGAGGCTTATCCGGGTGTTTCGGCTGTATTTTATGGTCAGGGTTATGTAGAAAACTTATTTGCAGTAACCAGAATAATCCAGATTATTGGACTTGCTCTTATGGCGGGTCTGGCTATAACAGCGGTGTTCTTAATTTCACACACCATAAAATTGACTGTGCTGATGCGTAAAAAAGAAATAACCATTATGAAATATGTTGGCGCTACTAACTGGTTTATTCGCTGGCCGTTTTTGCTGGAAGGCCTGTTGATGGGATTTGTAGGAGCGCTGATCCCTCTTGGCCTTATTAATTATGTTTATCAAGTTTCTATGGAGTGGGTGGCAACTAACGAATTAATGTTCATCAATTTGCTGCCCCTGCAGATTGTTATAACGGAGCTGTCATTTTATTTAATTCCGCTGGGTACCGGACTTGGTATTTTGGGTAGTACGTTTTCCATGGGCCGTTTTTTAAAGGTATAGAGATAATGATGATTTATTTTATCAGGGAGGAAGAGAAATATGTTTGCCGGCAATTTATTCACCAGTAAAAATTTACTTGCAATCATATTTTTAGCCCTATTTATTTTACCGATGGTATTTGTCGTTGCAGAAGCGGTAACGACAGATGAGATTGATTCTAAACAGCAAGAGCTTGAAGGGGTTGAAGAGCGGAAAAAAGAGCAAAAAGATGCTCTTGAACATAGTTTAAACCGTGAAGCTGCCCTTAAAGAAGAATTAAAAATCCTCGAGCAACGTCTTCATGAACTGCAACAAGAACAACAACGCCTTAATAATGAAATAACAGCGGTAGAGGCTGAAATAGCTCATGCCGAAGATGAACTGTCTGAAGCAGAAGCGCGGCTCAGTTATCAAGAAGAACTGTTAAATCTTCGACTTCGGACTATTCAACAATATGGCGTGGTTTCTTACATTGATGTGCTTTTTGAATCAAGCAGCTTTCCCGATTTTTTGACCAGGCTCTATAACCTGAGCATAATAGCCTCTAATGATTTACGGCTCATTGAAGAAATTCAGTCTGAAAGAGATGTAATCCAGGCCTGGAAAGACGAACTGGAGGAAAATAAGGCAGAGCTTGAAAATATGCACCGTCAGGTAGCGACTAACGAACAGGATATGAGGCAAGCAGCTTCAGATCGGGAAGCCATCCTCGATGAGTTGCAAAGTGAAATAGCAAAAAATCTCCAGACTATTGAAGACCTTGAAAAAGAAGCTCAGCGTCTTGACTCTATGATTCGTGAATTAATCGCTCAGGCGCAGAGCCAGTTTTCAGGAATTGAAGGGGCATTAAACTGGCCGATAGAGCCGCCTACCAGAATAACTTCAGGGTATGGCTGGCGCCGGGATCCATTCAGCGGCCAGCAGGCCTGGCATGGCGGGGTCGATATTGCTCCCCACGGTGGAGCGGCAAACTATATACTGGCTGCTGCAAGAGGGGAAGTTATATATTCAGGCTGGAACGGAGGGTATGGCAACTGTGTTATGATCGATCATGGTGGAGGAACCGTTACTCTCTATGGCCATATGAGCAGCCTGCTGGTAGGTAAGGGCGATGTCGTGGATCGGGGAGAACGGATTGCCCGAGCCGGGACTACCGGTTACAGTACCGGGGTTCATTTGCATTTTGAAGTTCGAGAATATGAAAAAGCACCGGTTAGAAATTATCCCGTTGGTGGAACCGATCATCGTTATAATCCCATGGAATATTTTTAATCAGATAACTTTGTATCATTGTTAAGGCAATCATTTAGCGCAAGCTTCATCATCTGGTGGTTAAAAAAGCTAAATCTCATTCTCAGGGCAGATACCTGCTGCAGTATGTGAAAATACGTTAGCTATTAACTGGATTCATGGAAAACCTTAACTTTTGCAGCGAGCCACGATCCAGGCCATCCCATTGCTGACTAACAGGGATGGTTTTTAATTGCCCTATAGATAAAATATAAGCCTGAACACACAGGCTATCATTTATGGTATTATAGTTTACGAGCTTTACGGCGTTATCGGAGCAGAAGAGTGTTTTGATTACAGGAGGTTAAAGTTTGAATCAAGTTGATAACAAAAAGCTTTTTATAGTATTGATTATATTTATAGCTCTTTTACTGGGAACTAATCTTGTAAACTATCTTATTGTTTCTAATGCTGAAGAAGAACCTAGAACAATTATCAGGTATGAGCAGAAAACGCATGAGTTGGAAGAAGAAACAGCATTGTTTTTTGAGGCTTTGCAAAGGATCACCACTAATTACTTTTATCCTGTGGAAATAGAAGATCTGGTTGAAGGTGCTGTTCGTGGGATGATTGATATCCTTGACGATCCCCAGGTGCGTTTTTATGATCCAGAGGAGCTGGAAGAATTTCTTTTGGATGCCAGAGGCTCTTATGGAGGTATTGGCATCCGGATTATTGAAACCGGTGAAGATATAGTGGTTTTTGAAGTTTTTCCGGATTCCCCTGCTGAAAGAAGCGGAATCGCAGCTGGAGATATAATCCTAGAAGCAGATGGCATTACGATTACCGGGGAAGGTATTGAGCGGGCTGTTGAGCTATTAAGAGGCCCTGGTGATACTACGGTTGAAGTCACAATTCGGCGGCCCGGGTCAGAAGAACCCTTGGAGATGACTGTTACCAGAGAAGAAATACAAATTGCAACTGTTTCCAGCGAAAGATTAAATCATGATATCGGATATATTGCTATCAGTAACTTCGACAGCAATACCGCCAGGGTGTTTTTAGAGCATTTAAATAAGCTTGAAGAGGAAGGTTTAGAGCAGGGGTTGATTTTGGACCTGCGCAATAACCCGGGGGGGTTGTTTGATCAGGCTGTGATAATTGCCAGGGATATTGTCCCTGAAGGAGAGATTGTTCGGCTGATCGGGCGTGATGGTGAAGTTGAAGACATTTTTACTTCAAATGCCGAGAAAAAGTCTTATCCAATTGTAGCGCTCATTAATGAAGATTCAGCCAGCGCTGCAGAGCTTTTAGCCGGCGCTATGCAGGACAGGGGGGCGGCGCTTTTAGTGGGTCAGACAACTTTTGGCAAGGCTTCAGTTCAGCAGTTGGAGAAGCTGCCTGGTGAAAATGCAATTATGCTAACGGTCGCTAATTATTTTACCCCTTCAGGTCATAATATCGATAAGCATGGAATTGCTCCTGATTATGAAATAGAGATGCCTGATATCCTGCACTACTACCGTTACTTTCATCCTGGCCGGCTGGAGCTGAGTGATTACGGGCCTAATGTGGAGATGCTCCAGGATATGTTAATTCAGCTGGGTTATGAGCTTGAAAGTAGTGGCTACTTTGATGAAGCAACCAGCCTGGTTTTAACAGAGTTTCAAATAGAAGCAGATTTACCGGCTAGTGGTGAATTTAATGATATTACCTGGATTGAGCTGAGAAAAGAATTAGACTCAGCTTCTCGTAAGCAAGATGAGCAACTAAACTTTGGAATTGATCTAATCTTGGATTCTGCACCCTTGAATAATGCTGGGAGAACTGATTAAGCGATGACTATATTTTTTGAAATAAGCCAGATCTTCCTAACCACTTTTATGATTGCCCTGGTTATGCCTATATTCTGGATAGTTCTATTTTTGGTTTATTTGCAGTATAGACGGCAAGCTTCAACAGAAAAAAAACTTTTTGGCCGAAATATTAACCCGGTTGGAAAACAAATGCTTATGTCGGTAGGGCTGGGTTTAATCGGTGGTTTTGCAGCGAGTGCGGTTCTCGTGTTCCTGGGGCTTTCCCTTGATCAAATTGGACTTTATTTTATCTGGCCCGTTGCCCTGCTCCTGTTATTGATTAACCCCCGCTATCTTTGTTTTTCTTATGCCGGAGGAATTGTGGCGGCCATGAATTTAATAGCTTTACATATCTTAGTTCCCCTTTTTCCCGGGCTTTCGGACTTTATTGTCATAGAATATCTTTTACGGATACATATCCCGGCCTTACTGGTGTTGATCGGCTTGCTGCACCTGGTTGAAGCTTTTTTAATCTATATCGGAGGGCACAGGGGTAGCAGCCCGATTTATTTGAAAAAAAATGATGGGGAGGTAGTAGGAGCTTTTTCCCTGAATCGGTTTTGGCCTTTACCCCTGGTTGCTCTGCTGGTCACCATAGTAATAGAGCCTGAAATTGTTGGTGTCAGTATGCCGGAGTGGTGGCCTATTCTTCAACCGGCCCTGGAGACAGGTGAAGGCAAAGGCCTGCAATTTATGATTGTGCCGGTTGCTGCAGGGTTGGGATATGGTGATATGGTTCTTTCTTCGACCCCGCGGGAAAGAACTGCTTTTTCGGCCCGCTGGCTGGCACTTTATAGTTTAATCTTGCTAATTATTGCGATGGGGGCGGAGTTTTTCCCACCCCTGACTTTACCAGGAGTGCTTTTTGCTCCCCTGGGTCATGAGCTTTTAATTTTGTATGGCAAAAACAAAGAGAATAGCAGGCCTCCTCGTTATCGCCAGGTTAGCTCGGGGGTAAATGTAATGATGGTCATTCCCAATACGCCGGCGCATCAGGCCGGACTTTATCAAGATGATACTATTTTGAAAGTCAATGGAGAAGAAGTTGCCGATAACCGGGAGCTTCTGGAAAAGATTGAAGCCAGCTATTTTATGGTGCTAATCGATGGAATGAGGGATGAAAAACCTTTTTCAGCGGTCCTGAAAAAACAGATCCGCGAAGAAGAAAGCGCAAAAGGATCTTTCCAGAGCCGCTTAAACACTTACCGTTCTTATTATTCAATTCTTCATCGCAGCGCAACCCTTGGTTTAATCCCGGTTCCCGCTGCAGATTCGCCGGTTTATCTGGAAGTGAGAAAACCTGAGCCTCTTGGTAAACTTAAAAACTGGCGAGAAAAAGCCAGGAAGCTTAGAGTTTCTTTACTTAAACCACAGCAATAATTTACTTAAACATCCTTGCATTCGGAACAATTATTAATAATAGTTGGTTAACGGACCTTCAACTATGTTATAATAATTGATGCTCTTGACTAATAATAATACATTACTTTAGCAAGCCGCTGAATGGGAGGTGTGTAAATGGCCGTCAGCAGTGGCTTTAAAATCAGATCTGAATACAAGCCTACCGGTGACCAGCCGGAGGCAATAGAAACCCTGGTGCAAGGTCTACACCGGGGTTCTCCTTACCAGACCTTGCTTGGGGTTACGGGTTCAGGCAAAACCTTTACTGTTGCCAACGTTATTGAAAGAGTCCAGCGTCCGACTTTGGTTATGGCGCCCAATAAAATACTGGCTGCTCAGCTTTGCAGTGAATTTAAAGAGTTATTTCCGAATAATGCTGTTGAATATTTCATCAGCTATTACGATTATTATCAACCGGAAGCTTATATCCCTCAGAGTGATACTTTTATTGAAAAGGACTCATCAATCAATGACGAGATTGATAAACTCAGGCATTCAGCAACCAGTGCTTTGCTGGAGCGAAAAGATGTTATAATAGTGGCTTCCGTTTCATGTATTTATGGACTTGGTTCACCTCATGAATATAAGGAACAGGTCCTTTCTCTGCGCCCCGGAGTCAGGATAAGCCGTGATGATATTATAGATCGCCTGGTTGAGATCCATTACCAGCGTAATGAAATTGATTTTCACCGCGGCACTTTCCGGGTTAGAGGTGATGTGATTGAGATCATTCCTGCTTCTTTTTCTGAGGCCGCGATCCGGGTGGAACTGTTTGGAGATGAGATAGAGAGGTTGCGCGAAGTAGACCTGGTTAGCGGTAAGGTGATTGGAGATCGTGCTCATGCTGCAATCTTTCCAGCTACTCACTATGTGACCGCGCCAGACCAGCTGCAGCGGGCGGTGGCTGATATTGAAAAAGAGCTGCAGGAGCAGCTGGCCAAATTCAAGCAGGAGGGCAAACTGCTTGAAGCACAGCGCCTTGAGCAAAGAACCCAGTTTGATCTGGAAATGCTCCAGGAAATCGGCTTTTGCAGCGGTATTGAAAACTATTCGCGGCATTTAGACGGCAGACCTCCCGGGAGCCGTCCGTCTACCTTGATCGATTATTTTCCTCCCGAGATGCTGGTAATGATCGATGAATCTCATATTACCATTCCTCAGATCAATGGGATGTACCGAGGTGATTATTCCCGAAAAAGCACCCTGGTTGAGCATGGTTTCAGGTTGCCTTCCGCCCTCGACAACCGGCCGTTACAATTTGAAGAGTTTGAATCCCTGGTTAATCAGGCTATCCGGGTTTCGGCTACTCCCGGGCCCTGGGAACTTGAGCGCAGTGATGATATTGTTGAACAGATCATCAGGCCTACCGGGTTGGCCGACCCGGTAGTTGAAGTCAGGTCGGCTGAAGGCCAGGTTGACGATCTTTACGGAGAAATTAGAGTCAGGGCCGAAGCAGATCAGAGGGTTCTTGTTACTACTTTGACGAAGCGGATGTCTGAGGATCTGACTGAATACTACCGTAATATGGGTTTACGGGTGCGGTACATGCATTCTGAAATCGATGCCCTGGAGCGAATGGGTATAATCAGGGGGCTGCGGCTGGGTGAGTTCGATGTTTTGATTGGGATAAACCTGCTCCGGGAAGGCCTTGATCTTCCGGAAGTAACTCTGGTGGCCATTTTGGATGCAGACAAAGAGGGTTTTTTGCGTTCAGATCGTTCTCTGATCCAGACTATTGGTCGAACCGCACGTAACGTTGAAGGCAGAGTGATCATGTATGCAGAGGGAATAACTCCGTCCATGCAGCGGGCTCTTGATGAGACAGAGCGTCGACGCCAAAAGCAACTGGCTTATAATGAACAGCACAACATCATCCCGCAAAGTATTATCAAACCGATCCGGGCAGTGATTGAGGCCACAGCAGTTGCTGAAGAAAAAGAAGGCTATGGGATTGAAACAATAAAAGCAATTAATCCGGACAAACGCCGTAAAATGATTAAAGAATTACGCAGAGAAATGAACAAAGCTTCAAAGGAGCTGGCTTTTGAAAAGGCCGCTGAACTACGGGACATGATAATTGAACTTGAAAAACAATAACATGTCAAAGGGACGGT
>PWYU01000017.1 GCA_003567725.1 Syntrophomonadaceae bacterium | reverse complement strand
CCTACAAAGTCAAACTACTTGTGACCCTTATTAGACTGGGCTATAATAAAAGGCAAGTAAAACATTTAAAGCGGATATTGCTAAAGAAGTAAGGAGTTGCAGAATGGTTGATATATTGCTAATACGTCATGGCGAGACTAAATGGAACCGGGAAGAAATATTTCGTGGCCAAACCGATATCCCTTTAAATGATCAAGGGCGCGAGCAGGCCAAAGCGCTTGGCAAAAGCCTCCTTAAGTGGAATCTCACCGATCCACGCTTTTTAGCCAGCCCCCTTGCCAGGGCTTATGAAACAGCCCAATTAGCCGCCTCTTTTATCAGCCCCGGATCCGAAATTGTCAAAGCGGAAGCTTTTAAGGATATCTGCTTTGGTGATTGGGAAGGTAAAACTTTACCTGAGGTTGAACGTAAATACCCTGAGCTTTATAGACAGTGGAAAAAAGAACCGGGCAGCGTGAATTTTCCAGGCGGAGAAAGCCTCGATCAGGTTGCCCATCGCACAGAATCAGCACTTTACCGGATTGCCCGCAGCCATCGGCGAAAAACCGTTGTTATTGTTTCTCACCGGGCCGTCAATAAGACTTTGCTCTGCCGTTTATTAGGTTTAAGTTCTAATGCCTTTTGGAAACTGCAACAGCATGCAACCTGTGTCAACGAGCTGCAGTTTACCGGCTCTGATTTTATCTTGATCAGATTAAATGACACCTGCCATTTAGAAACTCTAAACAAAGACGCCACCGGTTTTTAAAAGCTCATTAGGGCCTGCTACATTCTCTGCTCCCATCATTTTTAACGCTTGTAAAAACGCATCGGATCAACCGGACGGTGCTGGTAATAAGAGTCCCATTCGCCAGAGCCATCATCAGCCCTTATTTCAAAATGCAGGTGAGGGCCAAAAGCCCGCCCGGTAGCGCCAACTTTAGCAATCGGCTGCCCTTTAGAGACCCGATCCCCTTCAGACACCAGGTGAGCACTGTTATGCAGATAAAGAGTCCAGTATCGCCCATGCTGCAGGATGAGATATTTACCCTGAGTACTTCCATAACCAGTATAGGTTACTATACCATTATCAGCAGCCAGAACATTGGTTCCATGAGCAATATGTATATCAATTCCTGGATGACCCGAACTAAAAGCGTTATAAATAGTCCCTTCGCCCTGGACCGGCCAGATAAAACTTCCGGTACCTCTTGCCGGTGGATTTTTACGCCCCTTGATCTCCACTTGAGCCTGGGGTTCCTTGATAACCTCTTCACTGATCACCTTACGGTCTATTTCAATTCCATTTTGCCGCTCAACCTGATAGATAATTTCCTTCTTTCCGTCTTGACCGGGCTCATTAATTTCTTTTTCAGTTATCAGCATATCATCATCGTAAATATATTCTTTTGAAAAAGGAATCACCTCAACTTCGGTAACCTCTTCCAATGTCTTAACGTTTAAAGTCACATCTGTTTCAGACCCTGCCGCATTTTTAGAATTGCTGCCGGTTGCTATTCCGTTTACACCAGAGCTGGAATTATAGTTGTGGCTCTCCGGTTGAAGGCCATTTGTGAAGCCCTGCAGCATTAATTCTGTTTCTGGATCACTATAAATGTAGTGCTCACTGCCGTTATTTTTCAATAATGAAGCGGCTTCTACGGCTGTAAAAAGACTATCGGGGTTTACCGTTAACTTTTGTAAAGTAAGGTCTTCTGAAACATCAACATCAACCACTTTAGCAGAACCACCATTACTTTCTACAGCATACTCTTCTGTTAAAGCTTCAATCATCAAATCCAGATCTGATTGACAGGCAACAGGAACAAAAGGTTGGCCGTCGACCTGAATCATATAGGCATCTGTGCGAAACGAGGACAGTTGTTTGATTCTTTCACGCACAGCTAAAGCATCAGGCTCGCTCCCCGGCCTTGCTTCTTTACGTATTATAAGGTTTTCATTAAACTCCAGATCCAGGCCGTACATTTTACTGGACCACTCAGTCAAACCTTCCACGAAGAGTTCAATTTCACTGGAATCCTCTACAACACCCACTTCATTATAACCGATGGAAACTACATAAACCTGGCTGTTAAAATGATTAAACAAGCTCAGGGCTAATGAAACAATTAAAGCGGAGCTGATTATAAAATAAGAGCATGGAATATTACCATTCTTAAATAGGCTGCATTTCATAATGAAGACTTTTCCCTTCATAAAACTAAGACTTTTTTTAAATTTATTAACGATTATAACATAACATTAATACCTTACCTTCTTTACCGCATTAATTCAAGCTCCTACCAGCCCTGTATGTCTTTAAAATAAGGCTTATCTGTCCTAAAGTATAAATAAATAACTGACATGCTTAGCCAAAACCTTATATACTCTGATTTTTACGATAATTAAAGGCCTTTATCAGCATTACCCTTTTCCAAAATCCAGTATAAGACTGCGCGCGGTAAGAGCTTTATCAAACAAACGCTTCCTGAGCCCCGCCGGCAGGCCTGTTCTTTAACTTTGTTTAAATTTATCTTTAAAATCCAGAAAAGCTTTAGCGCAAATGCCGCTTACTCCCCCGGCAATATATCTTGCCCCCAGCTCAACCCACCTGGAAGCCGAAGCACTATCTGCAATAAAAACACCGGGCACTTTACCGGTTTCAACAATCAAGCCCATTGCTTCAGTTATCATCGTCTGAACCTCTTCATGGCCCGGATCGCCGTAATAGCCAAGGGATTGAGCCAAATCGGTAGGGCCGATGAACAAAACATCGATTCCTTCCACTTCTAAAATGCGGGGCAGGTTCTCGATGGCCTGCCTTGTTTCCAGGTGCACCATGACCATGGTTTCCCGGTTGCTTTCTTCCAGGTATTTTCGCTTATCGACCCCTACCCCGTAGCAAGTGGAGCGCTGCGAAAAAGCCAGCCCCCTGCCTCCCCGGGGATAATACTTAGCATGATAGACCGCTTTTTCAGCATCATCCCTGGTGTTAACCATGGGAACATGGATACCTAAAGCCCCAATATCCAGGGCTTTTAAAATGTATTGCCTTTCATTCTGGGGCACCCTGATAAAAGGAGTCAGCCTGCTGCATTCGGCGGCGCGAACCATATTTTCCATGGTCTCAGGTGTCACGTAACCGTGTTCAGAATCAAAAACAATAAAATCTAACCCGGCATAACCGATTATTTCCACCATATTAGGAGAATTAAACCCTTGAAAAGCACCGAGCACTGCTTCTTTTTTTATTTTATCCTTGATTTTGTTCTTCATAAATCCTCCTTTCTGTTACTGTACAGGAGATTTTCAGCTTCTAACGCTGGCCTCATTCTTTTTATTAAATATGGTTTTACCTCCCTTTATTGATCTTTATAGCCTGCAACTTATATATGATTCTATTAAAAACAAATATTCCCCTTTTTTATCTGCTTTTATTATGATTTTCCAGATTCTTGATCAATACAAAGCCGCTCCCAATGCTTACTTGCTCGTTGATTAAGTGTTCTAAGGTGAACTCTTCGTAAACCTTTTAGTTAAAAGATCAGCTGACGCTGGTATCCGGGGCCGCGTATCAGCTAAACTGACGGCATGATTACCCACTATTATCACAGGAGGGCAAGTCATGTTTTACAGTACCGACAAGAAAGCCAAAATTATGGAATTAAGCTCCAAATCAAGCGAGCCTGCAAAGGAAGCCTGCAAAGAATACGGCATCTCTGCTGCCAGCTACTACAATAGGCACAAGCAGTTACCTGCCGAAGATTCTAAGCAACCAGCGCCGATTAAAGAGCTAAATTCTGAGGATGCGAAAGCCAAACTGAAAAAACAGGCCATGTTAGTTGCGGGCGCCTGCTTTATCCAGTAAAATGCACTAGAGCAAGGCAAAATCATAGTCTCAAAAAAAACAGGGGAGGCAACAACATTGCCCGAACAATCCAGTTCATTTAACGGAACCAGGAATTATATCGCTTCACAGGAACTGCAAAACAGCGTCAATGTAGCAATAGCGCTCGGAAGGCCCCTTTTAATCAAAGGTGAGCCCGGTACAGGAAAAACAATGCTGGCAGAAAGCATCGCCAGCAACCTGGACAAGGAACTGTTAATCTGGAACATCAAATCCTCTACAAAAGCCGGCGACGGGCTCTATATCTACGACACCATCCAGCGGCTTTACGACAGTCAGTTCGGCGATCACGATGTGTCCGATATACGCCATTACATTAAGCTGGGCAAGCTGGGCCAGGCATTTGTTTCAGAAAATCAGATTGTCCTGTTAATTGACGAAATCGACAAAGCCGACCTGGAATTTCCTAACGACCTGCTCTGGGAACTGGACATTATGAGTTTCAACATCCCGGAAACCGGTGAAACCATCGAAGCCCGGCACCGACCCATTGTCGTAATCACCAGTAATGCCGAAAAGGAGCTGCCTGATGCTTTCCTGCGCCGCTGCATCTTCCATTATATCGCCTTTCCTGATGCCGAGATGATGGCTGAAATCATCAGGGTCCACCATCCCAACCTGGAGAAAAATCTGCTGGAAGAAGCCCTTGAAGCTTTCTACTGGATCCGCAGTGTGAGCGGGCTTCAGAAAAAACCGAGTACCAGTGAACTGTTGGACTGGGTCCAGGCCCTGGCCATCGGGGGCATCAGCCCCAAAAAAATCAGCGATGAATTTCCTTTCCTGGGTGTTTTATTGAAAAAAGACCAGGATTTTAATACCGTTTTGCAGCGCCTGCACAGTCAGGGTAAACAAATTAAAACGGCTGCTGGCATACCGCGTTTTCGCTAAATGCTGTTTCAAAAGGAGCAGAATTATGTTTATCAACTTCTTTTACCAGCTGAGAGCCTACGGTGTGCCGGTAACTATCACCGAGTGGATGATGCTGATGGAAGCTTTGAGCCTGGGTATGGCTTCATCAAGCCTGACCGCTTTTTACCATCTGGCCCGGGCAGTGCTGGTGAAAAGTGAAACTCACTACGACCGTTACGATCTGGCTTTCTACAGCTACTTTCAGGATATCGAAACGCCCCTGGAGCTAACCGAAAAAATATTACAGTGGTTGGAAAAAGCACTCCCTCCTCGCCAGTTCAGAGATCAAGAGCGGCAGCAATTCCAGGATTGGGATCTGGACGACCTGCGCCGCCGGCTGGAAGAACGTCTGCAGGAACAAAAAGAGCAGCATCGCGGCGGTTCAAAATGGATCGGCACCGGTGGAACTTCTCCCTTCGGCCATTCCGGGTACCATCCCTCCGGAATACGTATTGCCGGCGACTCAGTAAATAAATCTGCCGTCCAGGTGGCAGCCCAGAGAAACTTCCGCGGATTCAGGGCCGATGCTACTATCGGGGTGAGACAGTTTGAAGTAGCCCTGAGGAAGCTAAGACAGCTCAGCAGCAAAGAAGAAGGCCCCCGGGACGAACTTGACCTCGATGAAACTATCCAGGACACGGGAGACAAAGGTGGCCTGCTCCAGCTGGTCTGGAACAGGAGTAGAAAAAATACCCTAAAAGTGGCCCTGCTGATGGACTCAGGAGGCTCCATGGACCCATATTTGCGAATATGCAGCCAGCTTTTTACGGCTATAAATCGTTCCAGCCACTTTAAAGACCTGCGCTTTTTCTATTTTCACAACTGTATCTACCAGTATCTTTACCTTGATCCGGACTGCCGCATGGATAGCGCTGTCCGCACCGAAGATTTTCTGGGTATGCTCGATCCGGAATACAAAGTTATCCTTATAGGCGATGCCAGTATGGCCCCCAGCGAACTTACCATGCAAGGCGGAGCCATTGACTGGGCCTTTCACAACGATGAGCCGGGGATGGAATGGCTGCAGCGCATTAGCGATCATTTCAGCCATTCTGTCTGGTTAAACCCTATCCCGTCACCATACTGGAACCGCACAACCGGCCATTACACTATAACGGTGATTCGCAAGATCTTCCCCATGTATGAGCTAAGCTTAGAAGGCCTGGAAATGGCCATTAAAAAGCTTAAAGTTCGCAAGTAGTGGACCCGCGCACCCTTCATTTTTCATTTACCCCGTTCACTTACCCTCCATTAACTGCGTCCTCCTGCGGGCGGCCAGGACAAAGCCGGTGGCGACAAAGCTCAGCGCTATAGCCAGAAAACTGCAAAAGGTTGACAGCAATAAAATGGTGTGCTATAAATAACCAAGCGTGTTAGTAAACCCTAACACTTCCAGCTTTATGCCGCTAACTCGAACCCAAGCAGATCAATACCGGGCAGCGGCTACTGCGCTAACCAGTTAGCGTAATTTTTTACAGTTAATGCTAGTATGATCTAACTTATTCAAAGCGCTGTGTGGAGAGTTCAAGAAAGGATTCAAAATGCATTCAAAACAAATCCTACCATGGGTGGCAGCGATTACATTAATCACCGCAGCGGTTATCTTAGTTGGAGGGCGAGATATCCTCTCTGCTTTACAAAGGGTTGCCCCGGAAATAATGGCTCTCTTGATTGCCCTGCAACTATTAACACTGTCTATTACTGCCGGTCAATGGCAGTATCTTCTCAAAAAAGCTAATTGCCGGCTTTCTCTGGGCCACGTTCTGGCGGTCACCCTGGCCGGCAACTATATAGAAAGTATCACCCCTTCGATAAAATTGGGCGGTGAAGCGACTAAAGTCTACTTGTTTAAACACTACAGCAACCTGGGCTATGAAATGCTGACCGGTATTTTAATAGCCTTAAAATACTTTTCACTACTTCCTTTTGTTATACTTTCAGCTTTCTCAGTGGCTCTTGCTGTCCTGTATTTTGACTTTCCTGCCATCAGCTTATATGCTTTTACTTTTCTAGCTGCTTTATTTATGGCTGTTGCCGCCCTTTATTACAAAAAAGATAGTAACAGCGCAATTGTTAAAGCCCCGGCAAAACCCAGTGAAAAACGATCCGGAAAAAATGAAGGGATAATTCCCTCAATCATCACCAGGCTTACGGTTAAACTATTCCAAGCGGTCAGCCGTATACCCGCTTTCCTAAACCGCGCGTCTGCAAACTCCCGTAATCTGACCACATTTTCAGAAGGCGCTTTTTTAATTGCAGTTTCTGCCCTGATCTGGCTGTTATATCCGTTAAAAGTATTCCTGGTTACCGGTATGCTTGATCTTAATATTGGCCTCCCGGCAGTAGCGATCATTACCTTTACAGCTTACCTGGTCAGCATGGTTCCTGTGCTCCCGGG
>PWYU01000120.1 GCA_003567725.1 Syntrophomonadaceae bacterium | reverse complement strand
CGACCAGCATAATCATAGCTTCATTTGCCACCACTTTACTGCGAAAAACCAAGTAAGTGAAAAGGAATACCAGCAGGATAACTGCCGCAGCCCCAATTAATAACCACAGTGTATAAATTGCCACCTCTCTGAAAACACTTTCATGCTTTGTATTTGCATCCACGAATATGCCACCTGTTAAAAGCTAGTTTTTGATCTCATTAGGCAAACTACCGACTGATTCCCCTATCAGTTAAATATGCCTAACTGTGATATATGGTAATGCAACCAACCTGCGGTCAACTTATATTCTATGGGCAAAACGCCTCCAGCAGGAGTATAACTGTTAACTTCATTCTTTCCGGTTTCTTTCCTTGTCTTCCTTTCGCCAGCCATTAACAAAATCAAAATTTTCGTCAACCCTGAACTTTATGGGGTGAGATGACGTTTCGCGCCTGCCGATCAACCTAATTAAAAAATGCAACAGTACCCTGAAGGAAAATAGCAAAATGATGCCAACTGTGGATAACACCAATATATATAGTAATACATTTACATGATAAAGGTCCGATAGCAGCTTAATAAATAAATCAAGGATATACGCTGAAATCCATCCCCAGGGAAACGATCCATTATAAATAATTATGCTGAGAATAAATAAATCAAACGACCCTATTCAATAAACGGCATATCGACCGTCGGTATGCATTGTTGATTCAGATCTTTCAAATACTTCTTCACAAACCAAATTGCTTCTCTGTGCTACGCGTTTACACTTCAACAATGAAAAACCTTCCTTATTCTCAAACTCTAATATCATTACTTCCCATTTAACTGTTAATTCACCCCAGGCTATAACCATCTGACCATCCATAATCATTCCAATACCATGGAGAAGAGGTTGCTCTTTTCTGGCCCAATTAAGAGAATAAAGGTTTTTACTTTTAGCATGTTTAATTTTTAATTCAAACCTGTCTTCGTTTTCTCTTAAAAAATATCTTACTTCATAGCTCCCTTCAAAACTTTCACTTCTTTCTCTTCTTATGGCTATTCCTGAACCCAATGAATAAAAATTATCAGTCCCAGCCCACAAAACTGCAAGCGAGCGCTGATCGCCAATAGGTTTATAAGTACATACCCCTCCCAGCGGCATTAAACAATTGCCCGTATCTTGTTGAATAAATCTTGAAACATACAGTTTTCGACCCACCAGCATGCCTATACCAAAGTAATCCTGCTTCGGCGCTACATCTAAGCTCCAGACACATTTGAAGGTTTCTTGTGTTTTTTCGATAGATAAGCTTCCCTGTGTTGATCTGGGCGGATTAATGATCTCCCACTTCCCGTTAAAATATGTCTCGTCAAAAAATACCATGATTTTTTGGCACTCCTCTGGCAATCTTCGCGAATTACTTTTTATGGCCCATTATTATTAGCAGCCATCTTTATCTGCAATCGGTGTTCTCTAATTCTTAAGGATGTCCGCCAGTTCATTTACATCTTTCTGCCATCCGTTAATCTTCTGCAAAGCTTCTTATAGTTCTGCAGAATCATTTATAGATCTCGTGATAACACTTATCAAATAGCCAAATATAAGACCTAGCGAAAAAACAATCGTTAAAGCAAGCAATACCAAGAGTGGAAAACTTAGACTGGTTAGCCGATATCCTGCCTCAAACATAAATAACGGTAAAGTTATAATTAGAAGTAAAGCTTCGCCTAAACAATTTGTTCCAGCGATATGATAACGATAGCAAGGTCCCAAGCCAATAATGATTGATAGCAATGACCAGAAAAAGAAGCTTGTGCAAAATAGGAGGCCATAGTGATAATGTTTAACTATACCACTCCGATGTTTAACAAATCTTTGCCAGAATGTATAGAGAGCTAAAATCGGTGTTGCGATCCATAACACTATTATATAAAGCATGGAAGAAGTAGAACCAATAGGCAAGTTTGATGTCAGAGAACAGCCGGATATATACAACAATACCCAGATAGCAACTACGAGAATTCCCAGCAGTAGGTTGGACAGCGCTTCCCTAAGCACTGAGCTAAATAGATATTTCATCAATTCCTTATTCCTTACAATTACTATCTATACTTTATTGAGCAGGCATTTATTTAGGCAATACCACTTAACTATGATCCTATAAGCAAATATTTAAAGATAGATAGTGACTTATTATAATCAACTCACATACCGACGGTCGGTATTTATTTTACGGCATTATCAGCATTGTGTCAACCCCTACAAACTAAGATTTGATTTGGGGCACAAATGTCAAGAATGTCAAGGAATGTCAAGGGGAGAATGTCAAGGGGACGGGGTTGTTGACAACTACACTTACCCACTTAGTGTAATACCCCTGTTGAGCCCTGCATGAACATGAAGATGGCAAATACTTCTTTCGTTAATCGGGCGGACTTTCCCGACGTTGACAATACCTCCTGGGAAAATATTTATTGCAATCAAGGGTTGTCAACAACCCCGTCCCCTTGACATTCCCTTGACATTCTTAATAAAACCCCAGCAGATTCCAGTAGATCTTTAAAGATATGAATGCCAGGGCGGAAAGAGTTACGAGGGTATAGTAGATGCGCCCCGCAAGGGTCCTGGAATGAGAGCGCCATAAGTTAACTGTGAAAAATACAAGGATAATACTCAATACAGCAGTTATGAGCGGCAGCGTTAGCAAAACCCGGAAGCTGCCGGGAAGGCCGTAAAGAAGTTCATAAGGACTGGTTGAGATTAGATGAACTATACCTGCCACAAAAATGATATTGAGCATAGCAAGAATGCCTGCGGCAGGACGGGCCCAGGGAAAAGGGTTATTTACTGCAGCAGGAGCGCGGAACAGGCACCGGTACAAATAAGCGGCTGTCCAGCTTATCAGGGCTGATAGAAATACTATTATGCAGAAAAGGGCCAGGACAAGATGAAAGATCGCGCTTTCGTACCAAGCTAACCTTTCCCAACTGTCTATATCTGTAAACATGTAGCTTATTTGACCGCTTTCATATTTACGGAAGGTTAAGCGGTCTTCTCCACCTTCGAACTGAAAAACAAAGGGCTCTACCTGAATCCATCTTGTCGGTTCAGTGCCCGGGGAGAGAGCCGGCCGGGTAAGCAAACCAGTGTCTCCTTCTGCGGACACCCTTATCTCCATGGCCATGGCCAAAAGCTTTTCCGGTGTAGTGCGGGCATAGCGTGTAAGACGGTAATTTCCGGTTAACCTTTTCAAACAGTTTGCAGCCACCGGTTCCAATCCGGTAGGTTTATCCCGGGGATAGAAGTGTTCTATGAATTCCGAAAAAAGAGCATACATCAACAGCGTATCCGAGGCATTATAAGCGCAGAAGAAACCGGTGTTCTGCTCCGGCAGAAGCAAGAGCACGCTTACAAAGCCAGGATGCTGCCCCCCATGCCAGATAAACCTGTGCCCCCCTTGGAGCATTTCATAAAAACCGTACGTAAACCCCTGTAGCCGGGGATGGTGAGAGAACTGTGTGTCGTGCATTTCTGAAGCGGTTTTATCGTCAAAGATTCGGCGGCCGTCAAGATAACCCTGCTGGAGATGGGCTATCATAAAGCGAGCCATATCATCGGCGGTGCTGACCATGGCCCCTGCCGGAGAAGGTAAAATATAGTCCAGGGCTGCAGGTTCAAATCTGCCTCTCCGGTAATCATATCCCCGGGCCAGGCCGGACAGGTCACCGTTCCCTTCCGGAAAAGTGCTGTGGTGCATCTTTAAGGGACGAAATATGTTGCTTTCAAGGTATTGATAATAGGAATCGCCGGAAATTTCTTCAACCAGAAACCCTGCCAGGGCCATGCCGTGGTTGGAGTAGCTGAAAACCTCACCGGGAGGCATAACGCGGGGAGGCATATTGTGTTTTAAATACTGCCCCAATAGGACGATATCTTCTTTTCTACGGACTGAAGTTCCCAGTAAACGTTCATCGAAACCGCCGGTGTGGGTCAAAAGGTGAGCTGCAGTTACCGGGCGTGAGTATTTTTCTTCCAGTTCAAAATTTGACAACTTTTGGTTTAGATCCTCTTCAAGATCTAATAATCCCTGTTCATATAGCTGCATCACGGCCGTAGCGGTAACCAGCTTGGTAACGGAGCCGATTCGGAAAAGTGTATAATTGGGATCAACAGGTATATCATTCTCCAGGTCGGCATAACCGTAACCTTTCTTCAAAAAGATCTCGCTATCTTTAACCATCGAAAATACCGCGCCCGGGACATGGAATTCTGCCATTTTTTCCGTGAAGAGCTTGTCCAAAAACTCTTCCAGCTCCCCATGCTCAAATATGTGGTGGTCCAATTCTGCAGCTGCTGCTCTTTCGCCCGCTCTTACCACCTGATCGTAAAAGATCGGTGTCAGGACAAATACCGAAGTCAGCAAGAAGAGTACCGCAACCAGGGCAACACCACCCTTCCCTGGCCAATAATATTTGCATTCGACAGACTTTCTTCCTTTATCTTCATTTTCTACGGAGATAAAACCACAGATTTTCATTTCAATCTCCACGTTTTCTAAGACCTAAGTTGAGTAATTCTTATCAAAAAATAATTATTAAAACCTCATCTAAAAGGCACCACTATTTGTTATTGCGGAATAATCTAATCTAAAATAACTTATTTCTCAGCAACTAGAACAAGTTGTAATTGTTAAGATCGCCTAATAATCATCGTTGCCCGTATGTAAATAAGGGGCTTTCACAACACCCTACCCCGAAACAACGAATACGTAAAGAAGCCATAATATCCGGGTAAATTAAGGATGAGACCTGGAGAATCGGCTCTACAAAGACGCTGATATTCCAACTGATCATCCTCAGACAATTCCGTATCATCTTCTCCCCAACGCATTCTATAAAGATCTACCAGGGCTTACTGTTTTCCTTACTTATAGGGGGGTTGATGTCACCAACAAACGTCTGTGCCTTTGCTTCACTCAAACCGGCCTGCTTAAGCCACCCCAATGCATGCATGTAATGTGAGTCCGGTTTCATTTTCTCATCAAAGGGAGCTACCCCTAAAGTAGTTGCATTCAACCGAGCCTCCAATGTGGGATATCCGAGAAACATTATCTGCAAAGACCACATAAGGATATATACCATGCCACCAGACTTCACAACCCTGGCCGATTGCTTCAATAGGACAGCAGGATGTACCTGCAGAATGACATACCCAATAGGATCAATACTAACAGCCCAGTCAAAAGCATTATCTTTAAACGGAAATTTCTTAACATCACCCCTTACAAAAGAAATCCTTTCCGCTAACTCTGCCTGTGATGCCAACGCACTCCCTCTTGTCAGAAATAATTCTTCAATATCAAGGCCATTAACATGACCGGAATGCCCCACAGCTTCTGCCAGCATCAAAGCAAAGAAACCGTTTCCACAACCTGCATCAAGCCCCTTGCCTCCGGGAGGTAGTTTTATTGTATCTATGACATTTAAAATAACGGGGACGCGCAAAACATTAGATAACTCCAGCCTTCTCAGAGATTTCTCTGTATCAGGCATTCGTTCATCATCCCTTTATGAATCTATTCAAGAATGATTGGAGGGCTTTATTGTATTCATCCGGTTTAGTAAACATGGCATCATGTCCTGCTCCCGGAATAACCACGTATGTAATGTCCGGGCTGCTGTCATGCCATTGCGCACACATCTTGCGGAAAAGTGGTGCTTCTTTTTCTCCATGAGTAATTAGAACCGGCAATTGAACAGGCTTTTCAGTTCCTTGGAGAAGTTGCTTCTTTAGCCCTTCAAATATATGCAACAGCCTTCTCTTGTCCAATTGAGAAAAAATGTTTTCAATATATCTCTTTCCTTCATCACCCGGCGTCATTTTAACGAAATAGAATCTAATGATACTTAGGGGGGCCAGTTTAAATATTAAAGAAACAAATTGAAAAAGAAAAGAGACAATCCTGGTTAATCTGAAATGTAAAGGATGACCACCTTCAATGGCTACACCTAAAACACGTTCCGGATATTTGCCGGCAATATATTGGCTGACATATCCTCCCATAGACACTCCAGCCAATACAACCTTCTCAATACCCAGACTATCCAACAGTTCAATCAAACTATCTGCCGCAATAGAAAAATTAAATTCCCGGTTCAGTTTCACTGACTGACCATGTTCAGGCATATCCCATAGAAGCACTCTATATTGATCTTTAAATTTTGAGACTTGTGGCTTAAACATTTTATGATCAGCAAGCATGCCGTGCACAAAAACAATTGTAACAGCATTATCTGATGGACCATGAGTTTCATAATAGATCTCTCCGTAACTGCTTTTATAATACATAATTTATTCCTTTTTTGGCCTCCCCATAATGCCATATAAAAAATAATCGGCTAGATCAGCTGCCAGGTGCTCTTCGGAAATATTGATAAACGGATAATCCAAGTTTAGGCCTGTTTCTTCTTTCATTTTCATAAAATTAACATAAAACCATAATGACATTACATGCCCCAGCCCGAAAAGCCAATAGTTCCTAGAGCGGACAATCTGTTCCATTTTTTCCGCTTTTGCCAGGTAACGGGCAACTTCTTGGCTCTGTTTCTGCAAAAAGGAAACAAACAAATCTACCATCTCGGCTGAGTAGGGCAGCTCATTGAGCATAATGCGAATTGTTTCATGGTGTTTTTCATAGAGCCTTAGCCTCATCTCCACGGAAAAGACGGCAAGACCTCTAAAGCTGTCGCTTTCCGGAATATGCTCCTCAAAGTCATTGAGCATCTCTTCCAGCAACGGGCTTACACATTCCATGAGGAGTGCTTTTTTACTGCTAAAATAGGTGTATATTGTTCCTTCGGCTACTTCGGCTTTTCCGGCGATTTCCGCCGTGGTAGCGCCGTTGAAACCTTTTTGGGAAAACAGGTGCCGGGCTGCACCTATTATCCTATCCCTAGTCTGACCTTCTGCCATAGATTAACCATTCCCCTATGAGTGAGTATTCACTCATATTTTACACAATGAACCTTTACCTGTCAAGCAAAAAAAACAATTGCTTAAATAGAAAAAAAAGATCGGGTCTATAAATACAACTATGCGAAAGGAAAACCCGTAAATTCCCAAAGTAAGTTCCACAGTGGGAAGCCTGTTGCGATAACACTGAAAAATCAATGGATTTAAGTATGAGAAAAACTTGTTAAGGTGACGTCGAAGGTTAAAAAATTGCGTTAAAATGGCTAAGAGTTGTTAAATAATGGCAAGG
>PWYU01000122.1 GCA_003567725.1 Syntrophomonadaceae bacterium | reverse complement strand
TGAGGGTAATCCATAAATCAGAAATCAATATAATTATTTCATCCTGCTACTTACGCCCCTTATCTTCATGGTAAAAAATATAGCACTGTTTCAGAAATTAATCAATTATACTTTTATTAAATGATCCAGTGAAAATTTAACAATTGCTTTAAACTGCATGAAATACTTGACGTTTAAGAAATAGTTTTTTGCAAGTAGTCGATTTTCAGGAACATATTAAGTATAACCCCCCAATTAAGAAGGCATAACAGTATGGTTATGAAATCAGCCTAACCTTAAGATCTAATTTTAGTGCCTAAGCCTCACTTTTAAACATCCACAACAAAAATAATATTTCAGCTAAATCTGATCATAAGATCTTTTAAAAACCGAAGGTAGAAGGTAACTACCCAACCCTTTTGCCCTTGTTAAATGATTAACGGCCGCCTTAAGGGGGTGAAGATTCCTTGAAGCCCGGCTTAAAGGTACAATGGTTGACTATGGAAGTGTTTTCTGTGGCTAAGTGGGCCAGGTCTGCATAATTATTGCAGCAGGACAAGACCTATTCACTTAAACCTGAGTCATTATTTGTCAGATGGCTTTTTATGTTTTAATCATTTTAACCCAATTAGTGTCAATAAACAGGCACAGGTTATCAAATTCTTGTCGGAAAGCTATAAGGCACATCAACAAGTTATAAAAACATACACCTGATTATGTCAGACTAATTACAATGATTGCATATTTTTTCAAATAACCCCATAAAATTGGCCTGACATTTAGATTGTCTAATACTATTCGCTGTATTTTTTAAATATCCTTCTTACAATACTTTTTTATTTTTCAACTCTATCATTTTCAAGCACAATCTGTGACAAAATATTTACCAGGAGAGGTTTATATCATGATCACAGGTATAAGCTACAAAGAATAATTGATACGCTGCCCCTAAAAAGCTATCTTGACAGCATATCCGTTCGCTGCTTGGTCTGGCTAAGCTCTTTAGTTTAAAACAGGCAAAATCAGATAAAAGGGCCAGTTATTTATAGAACTTAACAAAAAATACCTAAGCTAGGTCATATTCATTCTTAACAGGCTAAAAGTATACATCTAAAAATCGGTTAAAAATCTAACTCAATCTTTATTAAAAATCGCCGCCAGTTTTTCTTTAAAAGCAGAGTAAATATTTTCTATCCCGGCCCGGTAGAGAGTATCCCGGTTCTTTTGCAGAATATCGATGGTTGTTGCTTTCACCGCCTGCCAGAACAGCTCTTTTTCCGGAGTGTGTAAAAAGTAGTCAAGCTTAACCTGGTAAGCCCCTTTGTACTGCCTTCCTCCTCCGTTACTGGTAATCTGTTTGATAATCCGGTTTAGATCCAGGGTCCTGCTTTTGGTGCGCAGCGAAACATCAAGATAGAGCTCTTTTTTGTCCGGGTTTTCGATTAAGGCAAAGACGGCTACAGTGTTATGACCTGAAGACTTTAAGACCATATCGGCGATAAGGGCGAGGTAATCTCTGGAGCTTGAGCTGATATAACCCAGGCCGTAAAACCCCCAACCTCTGTAAGAAACCGCGTCATCTTTAGTCTGGCGATAGATGCCAAGCAATTCCTTGGGAGGCGGCAGGCTGTTGATATTTTTAAGAATGCCCTGATCGGCATTATGAATCAGGAAGTCGAGCGCTTCTATATCTAAGCGCGTGATATGATGAAACTGATCGGTATCGGTCTGAATCCCGTAAACCAGGGCCGTGGAGACAAAAACCAGGTCCTGATAGCTCAAATCCGGGCCTAAAGCTTCAAGGAGCAGGGTGACCAGGGTGCTGGTGGAACCGGCATCAGTCCTGATCAAGGAAAATTCAGCCGGCACAACCTGGCTTGAGGCGCTGTGATGATCGATATGGGCGACGCAGGGTAGTTCATCGCTTATATTCTCCACCAGGTTATTCTGAAAATCGGGGACAATATAGGCTTCGTAGTTTTTTGTATCAGGTTCTTTCCCGAAAAACACCGGGATATTGATAAGGTTCAGGAACAGCTGATTCTGGGGTAATGAGAGCTCTTTTTCGGCAAAAATGTCGGCCTTGATGTTATATGTTTTTAGGATCTCTTTAAGGGCATAAGCAGACGCAATGGCATCGGGATCGGGCGAGCCGGGGATGTAGATAAGAAGCGCTTGATATTTTAAAACCTTTTCCTTAAACCTGGCTGCGTTTTTTTTCATCATTAATTTCAACCTTTTTAACAATTATAACATGTCCTATTTAGTCCAGCACCCGCTTTTGAAGTAATAGTAAGAGCGGAACCAGGGCCAGTGTAATTAGGAGGGCCACAAGCAGCTCAAACCAGACTCCGCTTAAGGGTTCACCCAGGACCGACACTTTCCAGATAGGCTCAATAATCCAGTAAAGCGGAAAGAATTTAGCGATCCACTGCGGCCACTCTGGAAAAAGGTAGAAAACGACGGGAACAAATAAGAAAATGCCGAGGCTTTTGACCAGGGTAAAGAGCATGGTTGCTGTTTTTGAGTAAACGCCGATTAAAAGTCCGATCATGGCGGTAAGGGCAGCGGCAACCGTGATTACAGCGAGTACTTCCAGGGGGCGCGGCCCAAAGGCCCGGTTCAAAAGCAAAGTCAGCGCCGCTAAAACTATTGAGAATATGAAACCGAGCAGCCATTTGGCAACAAGAATTTCCCTGATCCTGACCGTAGTCACTATCAGCGCGGTTAAGGTACCCTTTTCTTTTTCTTCCACCAGGCTGGAGCTGGGAACCCAGATCCCGGACATGGCCAGGGCGTAAAAAACAATCACCGGAACCAGCCGGATGTTCAGGGGTAAGCCGGGTTCACCCAGATAGACGGTCTTTACTTCCACCGGAGGATCTTTTCCTTCTACCGCACGGATCATTTCAAGGGTGGTAATGGCTATGATGATCCGGTTGGAGGCCAGGCTTTCACCGCTGAGGTAAAATTCAAAGAGCGGTTTTTCACCGGCTTTAAGGGCATTATCAAAACCGGATGGGAGAACCAGCCCGGCATCATAGTCGTGTTTTTCCACGCTTTCAGTCAACTGCCCGGGTTCTTCTAAAAGGGTTACTTCGAAACCTTCCAGGTTTTTTGCCGCAGCAGTTATAGCGGAGCTGCCTTCATCAACCAATGCCAGCCTGGGTTTAGGTTCAAAGAGCGTGCCGAAGGCAAACTGAAAAAGCAGGGTCAGGGCAAAGGGCATTAAAAACGCCCAGATGAAAAAGGGTTTGCGCGGGCCCACGGCAAAATCTTTCAGCGTTAAGCTTAGTACTCGTGCCATGCTCATAAAGAAGCCACCTTCCTTTTTAACACAACCAGGGCAATCCCGTAGATGATGACAACCCACAACAGGGCATAAAGCAGCAAAGAGAGGGCTTCAGACCAGGGCAGCTCGTAGATGGTAACATCATAGAGCAGTCTCACCACTGGATAACTGGGCAGGTAGCTGACCCAGGCAGCTGTTGAGCCGGGAAAAAGCACGGCAAAAGCGGGAATCATCAGGGGAATAATAAAAAGCATGCTAAACATCAGCTGGCCGATAAAGTCTTTACCGGCGGCACCGACAAACATGGCCACCGCTGTAAAAAGCAGCGAGCCCAAAAAGATAGTTAAAAGGAGCAGGGGCCAGTTTTCTAAACTGAAAGCTCCGACTAAAAGCAAGATAATAGTGGCCTGGCCCATGGCCAGGACAGTGCCAAAAATAGTCTTGGCCAATAAAAAATGGCTGGTCCGGACTGGTGTTATTAAAAGGGCGGTGACGGTACGCTGCAGGACTTCATTAGAGATTAAGGAAGCCAGGGCAAAAGTTTCCATCATCATGATAAAAAAAGCCAGCATGGGCCGCAGCTTCTCCCTGGTGGAGATCTGGTCTCCCATCCGGTCGGTGCCGAGGATAACTTCATCTTCCAGCGGCATGGTGATGGGCAGTTCATACCCGGCCAGCTGGTAAGCCATTTCCCTGATATAGCCTTCCATGGCCTTTTTAAGCTCACCGGGCACATCGGCAGCGGCATAAAAAGTTGCTTTCGGGCTTTCTTCTAAAATAGCGTCACTGAGAAAAGTGTTCGGGAAAGCGATGCCTAAATCAACCGCGATATCTTCTGCATCTGCTGGCCGGTCCTGATCGCTCTTTGGGTCATGGATTATAACCTGCCCCGTTTCTCGTTTATAAACAGCCAACTCGCCCAGCAGGGCTTTTTTTAGCTGTTCTTCGGTTTCAAATTCAAGCAAATTCAGCCCTTCATCTTCAAAGGCTAACTGAGTTTGATCAAGGGTGCTGATCACTTCTGCAGGGGCGCCTTGTGCTCGAAGCTCCTCCTGGCCGGTGCTGATCAACACAGAAAGCGGCGGGGTGATAGCAAAGGTAAGATCTTCTTCCACCTTATCGGGGACCAGCCAGAAAATGGCGATAAAAAAGACCAGGCTGAGCAGGGTTAAAAACAGATAAATCAGGTTGCGGCCGTAAACCCGGATATCTTTTTTTAAAATGGCCAGCAAAAGCTTTCCTGAGGAGGGAGGCCGCTTCATCCGGCGAGCCCCCTTCCGGTAAGCCGGATAAAGATCGCCTCTAAAGTAGCTTCTTCGGTATGGATGGTTAAAAGGTTGGGGGAAGCAGCCAGTTCGCTTAAGCGGGCCGATGCCTTACCGCCTTCCAGGGGGAGATTTATTTCCCGCACCTTCCCGCCTTCGCGCAAACGGACCAGGACAGAGCGTTTGCCATATTTTAGTTTTAAATCTTCAGCCGTATCCAGGGCTACGATTTCACCTTCATTGATAAAAGCAACCCGATCTGAGAGTTCATCTGCCTCGAACATGTTATGGGTTGTGAGCAAAACGGCGGCTCCTCTTTTTGCTTCTTCCTTGATCGTTTTTCTAATTTCAGCGGCTGTGACCGGATCAAGACCGTCTGTCGGTTCGTCGAGAAAAAGTACTTTAGGACGGTTAATAAAAGCGCGGGCGATCATCAGGCGCTGGCGCATCCCTTTTGAATAGCCGGATACCCGGTCCCGGGCTCGATCTGCAAGGCCCACCCGCCTTAAGGCGGCCATGGTATCAACATGGCGCAGCCCAAATAAGGAGGCAAAAAAATCTAAGTTTTCCAGGGCCGTCATTTCAAGATAGAGGTTTTTTTCTTCAAAAGTGACCCCGATCTGGGCTTGCAGCACCGGATCTTCACGGCCAATATCCCGCCCCAGGATCTGAGCTCGACCTTCCTGCAAGGCCAGCTGGCCGGTCAAGACCTTGATGGTAGTCGATTTGCCAGCCCCGTTAGGGCCAAGAAATCCGAGGATTTCACCGGGGTTCACCTGAAAGCTGATCTCTTTAACCGCCTGTAGATTGTTATACCAGTAGCTTATATTCTGCACATCAATAGCCGGTTCACCGTGCTGCCCGGCTGTGGCGGGCCTTTTGTCTGCATAATGTGCGCTTTTTTCAGCTGTCCGGTCAGGCTCATCAACCGCGCCTGCAAATTGGCCGTTTTTCCAGAAACCCGTCTTCTTTCTGCCGTCCGGAGAACTGTAGATCCCGTAACCGTGGGGCTTGCCGTTATAAAAATCACCCCTGTAGAAAGCTCCATCAGCATAACGCATGGTTCCCGAACCGTGGGGCCTGCCCATTTGCCATTCACCGCTGTAACCGGCTCCGCTTGGCAGCAGAAATTTGCCAGACCCGTGAGGCAAATTATCTTTCATTTCTCCTTTGTATTTACCGCCCAGCCAGCCTATACTGCTTTTTTCTGAAAAACCCTGCTCTTCTGTCAAGCTCTTCACCAGCCTTAATCTAACTGATCATTATCTTTATTCAACCAATATTGATGATTTTTATGACCTATGATAGTTCCATCAGGCCTTAACCGGCAGAAAGGACCGCTTCTTTAAGTCGAGCCAGTTTATCCCGCGCGGTTTTCGGATCAGCAGCCTGAGCCGAAAGGTAAAATTTAACTTTGGGCTCCGTACCGGAGGGGCGCACGGCAAACCAGGCTTCGTCTTCCATGGTATAGTGCAGCACCGGGGAACGGGGCAGGGTCAGAGCAAATTCGCGCTGGTTGATTAAATCTAAACCTTTTTTCTTTTTATAATCTCTTTTTTCAGCCACCTTAAAACCGCCCATTTCGGCAGGCAAATCTTGATAGGCTGCCACATAGCGATCCGCTTCGCTGATGTCTTTTAATCCTACCGTAAAAAGATCTTCAGCAAAGAAACCGTGCTGGGCCTGGATGCGCTCTAAGACCTGGAGCAGGTTCTGGCCTTTTTCCAGGTAATAGGCAGTCATTTCGGCAATCAGGTAGGATGAAATGACTGCGTCCTTATCACGCACAAAGGTGCCCGATAAGTAGCCGCAGCTTTCTTCGTACCCGAAAATGAACTGCGGGGTGCCCTCTTCTGCAAATTCCTTCATTTTTTCGCCGATAAATTTAAATCCGGTCAGGGTTTCTACCACCAACAGGCCGTATGATTCAGCTATCCGGCGTCCCAGGTTTCCGGTAACAATAGTCTTGATTATAACAGCATCATCCGGCAGCTCTCCTTTTTCAAAAAGGCGGCTGCAGATATATTCAATTAAAAGAGCGCCTACCTGGTTGCCGCTTAAGATGACGTATTTTCCGCTTGTATCAAGTACTGCCGTTCCCACCCGGTCACCATCGGGATCGGTAGCTAAAACCAGGGCGGCCTGCACGCGGCGGGCCTCTTCTAAGGCCATATCCAGCGCAGCCGGGTCTTCCGGGTTGGGAGATTTAACCGTGCTAAAGCGTTGATCGGGACTACTTTGCGCCTCAACCTGGTAAAGTTCTACACAATCAAGGCCGGCAAGAAGCTCAGGAATATGGACCAGGCCGGTACCGTGCAAAGGAGTAAAGACCACTTTTAGCCTGGTTTTAGGCTGGCTTAAGGAAAGCGTCCTGACCTTATCCAGGTATATCTGGTCGACTTCTGGCGCTACCATTTCCAGCATTCCGCCGGCCAGGGCTTCTTCTTTGGCAATGGATTTTACATCTTTAAAAATATCGACCTTTTGAATCGCTTTAACCACCTCATCTACCAGGGGGCTCACTGCCTGTCCCCCATCAGGTCCGTAAACCTTATAGCCGTTATATTCGGGCGGGTTATGACTGGCCGTAATAACAATCCCGGCGGCACAGTTCATTTCGCGGGTGATGAAAGATAGTATCGGAGTGGGACGAATATCGCTGAAGAGCAGGGCCTTAATGCCGTTGGCAGCCAGGACCAGGGCGGCCCTTTCGGCAAATTGATCAGAAAAAAGGCGGGTATCGTAAGCGATAGCCACTTGTTGGGTTTCTTTTTGCGCTTCCTGATCGGGTAAGCTGTTTAGGTAGTTTGCCAGGCCCTGAGTAGCCCGGCTGACCGTGTAGGTATTGATCCGGTTTAAACCGGGGCCGATTACATCACGCATGCCGCCGGTGCCAAAGACGAGCTCCCGGCCGAAATGGCTCTCGATAGCTTCCGGATCATTTTGCATGGCTGTAAGCTCCTGGTGCATCTTCGGATCGAGCCCGGGTTGATTAAGCCACAGCTTGTAGTTCTCAAGGGCGGTATGGCCGGGAATCTCTTTTCTTCCAGCACCGGAAGGCTCATTTTTTTGCACAGGATAATGCGAATTTTCTGCAAACTTTTCCGGTGCCGGGGCATCAAAGCCGACAGCTTTTCCCGGCAAGCCCGGATTATCTGCGCTGTTAGAATTGGAAAGGGTATTTCCGCCGGCCCGGCCGTAGTCATCCTCGTACCGGATGATGTCATCTTCACCCAGGTAGTCGCCGGTCTGAACTTCAATTAAAATCAGGGGCTCAGAGCCTCTGTTTTCCATGCGGTGGCGGGCCCCGGCGGGGATATAAGCGCGCTCACCTTTTTTAACTGTAAAGTGATCATCATTAACGGTCACCAGGGCCTCACCCCCGGTTACAATCCAGTTCTCGGAGCGGTGCCGGTGGCTTTGCAGGCTCAGGCGGGCACCGGGATTGACATTGATCCGCTTTACCTGGTAGGTACCGGTCAGCTCAAGGGAGGTATAGCTGCCCCAGGGCCGGTAAATAGTTCGATGCTCTTTAGCTTCAATGGCATCATCTGCTGTGAGCCAGTCGACAATTTTCTTGACTTCCTGGCCCTGTTCGCGGGAACAGACCAGGAGCGCATCATCGGTATCCACTATGACCAGATCTTTTAAACCAATCGCACCCACCAGGCGGGAATGGGATACGATAAGGCTGTCTTCTGTATCAAAAGGCAAGACCCGGCCCCGGATATAATTACCCTGTTCATCTTTGTCTGAAACCTGGTAATACGCTTCCCAGCTGCCCAGATCGCTCCACTTAATCGAGGTGGGAATGACCGTGACCTTACCGGAGCGCTCCAGGATCCCGTAGTCGATGGAAATTTTTTCTAAATCATGGTAGATTGCTTCAGCATTGCTAAAGGCTTTGTAATCGATTTTACTTAGGGCATAGTGCATGTCTGGCAGGTGTCGGCGGTATTCTTCAAGCAAAGCTCCTACCTTGAAAACAAACATCCCGCTGTTCCAGAGATAACGGGGATCTTTAAAATAGTTTTGGGCCGTTTTTAGGTCCGGTTTCTCCACGAACCGGGCCACACTGTGGGTGTGCTGATCAAGCTTGTCACCGCAGCAAATATAGCCGTAACCGGTTTCTGGATAGGTGGGGCGAATTCCATAGGTCACCAGGCCGTAAGATTGGGCCGCGCTTTCCCCCATTTTTAAAAGCTCGGAAAAAGCTTGTCTGTCTGTTATGAGATGATCGGAGGGCAGAACAGCCATGACAGTCTCGGGCCCCTCTGCCTGATGCAGGTAAAAGGCGGCCAAACCGATGGCCGGAGCGGTATTACGGGCCTGGGGTTCTTCCAAGACACTCACCGAATCGAGACCTGCTAACTCTAACTGCCGTCTGGCTTCTGAGGCCTGGTCGCGGTGAGTGACTACGATAATCCGTTCCGCTTCTACCGCCCCGGTAACCCGCTCAAAGGTAGCCTGGAATAAGGATTTATCTGCACTATCCTCGGCCGTCTCAGGCAAGGGCAGGTATTGTTTGGGAAATTTTTCCCGGCTAAGCGGCCAGAGCCTGGTCCCACTACCGCCGGCTAATATGACAGCATACATAAAATGTCGAGTAGACGCTCGACCCCCACCTCACTTTCACTAATTTGCTGAATGTGAGAAGGCCGTCCACGCCCCTCACAGAATCATCGTGCCCTATTAAGGCATTGGGCTTTTCATATAAGCCTTACACAACTTACCAGATGTTCACATATATTCTCATTTCCGCTACCGGGTGCTTTTCGAGGAGCATCCTGTACCGCCTCCATATCAGATATATCCTCTGGCTGCGCCTCATCAGTGTCTTATAGAACGCAATCTAGCGGTAGAATTTCATGTCAAAGGGACGGTTCTTTTGACACTCCTCCTGCTCTTCCTTTAAACACTAAAGGATCAGTTTTAGTTATTCGGTTTTTTAACATATCGGCCTTGAATTAATATTCTTCATACAAGGTTTTTTAAAAAGCAGTTTAACTGCTATCTTTCGTATTCAATTCATAATATCCTAAAAAAACGGCCTACCAGTCTCCTGTTTTAAGTTACCTGGTCTGGTTTGAAAGATCTGTCAAAAGAACCGTCCCTTTGACATTCCCTGATTTGATTTGAAAAGCTGTCAAAAGAACCGTCCCTTTGACATTATTTAATCAAGTTTAGCTGTTCCTGAAAGTAGCCCTGGTGGGCAACCAAATGGACCCTTTGCAAGGCTAAAAGCAGGGAGGCCACAGATTCGCCGCCCAGGTTCTGGTTGATTCCGCCGGGCTGGATGCCATCGTAACAGCCTCCGCTGGAAAAGTCGTACAGCGGTTGATGGGCATCGTTGCTGCCGAAAAACCAGTTGAAAGCCCATTCCATGGCTTTCAACCAGTGATCTTCGCCGGTAAGGACAAAGGCCTGGTAGCAAGCATCAGTCAGGGCGGCGGCATCAACAGATTGTTGGTCGAAACGGGCCTTTTCCCCGCCCCTTTCATACCAGCCGTCGTTTCCGATCAGCGAAAGGTGGCCGCTTTCCGGGTTAGTTTGCACCTCGATTAACCACTGCAGGCTTTTTAAGCCGGCTTCAAACATATCGTCGTTTTCAAGGTTTTTACCGGCAGCAATTAAAGCTTGAGATAAGCGGGCGTTGTCGTAAGTAAGAATATCTTCATACCAGTACCAATCAGCACTGGCCTGATCTTTAAAAAGCTTAAGCAGCTTTTCGCTCAGTTCAGCCATTATTTTTATAACCCGGGTATCCCCCCCGAAGCGGCGCAGGTAATAGTTGGCTCCTATGGCTGAAAAGGCCCAGGCCCGGGGAGATGTAAAGGAAAGCGGGGCTTTAATGAGGCCTTTAAAGAGGCGGTTGGCTATTCCCAGCACAGCTTCACTGGGCGGGTGGGCAATAGTATAACCAAGGGCCCACAGGGTGCGGCCGTGGCTGTCCTCTGAACCGCTGTTTTCAAGCCAGCGGCGATCAAAGCTCATGAAATTGCGCATCCGGCCCTTTTCCTCATTAAAAGCATGATAAAGAAAGCTTAAGTAGACATTGACAAGGGGCATAATTGCTTCGTCTTTAAAAAGGCGCCAGTTCATGGCGGCGGCGATCAAGGCACGGGCGTTGTCATCGGTGCAGTAACCGTGTTTGCGTTCGGGGATCGAAAAGACCGAGTGCTGATAGAGGCCGGTATCATCGGTCATGGCTCTCAGATGGTTGAGATTTACCTCGGGCAAAAGGGCCCGTTCGGTTACATCTGCTCCTTTTTCAGTCTGAACAAACATGTCACCGTAACAAAGACGGGCCTGATCGAAAGCAGAGGCATAATTGCGGGCCACTTCTTTCCAGATCATCTGGCGGCCATACTGGTAAGAGTTTTTACGCATCCTGTTGCGCAATTCTTCATCTTCTAAGAGTTTATTCAGCTCAGCGCCCAGGGCCCGACTGTCCTTGAAAGGCACCAGTGAGCCCCGCCCTTCATCGAGCAGCTCTTCTGCATAGAGGTAAGGAGTGGATACAATAGCTTTTCCGCAGGCTACAGCATAGGCCAGGGTGCCGGAGGTAATCTGCTCCCGACTTAAATAGGGAGTGATATAAACATCGGTAGCCACCAGGAACTGGACCAGGCGCTCAAGGGTGACATACTGGTTGTAGAAGGTGACATTTTTTTCAAGCCCCCTGTCCCGAATCATCTTTTCTAAATTGTGGCGATATTCTTCCCCGTAAAGGCGCTTTACCTCCGGGTGGGTGGCCCCGAGGATAATGTAGAGGGCGTCGGGATGAGCCCTGGCCACCTCTTCCATGGCCTCGATGGCATATTCTAAACCTTTGCTGGGACTGAGCAAGCCGAAGGTTAAAAGCACCTTGCGGCCTTCAGCATTAAACTGGTCCTTGTAATATGAGGAATCGAGGAAAGGCACATCGGGGGCACCGTGAGGGATGAGACGAATCTTTTCACGGGGCACCTTATAAACTCTGGTTAAAATATCGATGGCGGTGTTGGCCATGACCACCACGGTGGTCGACTGCTCGCAGATGCGCATCAGGGTCTGCTTTTGCCCGGCCGTGGGCTTTTCAAGAACAGTGTGCAGGGTAGTTATAGCCGGAATTTTGAGGCCGTTTAAAAGATAGCTAATATAGTTACCATCTTCACCGCCGAAAATACCATATTCGTGCTGGATGGAAACGGCATCTACAGGGGAAAGGTTGATAAAATCGGCTGCCCTCTGGTAGTCGTGGTGGTGCTGATCACGGATATGGAAGGAAACCTCACGATCGTAGTTATAGCTCTTACTGCCGCGGTTAAGGGCCACTATTTCAAAATTATGCTGATTGGGCCCCTCCCCATTGCTATTGCCGTAAAGCTGCTTCATACTGCCCAAAAGGTCGGAACAAAAGGTTGCGATGCCACACTGGCGCGGCGGGTAGGTGGAAACAAAAGCAGCTTTAACCGGATGCAATATTTTACCGGGGTACATAAAGTTCACCTCGCTTCAGGATAGTTAAATCCAGTCCGGCATCTTACCAGTAAAAAACTGAGATACCGGGCATCAACTCCATGCGATTTTAAAACCTGCCTCGGTCTTTTTCTGTTATGAGGTAATAATCTTTTCATAAACTTTTATATAGCGATCAACCATCAAATCGATAGTAAAGTTATCTTCCACATGCCGACGGCAGTTCTCACGCTTTAAGTGATCAATCCGGGAAACAGAAGCGCAGGCCTGGTCGAGATTTTCTACCAGGTAGCCGGTGATGCCGTCTCTAATCAGCTCGGGCATAGAGCCGCGTTTAAAAGCGATAACCGGAGTGCCGCAGGCCATTGATTCGGCCACACTTAAGCCAAAAGGTTCATCAAAATTGATCAAATGCAGTAAGGCCCGGGCTTTGCCAAGCAGTTCTCCTTTGCCCTCAGAGCCGACTGGACCGATATAGCGGACCTGGTCATTATCTAAGTACGGTGCCACGTAGCGATTGTAGTAGTTCTGATCCTGGATAATCCCGGCTATAACCAGCGGCATGCCAACCTGCTTGGCCAGACGGATCGACTCATAGACCCCTTTATCATGATGAATCCGGCCGAAAAAGAGCAGGTATTCATCCGGGGTGTCATAATAGGGATATTTTTCAACAGGGATTCCGTGATGAACGGTAGCGGCATAATCAAGTTCAGGGCTGCGATCCGCTTCGCTGATCGCCACATAGTGGCAGCTCCGGTTATATTTCCGGTATACAGGCAGGATGCGCGGTGATGAAAAACCGTGGATAGTGGTTACTACCGGGGTTTGGATCAACCCGGAATAACTTAAAGGTAGAAAATCAAAGTTGTTATGGATAAGCTGATAAGAGGCTGCTTCTTCAAAAACATTGGAGATATGCAGGCATTCCCAGACCTTGGGTTCCAACTCTTCGTCTTCAGACCAGGGCCTGGGAGCCACAGAGCGCAGGTTAGCGCCGGTAATAGAATCACCGGTGGCGTACAGGGTGACTTCCACGCCGCGCTTGACCAGGCCTTCAGTGAGCATACTGACTACCCACTCCCAGGGTCCGTAATGACGGGGTGGCGTGCGCCAGGATATGGGGGCGAGCATGGCAATTCTCATCTTAATAGCAGAATCCTTCCTCTTCAGAATCATTGCAGCTTATAATATGATCGACTAAATCCTGCAGTTTGGCCATGGCCAGGCATACATAAGAGTCAGCAGCCCCGTAATACATGATCAGATCATCGGTTTCAGGATCATGCACAGTACCGGTGGGAAAAGTAACCCCGGGGACATCTCCGACCCTCTCATAAGCTTCATGCGGCCCAAAGACCCACTGATCGCAGCGCTTTTTAATTTTCCGGGGGTCATCTAAGTCGAGCAAAGCCAGGCCCACCCGGTAAAGGCTTCCAGAAACGGTATTTCTAACCCCATGGTAAATTATCAGCCAGCCCTCAGCGGTTTCGATAGGTGGCGGACCTAAACCGACCCGGGTAGTGTCCCACCAGCCCGGACGAACAGGTAGCAGGATCTGGTGGTTGCCCCAGTGCTCCAGATCTGGTGAGCAGGAAACCCAGATATGGGCTTCACCGCGAATAATAGGGCGGTGAATGAGGGTGTATTTTCCATTAATTTTGCGCGGAAAAAGCGAAGCATCTTTGTCTTCAGGTGGCAGCATAGCTCCCCGGCGTTCAAAATGATGCAGGTCTTCAGATAAGGCCAGCGAAACCATGGGCCCATCTTTAGAAAAAGAAACATAGGTAACGGCGTATTTCTGCAATTCCTCAAGCCAGACGATACGCGGATCTTCTATCCCCCACCGTTCTTCGTGAAACTCGGGCTCGGGCATCAGGGTAGGCTTTTCATCGATCTGCCAGTTAGTTTTGCCATCTTTGCTGCGGGCAAAAGTTAAATGGGAAAACCCGCGCATATCCTCCACGCGGACCAGGAGCATTGTTTCGCCGTTATGGCGGATTGCTCCCGGGTTGAATGTAGCATTGGCCGGGTAAGGCCAGCGATCCGGTTCTAAAACCGGGTTGCCCTTGTAACGTTCAAAAGTGATGTTCGGGCGTTGATGGTTGTGATAAATCATTAACATGACTCCTTTAATAAATTTATGAGCTGGTCATAGATAGCTATGCTTCCCGCAATCAGGTTTAGAGCCAGAAAGCTTAAATTTTACCAGTTTTAATAATTCAACTATTCGCTAAAGTTAAGATCTTTCCTGCCTGCAAGCAAAGTCAATTTCAAAGAAAGATTCTATAATCAAGCCCTAACTTAAAAAACAAACTAAGCTTTGACTGGTCAATATCGCTCAAGACATCAACGGAGATCTTTATATTTAAGCAAAAAAGAAACGCTTGATCTGATCAAAGTTGCGCTTGACAGCTGAAGCGCCCGACACATACCCCATGTGACCCGGTAAAAGCATTTCTACATCTTCTAAGCGAGAAAGCTTTTCTACACTCTGACCCAGGGTTTGCATATCTCCACCGGGCAGATCGGCGCGTCCAATACTGCTTTCAAATACAGTGTCTCCGCTGATCAGCGCTTTTTCTAAAGGCAGATAAAAGCAGACGCAACCGGGCGAATGGCCGGGGGTATGAAAAACTTTTATCCCGTCACCACTACCGGTGTTTGAACCCGGTTCAAGGTCGCCTTCTTCCAAATAAAAGTCGGGTTTAAGTGATGGAGGCTTTTCTGCATCCTGTTCGGTGTAATGTCTGCTAATGGCCTCAATGATAAACTCATCTTCCCGGTGAACCCCGGAGCGGGCCCCACTTTGCTCGCGGACTACACCTACCGCTTCGATGTGATCGGGGTGCGCGTGGGTACATAAAATCAAATCAACATCTTTTAAGTTAAAGCCGTCGGCCGCTACCTGGGAACTGAGCATCTCCAGACAGTTCTCGTTAAGTTCATTGTTGATGTGGCCGGGGTCAAACAAAATCAACTGCTCTCCTTTGTACAGGTAGCTGTTACAGTTGTTGGCCCGGCCCTGCCAGGGATACCAGTATAGTTTTTCAGTTAACTGCATGCTATACCTCCTCGAACGAATTATAATAGCTTTCTGTTCTTTTAATTACTCACACACTTTTTATCATACCATAAATCTGCGGTGTTGTGGAAAGATAGAATAGGCCTTAGTTTTATTCTTTAGGCCAGTCATAACATTATTAGCTGCTTTAAATAGCGTTAGGTCAAATCAGATCGATAAAATGCCTGTTTTAGGATCGGGTTAGCTTGATCTGCATAAGAATAGTGTAGTATTATAATCCCAGCAAGCAAGTGAATTATTATCTTTGGCTGATATTGCTTTCGACTGAGCGGGTGAACCGGGTGCTCAACTTTGACAGAAACAACTTTTTAAAGATATTGCTACCAGGGTATTGTAATTATTCCCAGCTACAGACATGCTGGTGATCAGAATATGCATACAACTTTAGTTAAAAAGCCTGAAGAAAGCACGAAAAACTGGAAGAAAACCCGGCCCGCTGCCTTAGCAGGCCTCTATACAGTTGACAGAGAGTTAAGAGGCACAATTAGCGGTGAACGAGGAGGCTTTTGATTATTAAAATAGACCTTTTTTACGGTGATAAATCCTTACCCTTAGAGTTGCCGGACGATCGGGTAAAACATCTGCTTGAAGCAAAACCTCTGCCTGTCCCTGAATCGGAAGAAAAACTGGTCAAAGCTGCACTGGCACAACCAATCGATTCAGCGTCCCTTTCAGAACTGGTTAACAATGGAGAAAGAGCCTGTATTATAATTAGCGATATGACCCGCTCCTGGGTGCGCCACCATGTTATAATTCCTCCTTTGCTTGATGAACTTAACAAGGGTGGTATTGCAGACAATAATATAATGATCATTTCAGCGACAGGAGACCACCGCGAACAAACTGAAAAAGAGCATAAATTGCTGGTGGGAGAAGAAGCTTATCGCAGGGTAGAAGTTGTTGACCACCGGGCTCGCAACAAAGAAGAAATGATCTTTTTAGGAACAACCAGTTACGGAACCCCCGTTAGTATTAACAAGCGGGTGGCCGATGCAGACAGGGTTATTCTAACCGGAGGTATTGTCTATCACTTCCTCGCCGGTTGGGGTGGAGGTAAAAAAGCAATTATTCCCGGGGTATCATCCTACGAAACAATTATGAAAAACCACTCTCTAGCCTTCTGTTCTGAAAAAGGCAGAGGGCTTAACCCTGATGTTTGCGCCGGAAAAATTGATGATAATCCCTGCAGTGACGATATGGTCCAGGGTGCCAGCCTGGTTGCTCCGGTGTTTATGGTTAACAGTATAATCAACGAAGATACTCACCAAATTGCCTATGTTGTAGCCGGTAATTATATCACTGCATTCAGAAAAGGGTGTGACCTGGTTTCTGAACACTTCGGGGTAAATCTCCCCGATCGTTCCGAGCTGGTTATTGCCTCATGCGGCGGATACCCAAAAGATATAAACTTTTACCAAACCTACAAGACAATCTATAACGCTCACTTTGCCCTTGAAAAAGGAGGCACATTGCTGCTGGTCAGCGAAAGCCGTGAAGGAATTGGCAGTGATGACTTTTTCTCGGTTTTCACTGATTACGCAAACAATGATCAGCGTGAAGCAGCATTGCGGCAAGAATATACTATCGGCGGTCAAATGGGTTACCATAGTGCGGTCGTGGCTGAAGAAAATGATGTTCTCGTTTTATCAGGACTTTCAGACGACCAGGTGGAACAGATGGGCATGATCCCGATTAAAACCCTTGAAGAAGCAATGGCCTTCATCAAAAAGAAACACGGCAGTATTCCGCCGGCATATCTAATGCCTAACGGAGGCAGCACAATGCCCTGTTCCGGCGGATCTCCTTTTTTCAGAAATAATTCCACAATCTGAAGGTAAAGAACTGTCTTTATCAATACTGGCGACAATACTTTTAAACCACCAGGAATCTGCAAAGTCAAACAGGTTAAAACTTTTGTCCTGGAGGCCTGCACAAAATTAATTTCTTTAATGATCAAAGTTGACCTGCGCACCAGGTGGGCATATATGAGCACAAAAACCACCCCGCTAGCAATTATGGCATTGGCCCGGCCCAGTTAAAAACTGACCCGGTCAAAACTGCTCCTCCCATCAGGGTGCCTGCCTGGAGCCCTGTCACGGTTATAACCGGATGGGAAATAATTACCGTTCTTTCGCGCAGCCCTTTTGATCTCGCCGTGCGGATATAATCCTGCCTCAAGACCTCAAAAACACCGGAGCGGGTCATGCGGTTGATAAACGGCCGTTGGCACGGTAGCAAGGGCAATATAGGATAATAGCAGATGCGACCAGGTCCCGGAGCCGGCAGCGGGAAACCAGCCCGGGTTTACTGAAAAGATAATCATCATCATTAAACTCATTTTGAATACGGGGATGGAGGTGCCGATGAGAGCAAGCAGCATGGCCAGGGGTAAGACGGACCGTGAAAAATACCAGTACAATTACGCCAATCAGCACCGGTACGGCCAGCATGATCCTTTTTATTATGTAAGTAGTTATGCCTGTTAACACCTCAGGATTATTAGGCCCCCCGTGACCCAGCCGGGTTTGAGGGGCCTAATGATTAAACTAGTTATTCACTTTAAAGACGATAGTTACTGCCCCCAGTAGGCATTATGGAAACGCAGCTGTTCGATGGGTAGGATCAAGACATCTTCAAGATTAGTATGCTTGGCAATAATCTGTTCTTCAGCATGCAGGAAAACCCACGGTGCCTCTTCCCAGATTATTTCTTGAGCTTTGCCATATGCTTCAATGCGTTCCTCTTCATCAGTGGTAGATGTGCCCTGGATCAAATATTCATCTACCTCCGGATTTTCGTAAAAACCGTAGTTTGATCCGGTCGGCGGAGCCTGCTCACTTAAGAACATAGGATATAGCATCTGATCTCCGTCCAGGATCCATGGGCCCCAACCTAATAGATACATATTGGATTCTGTTTCTTCAATGGGTTTCCTGATAAATTCTAAATAGGCAGCCCATTCCATGGTTTCCATTTCCACATCAACCCCAACATCGGCAAGGTAACCTTGAATAGCTTCGGCAATACGCCTGTCCATCAGGTACCTTCCTTCGGGGTGATGGAAAGTCATTTCAAATCCGTCTTCATAACCCGCTTCTGCAAGCAGTTCTTTAGCTTTGTCAGGATCAAACTCATAAGGTCCTACCTGGCGGTGGGGGAACATCTCCGGCAAGAGCGGTGAATCCAGGGGGCGTCCGGCGCCATATAAAATGGTTTCGGTGATTTCTTCTTTATCAACCGCGTAGTTTAAGGCCTGGCGAACCCTTGGATCAGAAAGCGGCTCAAAGGTAACATTTAAGCCGGCATAGATAGCCCTGGTGCTGGGGGCATTTATAACATCGATATGCTCCTCGGCATCAAGACGGTCGGCATCAAGCGGGGGGACCCTGACAATAATATCCACATCTCCGGCTTCGAGCATAGCCATGCGGGTACTATCTTCAGGTACGGGTACAAAAGTTATCGTTTCAAAACCGGGTTCTTCGCCCCAGTAATCAGGGTTGCGCTCCAGGACCAGCTCAGTGCCGGGCACCCATTCTGCCAGTTTGAAAGCGCTAGATCCAACGGGGTTGCGGGAAAAATTATCGCCGTATTCTTCAACCGCTTCCGGGCTTACCATAGCGTTGCTGGCAGCGGTAAGACGGCTTAGGAAAGGCGCATGAGGGTACTTGAGATTAATTTTTACAGTATATTCATCAATTACTTCAGCGCTTTCCGCCATTTCAATGTAGCTGCGCAGCAAAGCAAGAGTACCCGGATCGAGCAAACGCTCAATATTATACTTGACGACTTCAGCATTGAAAGACGTGCCGTCGGTAAAGACAACATCATCTCTAAGTTCAAAAGTGTACTCCAACCCGTCGTCGCTGATTGTCCAGTCTTCGGCCAACCTGGGGACGATGTTAAAATCCTCGTCCAGGGTAACCAGGGTGTCAAAGATATGTTCTGTAATGATAGCTGCCGGGATGGAGGCCATTAAATGTGGATCAAGATCCTCAACATCAGACCCCTGGGCTACTACCAGGTCGTCCCTGACTAACATTTTTTCCTCATCAACCGGCTCTTCTGGTTCATCAACCTCTTCCTCATCCGACTCGGCCGGTGCTTCACAGCCAATAACCAGTACACTTACCATCAGCAAGCATAGTAATATAAAAAGACTCTTCTTCAAAACAAACCCCTCTTCATAATTAAAAATGGTTTTGATTTATAAAAATACAGGTTCCCCTTTCCCCCTTTTCTGCTTTTAATACAATTAATATTATAATATTTTGCACTTATATAGTCTACTGGATATTTATAAATTAGATTCTACGTCAGCAAATCCAAAAACACCCTTTAAGCCATAATACATATGGGTTTCTTCGAAATTCATTTGTAATGCCCCTAACCCGGACAAGACCGGTGCCAAAACAAATTGGTTTTCAAAATGACCTTTTCTAAACTCAAAATTTATCGGCGGTTGCGATAGCGTTTAAAATTTCCTACCACTTTTGCAGAGGTTTTCAGAGGTAAGGGCCTGCCTGTTTATCTTTTTAAAAGAGGTTAAATACTTTCAGACCGCTTTTTCGTAATATAAAGAGGGGCGTAAGGGGATATTTTGGTTATTAAGCTCCCGGTTAATCATAACAAAGGTAATGATGAAAGCTAAGAGATCGCTTACCGGGCGGGCTATCCAGACCCCGATCAAACCGGTAAGATTGGTCAGGATAAGAAGCAGGGGAATGAAAAGCATTACTTCACGCAGCAAAGAAAGGAACAGTGAAGGAGCTGCCTTACCTACAGCCTGGAAAAAGACGGTTGAGACAATCTGGATTCCGATTAAAGGCATCATGACCATCATAATCCGCATGGCATAGGTTCCCATGGCCAAAAGCTCCTGATCAGAGGTAAAAAATTTTAAGAAAGTGGCTGGGCTGATATAGATGATCAACGCCAGTACAGTAATAAAGGCGGTACTGATGACAAAGCCCTTAATCACCGCTTCACGGATCCGGTCGGGCTGTTTGGCTCCATAGTTATAGCCGATTACCGGCAAAAGGCCCTGGGAAAAGCCGATTACAGGTAAGACAATGAATATCTGAAGGCGGAAGAAAAGGCCCATAGCGGCAATGGGAATATGACCAAAACCGGCTAAAATAATATTTGTAATGGCCAGTGATAAATTCTTGGAGAACAGGCGCACCATGCTGGGAAAACCGATCTTGTAAATATTTATTATGATCCCAAAGTCAGGCCTTAAGTTCTTTGCCATCAGCTGAACATTGCTTCTACCGCTGATGAAATGGCCAAGCAGGATAAACGCTCCCGTGCCTTTGGCTAAAATGGTGGCAACAGCGGCGCCTCTGATTCCCATATCCAGTGTGAAAATAAAGATTGGATCAAGAGCAATATTAAGCAGTGAGGAAAAGATCATCACTTTCATGGAGAAAAGGGGGCTGCCTTCTGAGCGGACCACGCTGTTTAAGCTCATGATCATAAAGAACATTATCGACCAGGTTGTAATGACAGATGCATATTCTTCAGTATAACTGATAATCTCCGGCGAAGCTCCGACCAGGATCAGCAAAGGCCGCAGGTAATATAAAGATCCAATAGCAATAACCAGACCGAAAAATAGGGCCAGCGTCACTACCTGCCCCACAGCTTTTTCAGCATCACTTATTTTCCCGGCCCCTAAAGAGCGGGATATCAGGGAGGCAGCGCCAACCCCGGTCCCGACCCCGATAGCTGCTAAGATCATCTGAATGGGAAATGCCACCGAAAGGGCGGCAATGGCTTCGCTGCCCAGTCGCCCGATGAATATAGTATCGACCACATTGTAGGTGGCAGCCACAACCATGCCTACTGTGCCCGGCAGGGAATACTGGAACAAAAGCCTGGTGATGCTTTCTGTGCCCATTGCTTTATGGTTATCCTGCAAAAATGTTCACTCCCAGGCCCAGTAGTAAATTAGCTGTTACTAAAACCGGTTTAACAGAAAATGCAAATATTATGCTTGCTATCGGTAATGAATTTAACATATTCAATCCTTTCTGTCCACAACAGGAGCAGGTCTCTCTTTTCCTGCTTCTATTATAAATCTTCTTCTAATAGCCCCCACGCATAGGACAGGTTAGCCCCTGTCAGAAACTGGTGTATTCTTATCCTTACTAACTTTGACAACCGTAAAAGGGTGTTTTATTCTAGCTTTCAGGCACTGGTCAGCAATATTTACGATCAGAAATGATAGTTTAAGGATTATATCTATGCGCCGCGCTCATCCGGAGGAGGTCAAGATGTATGAAAGCGGATCACTTTGATAAAAAATTTGACGATGGACAGGATATAACCGGGTACCTGGATATTTCCAAAACAGTCCGGCCGGGGGAGGCGCTGCAAAGGATAAACATCGATTTTCCGCACTGGATGATCCAGGCTTTAGATGAGGAAGCAAAAAACCTGCGGGTTTCCCGGCAGGCTGTGATTAAATTTTGGATTGCTGAAAAACAGGGGCACTACTCGGCCTAAAACTTTCTAAACCAAATGCGTCTCACGCCCTGCGACGGCTGCCTCTGGTCGCAAGGGTTTCGTCCGCTGCCCCTGAATTGAAAAGCGCGGAGTTAAAACTCCGCGCTTTAGTCTTTCTTCAGCAAAACATTCCAGTTTCTTTCAGCTAACCTCCGGCCACCGGTGGGAAGATAGCCACCCGTTCTCCCTCTTCCAGGGTATAATCTTCGGGCCGGCTTTTATGCTTGATAAAAACCTGTTTTGCTTCCCCTTCTCCAATGCCCAGATGATCAAAGAGATCTTTGATTTTAGAGCCCGGAGGCAATTCTACATTGAAGTCCGCGCTGCCTTTGCCTTCGGGATGGTATTTAGTTAAAGTTGCATATAAGGTTACTGTTACTTTCATTTATGGCTCCTATTAATCCCAGAAAGAGTCTAATTCGTCGTCTTCAATATCCCAGACATGGTTATGAGGCGGCAGTTTTTCATATTTCATGAATTCAGGCATCCGGTCCTGTTCTTTGCCGATACCGGCCTTTAAGTTGAAGTTTCTTTCCAGGCGCAGGATTTCATCGCCGATCCTGGTCACATCATCAGCCTTATAGCTGGTACCGAGCATACCGTTTACAGTTTCGATTACGCCTTCAAACCCGCTTTCAATATCAAGGATAGGGAAGGCGATGAAGATGCAGTAACCGGCCGCATCGAGAAATGCGGTGGTGTCCTGGAAGGCCTTGGAAAGGCCGATTTTATCTTTTTTGGACAGCGGTTCAGACGTACCACCTACCGAAAGGATTTCCGGGGCGATAGTGTAACCAGCGGTGTGGTCTGCGCCCATAGTCGAAGTGGCGTAGGTAACACCGATACCCTTAACAGCGCGCGGTTCATAGGCCGGCATACCCTGACGCTTTACAGTCGGGATACGGGTTACCCCGTAAGCCTCACCGGTAAACTGCGTTCCCTGACCGAGAATATGACCCAGTGGAGTGCGGTTGCGGATTTCTTCCATCATTTTAATGGCCGCTTCCCCGTCCCCGAATTCAGCCAGGCCCGCTTCCATAGCAACACCGATGGTACAGCCGGCTTCGATGGTGTCAATGCCGAGATCGTTGCACTGCCAGATCAGTTCGGCTACATGATCTAGATTGTCAATACCGCAGTTGGCGCCTAAAGACCAGAGCGATTCATATTCCACGCTGGAGACGTGTTCGCTGCCGTCTTCGTTGGCATAGACTGTTGAACAGTTGATAACACAACCCGGATGGCAGCGATGGCCCATTGTACCCGCTCCGCCGCGTTTCTGGGCTGCTTCAGCCACCGCTTCGCCGCTGATTTTCTGGGCTCCTTCGAAAACACCCGAGCGGAAGTTGTTGGTAGGAAGCCCTCCGGCTTCATTGAGAATGTTGATCAGAACAGCAGTACCGTAACTGTTCAGGGCGCCGCCCTTCTTGGTCACATCATGAGAGAGGATGGCATCGGCCAATTTCTTCTGCCCCGTTTTAAGCAGTTCTTGATCGGCAGGCTTAATGCCAGGAGCATCTTTGTGATCGAGGACAATTGCCTTTAAGCCCTTGCTGCCCATGACAGCACCCAGACCGCCTCGTCCGGCATAGCGAGCAGCACGGCCTTCCGGGTCACTAAAAGCCATACCGGCCATGGTCATTTTTGCTTCACCGGCAGGTCCATTGACCACGAAAGCCGGCTTATCTTCATATTTTTCCCAAATCTTATGGCCGGTTTCATAGGCTCCCTTGCCGGCCAGGTCATCTGCGGGAATTAGTTCCCCACCGTTAACATCCACCTTTAACAGCCACTGTGAACCATCTTCAACCAGCCCTTCAATAACCAGGGCCGCATAGCCCATGCGGGCCAGGTTCTGCGGAAAAGGTGATCCGGCATTTGCTTCTTTAATTCCACCCGTAAGGGGTGATTTGCCCCCTACTGAAACACGGCCGGAGTTCGGGGCACGGGTTCCCGATAAAATACCGGGAGCGATAACAAGCTTGTTGTTCGGGCCCAGGGGATGGCAGTCAGCAGGGACTTCATCACTGACAATGAGAGAAGAGAGCCAGCGCCCGCCCTTACCCTTATACTTCTCCGGTAATGGTTCTACTGTTACTTTCTTGGTAGACATATTGATACGAACCAGTTTAGCCATTCTAGATCCTCCTTTAAAATAATGTTAATTATGATATATTAAGCTGCTTTTAAGCTATTTGACAGTATTTTCTACAGATAAGTTGAAAGCTAAATAATTAAAACGTTCACTTGTGAATTACTAAAGAAAAATATTAATCTGAAGCAGCATCTATATATCAATTTTCTTATAGATTTCCTGTAAATATAATACCATAATAATTTTTTTTCTGTCAACTAAGAATGGCTATCGCTACGAGCTGATTTTGCCTGTAAATCAGGAAAAAAGCGCTGGTTTTCATCATTTATATAGCCTTGGAAGAAAATTGTTTTACGGAAGTGAATACAGATTTTATCAGGACACGATGTACCTGAAGAGGGCGATCATGGTCATGCCAAAAAGGACTGTGGCAAAAAGATTTTTGGTCAAGAAAGCTAACGCAAATACCGGGATGGAAACCCAAAAAACGGGATTGGAGGTTACAGCAAAATCGAGGGTTCCCTGCGGGGCAAACAGGGCCGGCGCTAAAAGTGCGGCCAGGACGGCTACAGGAACATAGGAAAGCCAGCGTTCCACCGGTTCGGGCAGGCTGCGCCGTGATAGAATTAGAACCGGAAAGACCCTGGGCAGGTAGGTTACTACAGACATCAGGGCAATCAGGATAATTATTTCAGATAGGTTCAGCTCAGGCATAACCATCTCCTCCCGTCCTCTTTTCTTTTTATCCGGAAAAACCCGATTGCTTTTTTTGTTTCCAGAGGGAGCCAATAGTAGCGGCAATTACAGTTGCCAGGATGATGTAAAGCTGGCTCATACCGTTAAGATAAAAAATAAGTCCCAGCCCGGCAGATATTATAGCGATAACAGCATGCCTGTAATGTTCAATCTGCATTACCAGCAAAGCGATAAACATAGCCGGTAAGGCATAATCAATCCCAAAAACTGCTGTATCAAAGGTAAGGCGCACTCCTACCCAGGCCCCAAGCAGGGTACCGGTAATCCAGGCCAGGTGTGCTGAGTGGTTAAGTGCAAAAAGCTCCGCTGCGGCAGGGCGGGCTTTTTTTCGAAAACTGGCTGCATGAAGGGCAAAAGATTCATCGGTAATTTCATAGCTAAACAGGGCCTGCTGCCAGGGTTTTAAGTGGCAAAGATGAGGGGCCAGGTAAGCGCTCATAAGCAGGTGCCGAAGGTTAACCAGAAAGACGGTCATTGTGATCGTAGCAATAGTGGCCCCGGTATCGATCAAGCCGACAGCGATTAGTTGAGCAGAGCCGGCAAAAACAAATACCGACATGGCTGCGGCACTGTAAATACTAAGCCCCGCTGTAGAAGCCAATACTCCAAAGGCAAGACCGATGGGTAGGTAGCCGAGAATGATCGGAACAGCCCTGGCCATTCCGGCCAGGGCTTGGTTAAAAAGATTATGGTCTGCAGACTCTTGATTTGCAAACTTTAAAAAAGAGCGCTGCTTTTCTTTGTTCTGCGCAGTCAACTACTGATCACCTGTTGTAAAACAAATAATCTCCATTAGCCGCCAGATCAAAGCACTGGCCGGCAGTGAGTACTTAAAATTACTTGTAAAAAGAAGGCTGTTTACAGTCAGACTATAAACGGACCAATGTTTCACGCTCACTGGTCCGAAGTAATTAATTTAAATACTGCATCGCCTTCCCGAACTTTGTCTTTAACTTTGAGACCGACCAGGTCACCCGCTGCTGCCTGTTCAATGTTGTGGTGTTCCACCTGCATTGATTTAACGTCTTGTTCCAAATCACTGGTTGCTCCGACTATGGCTATAGTGTCTCCTACCGACAACGGGGCATCAAGTTCGAGGATGGCCACCCCTATTTTCCCATAGTAATGGGTCACCTGGCCGATCGCCTGTCGTTCCATGGCTAGAACACATCCTTTCGGAATATTTTTAATGTTATTCGCCAATTGGAACGTTCTTTCCTGCTTGATTTTATAAAAACCTTTTTTAGCAGCAGTATAGTAGAAAAGTTACTTCAAAAGGAAACCTGTGCCTGCTCAACTTTTTTTTGATTACCGGGACAGCCTGAATTAAAACTCAGGCGACCATCAAAGGAAAGCTTAAATTTGCTCTTAAAGCAAGGCCTGAAAAGGGCTGGCTGGTGCTGAGCAGATAGGAGGCTTTTTTAACATCCTGCCAGAAAATAAAATTAAAGGTGCTGTTCCACTTTTTCAGTTAAAGCCTGCTTATTCATGGCCCCCATGAAGCTGTCCACCACTTCGCCGTTTTTAAAAAGGAACATGGTGGGAATACTCATTACTTCATATTTCTGGGCCAGTTCCTGGTTTTCATCTACATTAACTTTAACCACTTTCAGGCGGCCTTCATTGTTGGCCGCTACATCTTCTAAAATCGGACCCAGCATTTTACAGGGTCCGCACCAGGGGGCCCAAAAATCAACCAGCACCGGAAGCGATTCCTTCATAACCTCCGTATCAAATTGGTTTTCTTTAATTTCTTTTACTGCTCCTGCCATCGATAATTCCTCCTTAAAAATAATCTGCTAACAAACTTTTGGTTTCTATAAACAAAACCCTGTTCATAAATAGATCTTATTCTTATTTATTATCATTCTACACCAGCACGGCAAAATGGGTCAACCAAAATCAGGTCTTTAAAGCACCCGCAACCCGGCTTTTTGAAATGCTTCCCTGGCTGTGCTATATTCGAGCGAGCTTAAGCGCCGGTTCAAGGGCGGAAATTTTGAAGCCTGGTATGCCGGGTAGTATTGAGCCATAACATTAACGGCACAATGAGGAGATATCTCTTCTTTTATAATACGGGCGATGATCTCGCTTTCAGAGAGGTTGTCAGGTAAAACCAGGTGGCGGATTAAAAGGCCCTGATAAGCAAGGCCACCTGAACCTATTTTTAAGTCGCCAACCTGACGCTGCATTTCCTTTAATGCTTCTTTCAGGCGGCTGAAGTAATCCTTGACCCCGGAGTAAGTCTCTCCCCTCCGGTCAGATCCGTATTTGGCGTCGGGCATATAGATATCGATAAATCCTTCCAGCAGCTTAAGTGTTTCTGCGCTTTCATAACCGCCACAGTTATAGACTACCGGTAAACTCAGGCCAGCACCGGCAGCCCGGTCAATAGCAGCTGTAATGTGGTAAAGGTAAGGGGTTGGAGTAACCAGGTTAATATTACTGCAGCCTCTTTTCTGTAAATTAAGCATCATTTTGGCCAGCTCTTCCACACTGCCTGGACTGTCTGTATCCATTCCCCGGCTGATGGTCCAGTTCTGACAAAATATACAGGCCAGGTTACAGTTAGAAAAAAAAATGGTCCCTGAGCCACCACCGCCCACCAGTTCTCGTTCTTCCCCAAAGTGAGGGCCGGCACTGCTGATGTAAAGATCTGCCGACACTCCACACTGTCCCCTCTCGCCCTGCAGGCGGTCAACCCGGCAGCTGCGGGGGCAAAAAGTACAGCTGTGCATAATTTGATTAAAGCGCTTTACTTTTTCAGACCGTTCTTCTGCGCTCAATTTCAGGTAAGCAGGAAGAAATTTTTGATCATCTCCGGGCATTGGAGGTTACCTCCCTGGCGCTGTTATCTGTTATGGATGTTTTTCTTGATATGGGGGTAAAATCCTGCCGTAAATCTTAACTATCTATTTATTGTACTATCAGGCAGGAAAAATGGATACGCAGATTGAATATGTGCTCTTATGCCCGGAGAAAAAGAGGAGGAAACAGTTATGATCAAACAAATTTCAGTATTTCTGGAAAACAAATCGGGTCGCCTGGTACGGGTAACCCAGGTTCTCGGGGAAGCCGGGATCAATATCCGCGGCCTGTCTATTGCCGACACTTCCGATTTCGGGATCTTGAGGATGATCGTGGATCAACCGGAGAAAACCATCGAGATTTTAAAAGATAAAGGAATTATGGCCACAGCTACCGATGTGATCGCCATGGAGGTGCCCGATACGCCGGGCGGATTGGCCCGGGTGCTGGAATACCTGCAGGAAGCAGATATTAATATTGAGTATCTTTACTCTTTTATCGAAAAATCAACCACCAACGCCATCATTATGATGCGTGTAGAAAAAATTGCTGAAGCCCTGGAAGTTTTAAAGAAAAACCAGATTCCCATCGTATCAAGCGACCGGGTATACACTTTTTAATCACAGCCTTTAATCTGTTAGGAGTTGAAGCCGTTGAAACTGCAAGAGCAACATTTAAAGGACCACTGGAACAGGGAAGAACTTGAGGAAATTCAAGCAAAAGGATTAAAAAAAGCGGTCCGCCATGCCTGTGCTAACAGCCCTTTTTACCGGCAGCTTTTTGAAAAATCCGGTTTAGATCCAGAAAGGATTGAGGGAAAAGCCAATTATAACCTTATCCCCTTTACCACAAAAAAAGATTTACGCCAGGCTTATCCTTACGGGATGACAGCAGTGCCTCTAGAAAAAATCCTGCGCATCCACGCCTCTTCCGGAACTACAGGCAAACCGATCGTCGCCGGTTACACCAGGGCTGATTTGAACTGGTGGTCAGAAGCGGTGGCCAGGATCTGCGTCATGGCCGGGGTAACTGTAAAAGATATCGCCCAGGTCTCGTTCGGTTACGGCCTTTTTACAGGCGGTTTTGGCCTGCATTACGGGCTGGAAAGATTGGGAGCCACTGTGGTTCCTTTTTCCAGCGGCAATACGGAAAGACAGCTGGCGCTGATGAAAGATTTTAAGACCACTGTCCTGGTCAGCACCCCTTCATTTGCCCTTTATATGGCCGAGGCTGCCGCCGGGTTGGGTTATGATCCGCTTGAATTCAAGCTTAGGATCGGTTTATTCGGAGGTGAGCCCTGCTCGGAAGCGATGCGGGAAGAAATTGAAGGAAAATGGGGCTTAACAGCTACTGTGAACTATGGTTTAACAGAAGTAGTGGGACCGGGAGTGGCCGGTGAATGTCCGCATAAGGCAGGTATGCATATCTTAGAAGATCTTTACTACCCGGAAATTATCGATCCAAACAGCGGGACAGTATTACCCGACGGCGCTACCGGGGAACTGGTGCTTACCCCCTTTCTAAAAGAAGGCTTTCCTGTGCTGCGCTATCGCACCGGCGACATTACCCGATTGAAAGCTGAAAAATGCTCCTGCGGCAGGACCATCCGCCGGATGGATTACATTACCGGGCGCAGCGATGATATGATTATTATTAAAGGAGTCAATATCTTCCCTTCCCAGATCGAAGAGGTCCTGACCGGTTTCAAAGAGGTATCACCCCATTACCAGCTGATCTTACATAAAACCAGGGACACAATTAAAGATCTGGAAGTGCAGGTTGAGCTAACCCCGGAAGGATTTACCGACCGCTACAAAGAGCTCGAAGCCCTGGAGCGCCGCATTAAACAGAGCCTGCGCTCTACGCTTTCGCTCGGGCCCCGCATTACTCTACTGGAACCGGGATCTTTAGAACGCACCACCGGTAAAGCCAGGCGGGTTGTAGAAAAGGAAAAAGAAGATCTTTAAAAGCCTATAATAACAGTGCCTGCGTGAAATAATTCAAAATGTTAGCTGCTTTGCGGGCTGCATCCATTGCTGCTGTTCACACAGGCACCGGAGTTACCTGATTTGCGCCCGGGAATTTTTCCGGGTGCATTTTTATTGAGTTTTTTTCAATCAATTAATTTCAGATCAATTTTTATCTTTTTTCACGGTTGGTTCCATAGCCACACCCTGGCCGTTAAGCAGGGAAGCAACGCCTACATCATAGTGATTATGGCTTCCACCGCACAGTGAGCAGGTTTTTGAGGGGTCAACCTCTCTCTTAGGTTCAGAATAGGCGTAAATACCGCCTTCAAAGTTACGCAATACTACCTTGGTGGAAGACTGGCTGATTAAATACTGGGGCATAACCGGTATTTTACCGCCGCCACCGGGAGCATCAACAACAAAAGTGGGCACGCCCAATCCAGTGGTATGTCCGCGCAGGTTTTCAATGGCTTCAATGCCTGCTCCGACAGAGGTCCGGAAATGTTCTATGCCTTGAGAAAGATCGCACTGGTAAATATAGTAAGGTCGCACTCTGATTTTTAAAAGTTCATGGCTCAATTTTTTAAGGACATCGGGGCAATCATTTACGCCGGCCAGGAGGACGGACTGGTTGCCGAGCGGAATGCCGGCATTGGACAGTCGATCACAGGCAGCAGCCGATTCTTCGTTAATTTCTTTCGGGTGGTTGAAATGAGTGTTTAAAAAGATCGGGTGGTAACGGGAAAGCATTTCGCACAGTTCATCAGTAATCCGCTGAGGCATAACTACAGGAGTGCGGGTGCCGAAACGGATTAGCTCAACATGCTCGATTGCTTTCAGCTCTTTTAAGATATACTCAATTAAATCATCGCCTATTAAAAGACCATCACCACCGGAGATAAGAACATCGCGGACTTTAGGAGTGCGGCGCACATAATCGATGGCTGCTTCAATCTGTTCTTTGCTCCGGGGTTTATCGGTCCCTCCTGCCATCCGGCGCCTGGTACAATGGCGGCAGTACATAGAGCACTGATCGGTCACCAGCAGCAGCACCCGGTCCGGGTAGCGGTGGGTCAGGCCCTCTACGGGCGAATCAACATCTTCATGCAGGGGATCGGCCATGTCGGAATCAGAATAACGCACTTCCAACCCCGTGGGTACGGCCTGCTTGCGAATCGGGCAGTTGCGATCTTCAGGATCCATCAGCGAGGCATAGTAAGGGGTAATGGCCATGCGGAAACTCTGCAAACACTGTTCTACACCCTTTTCTTCCTCTGAGTTTAGATCTATTACCTGCTTGAGCTGATCAAGCGAACTGATCCGGTTACGGACCTGCCAGCGCCAGTCGTTCCAATCCTCCGGGCTAACATCTTGCCACAGCGCTATTTCTTTGTAGCCTAGCATTTTAAAAACTCCTTTCCGGTTGCAGTTATATGCTTAATATTGCCCTGCCTGCTAATCAAGGGCAATAGCAATCAGCTTTATTGCAGGTTATTAAGGTTTTAAATATTCCTGTTTTGCCGTCATTTTTATTGTAACAGATATAGAGCGATTCGAAAACTTTTGAGCGGTACTTATTTACCGGCTCAAGAATTACCCGGGCCCGGGTATTACAATTATTACAGTTAACTCAAACCTCTTCATGAAAAATTACAGGTGCCTGCATTAATTAAAAGCTAGCTGGAAAGCTTAAACCGGATAGCTTATCTGTCATTCTAGCCCTAAAGCGAAGTTTAGCTTATTAAAAAACGCCATGCCGGGAGGAGGTTCAATCGTCTTCTCTGACGAACTTGCGCTTTTCCAGGGTGATAATCAAATCTAATTTTGTGCGCAGGCACTGCTTCACGGCTTACTTTTCGCTATAGTACTTGTATTTATAACAGATTTAAATAGCTAACACCATAGCAGGTGGATACAAAAATATGGCCTCATAACTATACACACTGTATAATAACGGCAGGTTAAGAACCGCAATCAGTTTCACGGCTATTCTTTGAGGAAGTTAAAAGCCACAGGGGACGGTTCCACCGTCTCCATGGCGCCGCTTATTATTCAACAGGGGCAATAGGCTGAGCAGTTAAAAAGTAGAGCAAAAAAATTTTTACTATGCCCTTTAAACTCAATACAGAGATAATCAGGTAAGTCGATCATAAAATGATGTTTTGATGAAGCATTCACCGGTGATAATATCTGGCAACTGTTATTCTAAAAATTTTAACAAAAAAACATCAATTCCATATCGAGTTTCATTAATTTAATTAATCATTCACAAGATCATTGTTACACATATAAGGAAAACAATTGTAACCCCATAGATCACTGCTTAAGCCCAGGGTTAATTTTATTATGAAATGATTAGAATTACCAGGGGTAGGGTTAGTTTGACCGTGATCAGGCGGGACAGATGCATCAGGCTGACAACAAAAGGATCTGCATCCATCTCAGCAGCCAAAGCAATCATGGTGATCAAACCGCCGGGCGCTGTGGCCAGCAGGCAAACGCTCAACTGCCAGCCCGTAATTTTTGAAATAACCAGACCAAGCGCGGCGCATGATAAAAGCATCAGCGCAGTTAATAACAATACAACCGGATAGATCTCTATAATCCCAATAAAGGCTTCCCGGGTAAAAAATTGTCCGATCAAAAGGCCGATACCGATATAGGATCCTGACCTGAGCTGTTCCGGCGGCAGGTTTATTTTTAAACCATAAAGAGAAACCGCCCCGACCGCTACCATGGCTCCGATCAAATAACCTGCCGGTATACCGATATGGTGAAAGGCAAGGCCGCCGGCTGCAGCGATAGCCAGGCCGGGGTTTAAAAGCCGCCTGAAAAAAGTTCGAACCCGGTTGCCGGAAAAGGGAGTGGAGGAAGTTTCTTCCGCAGCCTCCGGATTAAAGTGATCATAAAAGCAAGCAGGCGATACAGATTTCCTATGGGAGCGCATGACGTAGCTTAACAAGGGGGCCAGCATAAGTATGGCCAGCAACCTGGCCATCTGCATTATGGTCACCGTGGCCACATCCGCATTAATCGCCACAGCTACAATGCTGACTTCAGGAGCCCCGCCGGGACTGGAGCTTAAAACCGCGGTGGCCAGGCTGAACTGAGTGGTGCGGTAGAGGAAGAAGCCGAGGGCAAATGTGATAAACAATGACCAAACAGCAATTACCGCAGCAGGAAAAGAAGCGGATTTTAATTGCTTCAGGTTCTTTCTGGTTATCCCGATGCCTAAATAAAAACCTAGAATAATCTGGGCGATACTTTCAAACCAGCCGGGCAGCATGGGAAGAGGCAGTTCAAGAATGTTGCCTAAACTGAGTGCCACCATCGGTCCGATAATATACGGAGCCGGCATCTTTAGCACACTAAAGACCAGCGCCCCGCCCACCCCGAGGGCGAGCATTAAACATGCCGTCAGTACGGGGGCAATCTCAATCAACCGAATTGCCCCTGCAGTAATCTTTGCCGTTTGTAAAAAAAGTCATTTTCTGCTCCTGATTATAATATTTTTTACCCGCGTTCAGCTGTTATTTCCAAATATATATGATGTTATAAAAGATTAGCAAAAATAACTCCTAACCGCAACTTTTAGAAAAAACCCAGCCTCGACCGAAAGGAGTATTAATATATTTGTCGAATTAATCGAATCAGGATAAGCGGAATGAAATATCACATAATTGTTATGGTTTTTTTTATTGTTCATAGTTCTTCCCTGTTTAGTTTACGCTATTGTAGGCCAATTCATAAAGGAGAACGCCTGTGGAAATAACCAACCATTCTCCAGTAAGCCTGTATGTTCAATTAAAAGAACTGCTTACTCAGGAAATCAAAGAGCAGAAACTATCTCCCCATGATAAAATACCTTCTGAGCGTGAACTTTGCGAAAAGTATAATTTAAGCCGCACCACTGTAAGGCAGGGGATTAGCCTGGCAGTAAGTGAAGGCTTGCTCTACCGCATTCAAGGTAAAGGCACTTTTGTAGCAGAGCAAAAAATTAATCAAGGTTTGATTAGCCTGACCGGATTTGAAGAAACTGTCCTGGGACGTGGCTTGACCCCTTCGATGAAAGTCCTGGAAGCACAACTCACCACCGCTGATGTTCACATTACCGCTTTGCTTAATCTTCCCCTGGGGGCCGACATTGCCAGCTTTAAGCTCCTGGGCATTGCCAACAATACTCCATTAGTTTTGTTTTATTATTACATGCCTGTAGAAATAGGTAAAGAAGCCCTTTCCCTGATCTATGATTTCGAAGCAAAACAAGGATGGTTTTCTTTTACCCGCTATTTTAGAGAGCATAAAAAAATTGAACTGGGAGTAGCCAGGCAAACATTTGAAGCTGCAGTCGCTAACCATGATCAGTCTAAAATTATGCAGCTGGCAACTGGTAGCGCCCTTTTCAAAGTTACTTCTATAATTAATACCCGCGAAGAAAACCCCATTGAATTGCGCCATGCCTACTATCGTGGAGATCGTTACAAGTTTAATATCAGCCGCGAAGTAGTTAGTTAAAATTTTTTTTATAAAATTTTATTAGACAAGGAGGAATATTTCAATTAAGGAAGAATAATTTATTAACAATGGTATGATACAGGTATGAGAACATTTTAAAATTCTAATTAATGCAGCTAATTAGGTTTTATTTCTAATCAGCTTTTTTAAGGCATCATCTGGTAATTACATGTTACTATCACTTACCGGGTTGATCCAACAATCTAATCATCAAAGCTTGTTGATTGTCATGGCCGCTTTTATGATGCTTAAAAACTGCTGAACTTCCAGGGGGAGGTGATTAAACGTTTATCTCTGGCAGGGTAGGAGGAATTTGGGGGATTTAATTTTAAGGAGGGGAATTCTGTTGAAAAGGTCTATCTGGCTTTTGTTAGTTTTTTCGTTAGTGCTTGTTTTTAGCTTTTCACTGGCACTGGGCTGTCAGCCGGCAGAAGAAGTAGAAGAACCCGAAGATCCGGAAGTTGATGACGAAGAGGAAGCAGAGGAAGAAGAAGCAGTTGATGACGAGTATACAATAGTGGTTGGCCTTTCACAAACTATTTTAACCCTGGATCCGGCCAATCACCGTGACCGGGTTACTGAAACTGTCATCCGCAACCTGTACGACGGATTGGTTACCCGCACCCCCGATGGGACTGTGGTTCCGGAAATCGCCGAGTCCTGGGACAACCCAGAACCAACCATCTGGGAGTTCACAATCCGCGACGATGTTAAATTTCATGACGGCTCAGATTTAACGGTAGAAGATGTTAAATTCACTTTTGACCGTGTTATTCAAGAAGAAGCCATGGAAGGGGAAACTTCACCCCGGAAAGGCTTGCTTGGCCCGCTTACCGATGTAGAGATTATTGATGACAACACGGTTCGTTTCATCCTGGAAGAACCGTGGCCCATTCTCACAGCAATGCTACCCCATCAGCAGGTTGTTTCCCAGGCTCACCTGGAAGAAGTAGGTTCTGATATAGCCACTCAACCGATGGGAGCAGGACCGTTTAAGTTTGTCGAAGGTTCGATAGACGATCGTATTGTTCTTGAACGGTTTGATGATTATTACGGCGGTTCTCCAGAGATCCCGCCTGTGGGACCAGCACCGGCAGCCAGGATTATCTTTGAGTTCATGCCCGAAGTTTCAACCCGTATTGCCGCTATCCAGGCCGGCGATGTTCACATTGTCCATAACGTCCCCCCGGATATGGTCGAAACCCTGGAAGCAGACCCTGGTGTAGAGGTAAAAACTGTTGATGGCACCAGGATGCACATGTTTGAAATGAACGTCGACCGGGCTCCCTTTGATGATGCCAGGGTTAGGCAGGCCATTAATTATGCCATTGATATCGACACTATCGTGGACACCGTATTGCTTGGATACGGAACCACTGTCGCCGGCCCGCTTCTGCCGCATGGTTTTGCACTCCACCCGGACCTTGAACCTTACGGCTACGATCCGGACAAAGCAGTTGAGCTTTTAGCTGATGCCGGCTACGAAGACGGATTTGAATTGGTTATCGATACAGAAGATGTCCTGAAAGATGTTGCCTATGCCGCCGCCAGCATGCTAAGTGATATAGGCATTGAAGCTTCTGTTCGGATCTGGGACTGGGGCGTACTGCGCGACCAGTTGATCGAAGGAGAACGGATGATGAATTTCGGCAACTGGGGCAACTCCACCCTTGACCCCAGCGACCTGCTGGTGCCGAAACTTAGAAGCAACGACAGGGGCAATTACTCACAATATGCCAACCCTGAGCTTGATGAATTACTGGATGCAGCTGAAATTGCAGTAGATCGGGACGAAAGAGAAGAACTCTATATAAAAGCACAGGAAATAATTTATGAAGATGCCCCCTGGGTTTTCGGTTATGTGGGCCTGGAAATTGAAGCCTGCAGAGACGATGTGGTTAACTGGGAACCAAGCACGGACAGCAGGATCAACCTGCACCGCGTAGGACTGGAATAAGAATCGTTGAACTTGAAGCTTGCTGCAAGCTTTATTGCTTGCAGCAAGCCATTACCAAGTGCATCTTAGGGTGGTGAATTAATGCAGGCAGCCAGAATAATTGAACGAATCCTTATAGCTATACCGATCATACTCGGTATCGGCGTCGTTATATTCCTAATTATGCGCCTTACCCCGGGCGACCCTGTAGATATAATGATGGGCCAGGCCGGGCATGTATCGGAAAGAGAAGTTGAGCTGTTACGAGAACAATGGCATCTGGATGAGCCCTTAATTGTCCAGCTGGGTCATTTTTTAGGAGATCTTCTTCGCGGCGACCTGGGGATGTCCTTTACCAAGGGCAGGCCGGTTTGGGCCTTGATTATGCAGGCGTTGCCGGCCACTATTGAACTGGCCATGGTTTCCGCTTTTTTTGCCCTGGCAATCTCCATCCCAATTGGAGTTATTTCAGCAGTTAAACAGGACAGTTTAATTGATAGAATCAGCATGGCCGGAGCGTTTTTCGGTATCTGTATGCCCATATTTTGGCTGGGTATTATTTTGATTATCATATTTTCCATCAACCTGGATCTCTTGCCTACTTATGGCCGAATCGGCAGCGATGTCAATCTACAAAGAATAACCGGGTTTTATATACTCGATTCCCTTCTAACCGGCAACTGGGAGGCCCTAAAAAGCTCAATCAGACACCTGATTTTGCCTTCAATCACCCTGGGTTTTCCCATGGCTGCTATTGTTGCCCGGGTGATGCGCTCAAGCATGCTGGAAATACTACGCAATGACTACGTGGTTATGGCCCGGGCCAAAGGGCTCAATGAATTCAGCGTTATTGTCAAACATGCCATGCGCAACGCTATGATTCCCACAGTAACTGTGATCGGACTCGAGGTGGGGATGCTTTTAGGCGGCAATATGATCGTGGAAACAGTTTTTAGCTGGCCGGGGCTGGGTCGCCTGGTGGTGAGCTCAATTTTTGTGCGCGATTACCCCCTGGTCCAGGGTGTAGTTATGATTTATGCCTTTACCTTTGTATTTGCCAATTTAGTTGTTGATATTCTATATACCTATATTAATCCGAAGATTTCTATGTAAATTAGCCGGCCGGCAGCTCGGTCGCTGGTATAGAAATGCTGTAAGGGGTGTACAGATGAGTCAGGTAAAATCAATCAGTCCTGAAAAAATGAGTTTGCGCGATTACTACTTAACCCGTTTACGCCTGACCGGTAGAAACTTTAGAGAGTTTTTGAGCAAATTAAGCCGCAACCCTACGGCAATGATTGGTTTGGTTATTATCTTATTTTTCGTTTTTCTAACCATAGCCGGACCGTCCATTGTCCCCAAAGACCCGATGCAAATCAGCTTAACTGAAAGATTGCTACCCCCCTTCTGGATGGAAGGCGGAAGCACAGAATACATACTGGGCACAGATCAGCTGGGAATGGATCTTTTTTCCAGGATAATTGTAGGCACCAGGATTTCTTTGATGATCGGTGTATTGACCGTAAGCATCTCCATAGTCATTGGAACCATACTGGGATTGCTGGCCGGTTACTACCGCGGTGTGCTGGACAACATCCTGGCTCGTTTTGCCGATTTGCTCCTTTCATTTCCCTGGTTGATATTTGCCATTTTTACCATGGCTGTCATCGGGCCGGGATTTTACAACCTCGTATTTGCTCTGACTTTTAAAGGATGGGTGGGCTTTTTCCGCCTGGTAAGGGGCGAAGTGCTTTCGGAAAAAACCAAGGAGTATGTCGATGCAGCCCGGGCCCTGGGACAAAACAACTTTAAAATTATGGCCCGGGAGATCATGCCCAATATTTTAAACTCGATCATTGTTTTAGGAACCCTGCGCATGGGCTTTATGATTATCATGGAAGCTTCACTTAGCTTCCTGGGCCTGGGTATCCAGTACCCGGAACCAGCATGGGGTTCGATGGTTAATATCGGCAGGGACTATATGCTCAGCGCATGGTGGATCTCCACTTTTTCCGGCATAGCAATTCTGGTTATGGTGCTATCAATTAACATGCTGGGTGAAGGGTTGCGGGATATTCTCGATCCCCGCCTGCGCCGCATAGAGTAAAGGAGGCCCAATTTTGCTACTTGAAGTTAATAATTTACAAACACATTTCCAATTAACAAAAGGAACAGTGAAAGCGGTAGATGGTATAAGCTTTCATCTGAACGAAGGAGAGATTATGGGCCTGGTCGGAGAGTCGGGTTGCGGAAAAAGCATGACCCTGCTTTCTTTGCTTCGTTTAGTTCCCACTCCGGGAAAGGTCGTGGGAGGCGAGATTTTGTTGGAAGGAAAAAATCTCCTTAAAAAAAGCAACCGGGAAATGACTGCCATGCGCGGTAAAGACATGGCCATGATTTTCCAAGATCCCATGACTTCACTTAACCCGGTTTTCAAAGTTGGAGAACAGGTCCGTGAATCACTGGCCATTCACGGATATTTTCGGGATGCCCGCCGGGCCGGGAAAAAGAGGTACCAGGCGGAAAAAGAAAGAGTCATTGAATTGATGGAGGAAGTCGGCATCCCTTCCCCTATGGACCGCTACTATGAATACCCCCATCAATTCAGCGGTGGCATGCAGCAGCGCGCTGTAATCGCCATTGCTCTTTCCTGTGAACCAAAAATCCTGCTGGCCGATGAGCCAACAACTGCTCTTGATGTGACCATTCAAGCCCAGATTTTGAGTGTTATGGAAAGAATCAACCGCTCACACGGCATGGCCATTATCATTGTAACTCACGACCTGGGGGTAGCTGCAGAGTATTGCCAGCGCATTGCCGTTATGTATGCCGGACAAATCGTTGAGCAGGGGTTGACGGATGATATCATAGAACAACCACTCCACCCGTATACCCAGGGATTACTGCGTTCCATCCCGCACATAGTTCCCGACAAGCCACGTTTAAAACCTATCCCGGGTAACGTGCCGAGCCTGCTCGACCTACCCCCGGGCTGTAACTTTATGCCCCGCTGCGAATACGCAGTAGAAGAATGCAAAGAACCCCAGGACCTAAGGACCTTGGAAGACGGAAGAAAAGTGCGCTGTATAAAATATAAGGATCAAGGAGGGGTCAGTAATGAATAACAATCATCCGCTCCTTGAATCTTCAGGGTTAAAAAAATATTTTCCTATTAAACGCTCCATCATAGCCAAGACAATCGGAGGCCAAAAGGATCTGCTGGTGCGGGCTGTAGACGGGGTGGATTTAAGCATTAATGAAGGAGAAACTCTCGGCCTGGTCGGAGAAAGCGGCTGCGGCAAATCAACCCTGGGCCGAGCGATCTTGAATATCATTTCCCCCACTGAGGGAAAAGTCAACTTTAGAGGAGAAAACATCCTCGCCTACAATAAAAACAAATTATTGAAATTCCGGGAAGAGGCACAAATAATATTTCAAAACCCGTATTCTTCATTGAACCCCCGTAAAACCGTGCGGGACATCATAGCGGTGCCTCTGGCCCATAAAGGAATGCAAAGCCCGATTGAACGGGAAGAAAATATCCTTGATTTACTCAATCGGGTGGGACTTTCAGGGCATCATATCAACAACTACCCCCACCAGTTCAGCGGCGGCCAAAGACAGCGTGTTGGAATTGCCCGGGCCCTGGCCATGAAACCTTCGTTAATTGTCTGCGATGAACCGGTGTCTGCGCTTGATGTTTCTGTGCAGGCTCAAATTATTAATTTGCTGGAAGAACTACAGCAGGAATATAATCTTACCTATTTATTTATTACCCACGACCTGAGCGTTATTTACTATGTCAGTAACCGGATTGCCGTTATGTACCTGGGCAAAATAGTAGAGGTGGCCTCAACCAAAGATCTTTTTGATCAGCCGCTTCACCCTTATTCGCGGGCCCTGCTTTCGGCCATACCGGTTGTTAATAAAAGCGCCAGACGTAAACGGATTATTCTTGAAGGCAGTGTGCCCAGTCCCATTGATGTTCCGCCCGGATGCCCTTTTAACCCGCGCTGCCCGGAGAAAATTGGAGAAATCTGTGAAACTGAAATCCCGGGTCTAAGGGAAGTTGAAAGCGGCAGGCTGGTCATGTGTCATTTATATCAGGATTAAATAAGTTATAATAGTTATTCTTGATTATAGGGTTTCTAAAGCATTATGGAAGCAGGTTTTGTAAAAAGAGGTTGAAAAGGTAAGCTTGACTTCTTGAAGCACTGGTAGTAACCTGTTGGTATATATTTTTCAAAACATCTACAATAACCAGATCAGGCCAGAAAGATTTCTGGTAATTAGTCAGTAATGCTGCTCTGCTTTGTTGAATATGATTTTAATGCAGAGACGCTGCATGCTATACAAGGAGGAAAATATGAGCAATAAATCAATGAGATTTATCTGCCCCAACGGGCACCTGGGTTTCGCGCCCAGTAAAAGGGAAAGCTTTGATCTGGGAGCTAAAACCAGGCCTGATTTTTATTGCTGCGATTCCGGAAGCAGCGATATCGGCCCCGGGCCCCTGGGGGGAGATTATTCGGTAAGCCCTTATGAGTGGCAAAAACACGATTTGGAAATGATGCTGGTTGCAGCCAGAAAACAGGGCGCTCCTATGATTATTGGATCGGCGGGTGACACTGGGACCCGGAGCCGGGTAGATCTTTACGTGCAAATAATTAAAGATCTGGCCCGCAAACATAAGATGGCCCCCTTCAAGCTGGCCTACTTTTATTCGGACGTTCCTAAAGAATACCTGAAGAATAAATTGGACCAGGGGGAAGCCATAGAAGGCCTGGATGGCCGTAAAGAACTAACTTTAGAAGAGCTGGAACAGACAAACCGCATCGTTGCCGTAGCCGGTATTCACCCTTACATAAAAGCCCTCGAAATGGGCGCAGACGTAATCATAGGCGGGCGCAGCAGCGATATTGCTATCTTTGCCGCCCCTGCTATTAAAGACGGATTCCCCGAAGGCCTATCCTATTACATGGGTAAAACCCTGGAGTGCGCCTCTTTCTGTGCCGAGCCTTACGGGGCTAAAGAATCTGTTATCGGTGAAATTACGGCTGAAGATGTAAAAGTGACCGCTATGAGCCCTTACCAGCGCTGCACTGTCGCTTCGGTAGCCGGCCACGCCATGTATGAACGCTCAAATCCATACTTTGAATATATGGCAGGTGGTATGATCGATATGACTAACTGCCATTATGAACAATATGATGAGAAAACTTGCCGCGTTACAGGGCCTGTTTTTGTGCCAATTGAAGGAAAAATAAAGGTGAAGCTTGAGGGTTCCGGAAAAGTAGGAGAACGTTTTGTAGGCATAGCAGGTATTAGGGACCCCTATACCATCAAACACATTGATAAGGTTTTAGACTGGGCGAGAGAACAGGTCAAGGAAAGATTCGGTGAAGAAGGTTATGAGCTTTATTACAATGTATATGGCAAAAACGGAGTTATGGGCGAACTGGAACCGATTAAAGAAAGTAAATCACATGAACTATGTATAGTTTGTCAGGGAATAGCAGAAACCAAGGAAATGGCCGAGGAAATAACCATGACCGGAACTCGCCAAATCTTTTATGCCCGGCTGCCGGAAGTTAAAGGAACGGCAGGAACGGCAGCTTTTGGATTTGAAGAGGTTCTTCCTGCAACAGCAGGCTATAAGTGGACAATTAACCATACAGTAAGTGTCGATGATCCCATGGAACTTTTTGATGTGCGCTTGATTGAGGTTAAGGAGGGCAAAACCCAATGAAAACAGTTAAATTAACCGATTTAGCCAAGACAATCCGCAGCAAAAATGCAGGGACCGATAAGATAACTTTTGATATCATATTTCGGGAAAAAGCCAATTATGAACTGGTTAAAAATAGCGGCGTAATCAGTAAAGAAAACATTGCCAAATTGTATGGTATTACAGAGGATCGCATCTCTGATTTTGTGGAATTTGATCCTGCCTATGCCATCAAGTATACCATTTACAGAAAAGAACCAAGCGGTAGCCCCGGAGACGCCGATACCTTTGGCAGTCAACAGTATCCGCCTCTTCTGGGTATTGATGTCCCTGTTAAGGATTAGGCAGCTCCGGTGATATGTTCCCTCCTGCTGATTACGGTATATTAATCAGCTCATCATTATTATTGAGGGAGAGAAATACTCTCCCTCTCTTTTTTATTACTTCTAGATCATTTGCTTTTGGCATATGCTTGCGCTTCCTGGACAAAAGCTTTGATGATTTTTCTTGCTTTGGGATCAAAGACGGACATTATTTCAGGATGAAATTGAAAACCCATCCAAAAAACTGAATCAATGGCTTCGATTACTTCAATATATCCTTCGGGACTTCGCGCTGCCACTTTTAAAAAATCCGGCACTGTTTCAGCTACCTGGCAGTGCATACTATTAACCGGCCAATCCTCTGTTCCCACTAACGAGCCCAACCTTGATCTCTCAGCGATGTGTACCGGATGAGCGGTTTTTGTGTAATCGTCAAACTGATGCCCGGTTACCGTTTCCTTTTTAATTGTTCCGCCAAGCGCTTCAATCATCATCTGATGCCCGCGGCAGGCTCCGATTACCGGCAGCCGCCTTTTCCAGGCTTCTTTTAATAACATGGTTTCAAAACGGTAGCGAACCGGCTGCTGCTCTTTCAAGCCAGGCATATCAGGGGCCTTGAAGCGCCGGTTGCCGCCTCCTCCGCTCATGAAAAGGGCATCGACAGAGTCTAAAGTCAATTCCGCCATCGCTTGCAAATCTTCATCCTTATTTATTTCAACCGGCGGTATAACTAAAAATGGCAAAGCCCCGTTTTCATACAGGACATTTGTGTAGTGAACCGGGTTATAAAAAATCCCCCCCGGCTTATCGGCTTCCTCACCCCAGGTTTCTATGCTCCAGGCTGTGGTCACACCAATCAAGACAGGCATTTCAAGGCACCTCCAGGAAGTATAGGCCGGTAGTTAGTTTTCGGCAGTTTTTTGAGCCGCTAAGCTTTTTTAGCTTAAATATTCTGCTAAGCACGTTTTACCTTTTAGCTAAGAAAACATTCCCTTTTTAATTTATTTTTCCTGCTTAAAAAATCTTTAAGATACACATTCAGGCAGATTTAAATTATAATAGATTAATAAATATGCCAACCCAACCAGTGAAATCAAGGCCGGGATAATATTTAGCAATAAAATGGTTTGGTTTAGCAATTTCGGCTTAAAAGCTGTGCTCTGCCATTACACTGTAATTATTCAATGGCTTTAAAACTGGATAAACCAAAGGCGGTACAATAATGCCCTACGAACTGCACTGGCTTGACATCATCATCGCTTTATTCTTGATAATATCCCTGATCCAGGGCATTAAAGCCGGATTAGTGAAAAGTATTTTTTCCATCGCCGGGATTGCTGTCGGATTAGGTGTAGCCATCTCTTATTACGTAGACGGAAGCAATCAGATTTTGAGTATTATTAATCTGCCTGCTGTCATTGCTGATTCGGTTAGCTTTATTTTGCTTTTTTCAATTACCGCCATCCTGATTCACATCCTTGGGTCCCTTGTAGCTGTGGCAACTGAATTTAGCCCGATTAAGCTGCTCGATAAAATAGGCGGGGGCGGGGCCGGCTTTCTAATCGGAGTGGGCGTAATCGGTGTCCTTTTAATCCTTTTAGTTGCCTTTCCCATTTTTGGAGGGGTCCTTGATTATGTGGACCAATCCACTTTTGCCCCTCATATTATCAGTAATACGGAGTTAATGATTGAGGCTATCTCCAGCATACTGCCGGTAGACCTGCCCAGCCTAACCCTTCATCCTGAAGATCTGGCCGGTTTTTTTGATAACTCTGTAATTGAAAGTGACGTCCATTACCATGATATTGATTTTGCTTCTCTTGATGGTTCGGCCTGTTTTGTTTGTGATGGTGAAGTTAAATTCCTGGGCTTTTTAAATAACGGCAGGGGCTCATATTCCCCAAAATTTGTGTGCACAGAATGCAACCGCACCAGTGATGGCTGCCAGACATATGAGGGTTATCACCTGATGTATGAACAGTGCCCGGTAGAGCTGGGCAGCCGGGGCTACCGTTTTGATTGTGGGATCTGGACCAATCACAGCTACCACCGGCCCACCGGACCCTGTCTTTTTTGCGGAGCCGAATGATCTCACTTTAATGCCAGATAGGAGCAGACTACAAATATTTTAAATTGGGCTTTTATATTAAGATTATTGTATTTGCCGGTAAAATCAGTTTTTTGGTAAAACAAACAGCTCTAAACCTTTACCTTTACAGGTTTTTTATAAAGGTTTTATAAGCTCCGGGCCATCGTTACCGGGACTATTTACCTTGCGCGAGACCGGATAAGCAGTGAACTCTTCTGGCGGGTAAGGCTTAAGCATTTCCACCAGGATAGATTTTTCCGTTTCCAGATCAATCCAGCTTGCGTAACTATTCCGGGGGATAATCACCGGCATTCGGTTATGTAAAGGTGCCACCAGCTCATTTGGTTCAGTCGTTAGGATAGTACAAGTTTCAAGGGGTTGATCTCCCTTGTCCCAGCGTTCCCACAAGCCGGCTAAAGAAAATGGCTGCCCCTCTTTATGGCAGATAAAGTAAGGCTGTTTGCCCTCTTTTTCCTGCTTCCATTCATAAAAACCGCTGACTGGAATAAGCAGCCTTCTTTTTTTAAAAGCGCTGCGAAAAGATGGCTTTTCAGGTGCCGTTTCAGCTCTGGCGTTAATCATACGGTTACCCATTGCAGGATCATTGGCCCAGAAGGGAACAAAGCCCCATTTAAGGTATACCGGCTCCTTTTCACCGTTTTCTTGTGATTGACGCAAAGCCAGAACTTCCTGAGAGGGGGCAATATTATAGCGCTGGTCAAGCTCTATCCTTAACTCCAGATCATAAAGCATCTCTAAGATTTTTTTATCAGTTGCCAGAGCAAACCTTCCACACATAGCATCTACCCCCGGTTTTTGGTTCAGATTAATTGATTACTGGCTTCTTTCAAGCAGCTGGCAGACTGCTGCCTGAACTATCTAAAATAAAAAGTTACTATCACTACAGCGAGATACAGCTTTTTTCAAAACAGCGCCATAGCCAGGAGGAGCGGCTCCATAACTATTTTCTGCCGGAACTTCACTTGATGCTCGCCTCAGTTTTCGCTTCAGGCCTGAAATGTTATTCCAAAAAGACTGAGAATCATAATAATTCTTGTTTGAAGTTGCTCCCTAATCTTCTTTAACATCATAAAAGCCAAGGTTAAAACGGTGAATTGTGGGAGCTCCGGGAGGAACAAACGCGACCCTGTCCCCGGGTTTAAGCTTAGTCGATAGCGGTTTAATCAGACGGTTTATAAAAACAACTTCTACATCATTAGCAGGTATAGCCAATCTTTTACGTAGATCGTGAGCTGTAAGGGAAGGAGCCTGCATATCTACAGTCATGGAGGTAGGCCAGCCCCTTTCCTTGAACAAAAAATAGAGTTTGCCAAAAACAAGTACTTCAAGCGTAGCCAATTTTAAGCCCCCCTTAAAATGTATCCATAGCACTCAGTCAGCAGCACCCGGTCATCTTTAATACAAACCTCTTTACTTATCATAACAAAAAACAAAGCAAAATCGTAATTTTTTAAGCTGTTTGTGCCACCAGTGGTCTGTACTTTTTTTCTGATGAAATAAATTTGATGAGGATTATCAGCTATTAAGAGGCATTAGAGGTTACAAGAGCAACTTTCTTTTCTTTTTACTCACTCATACTTGGGATATCTTTTGTTTATTAATCAGCTACTTTTATTAGCAAGAAGGCACTTTATGAACCGGTGTAGAATATATAAGTGGCAGCATTTAATGATTATGGATTATGATTTTAAAGGAGTTATCAGGTCATGAAATTATTTGAACCAATTAGCGTAGGGCAAATGGAGTTAAAAAACCGCATTGCCATGCCGGCTATCCACCACAGCTACACCCCGAAGGGTTTTGTTAATGAAAGGCTGATTAAGTACTACGAAACCAGGGCTCGCGGGGGAGCAGGACTGATTACTGTAGGTGGATGTAGCATAGATACCCTCGGCCAGGGGCCGATGATGATCGGCCTGCATGATGATCAATTTATTGAAGGGTTGGGTAAACTGGTTCGGACTATAAAAGAAAATGGGGCGGCAGCAGCTGCTCAGCTTTATCATGCCGGACGTTATACCCACAGCTTGATGACCGGGCAGAAACCGATTGCTCCTTCAGCTGTGCCTTCCCGCCTGACCAAAGGAACTCCGCAAGAAATGACTTTAGAAGATATTGAAACAGTTCAGGAAAATTATGTCCAAGCCTCTTTGAGAGCAAAAGCAGCAGGTTTTGACGCAGTGGAAATCCTGGCCAGCGCCGGATATCTGATCTGCCAGTTTTTATCACCGCTTACAAATCAACGCACAGACCAGTACGGCGGCTCCTGGGAAAACCGCAAACGCTTTGGATTGGAAGTGGTAAACCGGGTTAAAGAAGCGGTTGGAAATGATTATACCATGATGGTGAGAATTTCCGGACATGATTTTGTCCCCGGTAGCAACTCCAGCCGGGAAGCAGCACTGTTTGCTCAAGAATTAGAAGCGGCCGGGATCAGCTGCATCAACGTAACCGGCGGCTGGCACGAATCAAGAGTACCCCAGATCACCGGAGAGCTGCCCCGGGGTGGGTTTGCCTATCTGGCCAGGGGCATCAAGGAAGCGGTCCAGATTCCGGTTATAGCCAGCAACCGGATCAATGATCCCTTCACGGCCGAATATATTCTTAAAGCGGACATGGCTGACCTTGTTAACATGGGCCGGCCGCTGATTGCCGATCCCGATCTGCCCAGGAAAGCTGCAGGCGGCAAGTATAGTTCGATCCGGCGCTGTATCGCCTGTAACCAGGGCTGTTTTGACCGGGTTTTTAGCTTACAGGATGTACACTGCACGGTTAACCCCCTGGCAGGACGGGAATTTGAATTGCAAATAACAGCAGCAGAAACAAAACGTAACATCTTAATCATTGGGGGAGGCCCGGCCGGCATGGAAACTGCCCGTGTGGCTGCGCAAAGAGGCCACAGGGTTAAAATCTGGGAAAAAAATGAGCGCCTGGGAGGCCATTTAAGCTACTCGGCTATGCCGCCTGGAAAAGATGATTTTATAACTTTCCTGGATTACTATGAAGACGTACTGCCCCGCTACGGGGTTGAGATTGTCTTGAACCGGGAAGCTTCAGCCGGAGAAATTATTGCTGAAGAGGCAGATGTAGTAGTTATAGCCACCGGCGGGCGCGGAACGCCACCTCCTTTCCCGGTAAAAGAAGGAGCCCCTGTTTTCTCTTCCCTGCAAATTCTTGATGGCACCGTGGTCCCGGGTAAAAGAGTGGTAGTAATCGGCGGTGGATCGGTGGGTTGTGAAACAGCTGTTAGCGTTGCCAGGATGGGTACAATTTCAGCAGAAAACTTAAAATTCCTTTTGGAAAATGAAGCTGAAACACCGGAAAGGTTGCAAAAACTCTTAAATAAAGGCACCAGGGAAGTAACCCTGCTCGAACTGGAGAAAGGGATTGGCCGCGATATTGGCATTAGCACCCGCTGGGTTACCATTAAGTGTATCCGACGCCTGGGTATCACGGTGCTGGACCAGTACCAGGTTAAAGAAGTTAACCCTTCAGGGGTAGTAATAGTTAAAGAGGGTAAAGAAAGTTTGATACCTGCAGATACTGTTGGCCTGGCCATCGGGGCAATTGCTAATAATGACCTTTACTATAAACTGGAGGGCGAAGTAAAGGAGCTCTACCTAATCGGTGATGCCTTAAAACCTCAAAAAATTACTGAAGCAGTGCGCGAAGGCTGTGACCTGGGGCTGAAGCTTTAAAGATCGGAGTTCTTCCAAAGTGCAATCGCCAAGAAAAATGTGATCCAATCGCTGGGAAAAAACTGACCCACTTTAAGCCCGAAGTTATAAAAGGGCTCATCCTTTTAAATCAGGCGGGTTAACTAGACCATCCTGATTAAGAACAGCGGGCAATGCGGAGAGCAGTAACCACAAAGAATACAGTTTTCATGGTTTATCTTAGCCTTTTCCCCTTCAAGAAAGAGGGCATTATTGGGGCAAGCTTCCACACAGGTAGCACAGCCTGTACATAATCTTTCTAGTATATGCAGCTTTTTCTCTTTTATGGTGATATCTGGGCTGACATTTTCTGTTTCTGGTGTTTTAAGGCCAAAGTGCTTCAGATTCTGCAGTAGTTCTTTAATTGATACCACTCCCACTGCAACAGAACTGATCCCTTCTAACCGGCGGGCCCAGGACAAAGCTTCATGGTAATCGGGCAAGAGATTTCCTCCGGCCAGCGCTTTCATGACGTATAGTCCTTTACCGGCATGGGCCGCTTTTTCAATTGCTTCCACCATTTCAGCAGTAGTTCCATCCACAATACCCATCCCTGCCTTATTAATTAGAACAAAAAGAATGTCAACATCGTCGCGCTCAGCTGCGGCATTGACAACTTTAACGTTATGGGTAGCCAAACCTACTGCCTTGATAATTTGCTCTTGTTTAAGCTGATTTAGCTTACGCAGCGCACCTTTTCTTTCCTCAAATACTTTAGGGCAATCCCTCACACTGTGCAGATGATAAATATCAATATAGTCGGTTTGCAGCTCTAAAAGAGATTTTTCCACAGATACTGCCATTTCATCATCAGTTTTTGCATGAGATTTTGTGGCGACCACAATGCCGCTGCGCTTGTTTTTTAGATATTTACCCAGGTACGGTTGGGTCTTGTAACCTTCTGCTGTATCAAAAAAGTTAACACCAAGCTCAGCTGCCCTGGTGATAATTTCTAAACACCTTTCTTCTCCCAAATCTGATTGCAGCGGGCCCACCGGCAGCAATCCAAGACAGAATTCGGTTACTTTAATACCTGTATTACCAAGCTTTTGTTGTTTTAGTTTAGAGTTAATTAGACCAGCGCTCCTTCTAAGGATTATGACTTGCCCCAGATAAATTCTTCTGTGAGCCGGTAAGCTTCGTAGTCCGGATACTGCCGGGGAGGATGCTTTGAAAAATATGCAGATGGCCCTTCAAGAACTCCCCCTTGCTTTCTATCTTGAGCAAGCTTGCAACAACGCACAGTATCGATGGCAATACCGGCTGAGTTGGGCGAATCTTCCACGCTTAAACGCATTTCCAGGTTAATGGGCACATTACCGAATATCTGCCCTTCCATGCGTAAAAAGCAGACCTTATTATCTTTTTGCCAGGATACGTAATCGCTGGGGCCAATATGGATATCTCGATCGGGCAGCCTTTTGGCCGCAGCAGACTGAACCGCTTCCGTTTTTGAAATACGCTTGGTGGCCAGACGGTTCTGGTTTGTCATATTCAGAAAATCGGTGTTGCCGCCGGTATTGAGCTGGTATGAACGTTCAAGCTTCACTCCACGATTTTTGAATAAATCAGCCAGGGCACGGTGTAGTATAGTCGCCCCCATCTGCGATTTAATATCATCACCGATAATAGGCACATTTTTTTCAGCAAAGCGAGCCGCCCACTGCGGGTCACTGGCAATAAAAACTGGAATATTATTTACAAACCCAACTTCTGCTTCAAGAGCACATTCAGCATAAAAGCGAGCAGCTTGCTCTGATCCGGCCGGCAGATAATTTAGCATGATCTCTGTGCCCGAGTCTCGTAAAACCTTAACCACATCTTCTTTTACCGGCTCAGGAGCGCTGCTTTTGATAAAAGTATATTGATCTTCATAATCAAGCATATGTTCAGAAAAACCATCTAAAATCCGCCCCATGTGGACGATTGGGCCACCCGGAGGCAAGTTGGGAGCTAATTTAACGGTGCAGTTCGGGGGTGCGAAAATCGCCTGGTTTATATCCATACCTACTTTGCGTTTATCAATATCAAAAGCTGCGCTGATCTCAATATCATAAGGCCGGTATCCACCTACATTCCAGTGCAGAAGCCCTATGGCTTCATCTTCTTTTAAATCTTTATAATAATGAATCCCCTGGATTAACGAGCTGGCGCAATTACCAGCACCAACAATGGCAACTTTAATCTTTGACATTTACTAGATCCCTCTTCCTGTTATAATGATGGTCGGTTATGAATTATTCCCAAAAATTATTATACCCGATTATCTATATTTAGGGAAACCTGATCACTTAACTTTCATTGAAATTTCTATTAGCCATAAAACGCCAGTCTTTGTTATCAAGGCTTAGCAGCCTCTTTGCTGGATTTTAGCAACCCTGTTACATAAAGTAAGGTGATGATAGCTCCAAAGCTAATCCAGCTTAAGATATAGCTTTCCTGGATATCTGCCAGATAGCCAAATATCGGTGGGCCGGCCAACAATCCGGCTCTTAAGAATAGCAGCGATAAACCGGTGGCCATCCCCACCTGATCTTCGCCGGCATTTTCTGCGATTGAAACAAAGTGCACCCCCGGCCAACCAAAGGCAGAAAAACCTAAAATGAAAGCAAATATAACTACAAAATATGTACTGATCGGGGGAGCAAAAGATAACAACCCGCTTATTATAAATTTTATACCAATTGCTATTCCTAATACCATCAGGGCTTTTCCCCTCTTTCCTTTAAAAAAGCGATCGGAAATAACCCCCCATATTGGCCTGCCTACAATACCTCCTATCTGAAATGATCCCAATCCCAGGCCGGCTACAGCCCGGCTAACACTTAAATCTTCAGATAAATAAACCACAAAATGCGAAATTACAGCCCCACAGGCAACTCCAAACATCAGGCCGAGTATACATATATTGAGAAGGGCTTTATTCCTTGTCAGGTCAATTAAACTTTGCACAAAACCAGGGTTACCGTTTTTTGCTGCCGGTTTTTCCTGAGCAATGCCAGCTTTTTTTTCACGGTAAAAGGTAAGCACCAGGAACCAGACGATTATGGAAAAGCCGGCCGCCATCTGAATTGCCGGGCGCCAACCTAAAGCTACACTGATTACCGGCAGAAGACTGGCCCCCATTAGGCCGCCAATACCTACACCGGACTGCATAATACCCATGGAAACCGCCCGCTTGTCGGCAGGTGCATTCATCAAAACGGCTTTATTAACAGAAGGCGTGATAATACTCCAACCGAGCCCTGCCAGAAAAGCCAAACCCAGTAATATTTCATAAGAAGGGGCAAAGCCGTACAAAAAAAATACCGATCCCATAAAGCCGATGCCAAGCAGTATACCTTTTCTCGGGCCTAACCTGTCAACAATGCTGCCAGTGGAAACCGCCAGCAAGGCAGAGCTTAAAAAATAAAAAGTAGCATAAAGGCCCACCTGGGTCCTGGACAGTATAAATTCTTCCCGGATAAATGGCAGCAGGGCCATAAAACCATGCTGGTTAAGGCTTAAAGCAAGATAGGGGACAGATAAAACAATTAATAATGTAAAGAGCCCGTTCTGATTTAATTGTTTTAACTGCTTCAACGATCGCACTTCCTTCGATTTAAAAAGCACAGCAAAGGTAACTTCTGTTTTCGAAGGAGAATGTCCTGCAAAATATAACGCGATAGAAGAAATAGTATAGGCTGAAATAAAACTGCTGCAAGCTTAATAAACCGAAGGCAAATTGATAATATTTACAGTTAATCGTCAGCAGCTCTAACTGACCCGGTGAAATTTCTTTTTAAGCGGTTCAGCTGACGGGGCAAGATCATTATTCTTCATAAACACTGAAGAAACTTTTAAGTAAAGCGTTGTTAAGGCTGTTATAATAATGTTAGAGTCTTGATCTGATAGAGAGTTAAGGTATAGGGAAAACAAAACAAATTTATTATAAGGGAGAGATACCGTGATGACCAGCAGGATTCAAGAAATAAAGAAAGACGATCAAAAAGCATTGCTGCGTTTGGAAACAAAACCATTTGGAACCAATGCCTATATGATTATTTGTCTGCAGAATAACGAAAGCATATTAATTGATGCTCCAGGCAGCGCTGAAATAATCAAAGAACGCCTTATAAATACCAGGGTTAAATATATCCTCATGACTCATGGACACATGGATCATGTTACCGATCTAAAAACGCTCCATAATGACTGGAAAGCAATTTTAGCCGTGCACAATGCCGATGCTGAAAAATTGCCGGTAAAAGCCGACCAGCTTTTAAAGGGTGGCGAGCAAATCAAATGTGGCAGCGTTGAGCTGGAAGTCCTGCACACTCCCGGACATACTCCCGGCAGCCTTTGTTTTAAAGTTGATGACTATCTCCTTGCCGGAGACACCATCTTTCCGGGCGGGCCGGGCAAAACTGCTTCAACTGGAGCTTTTAAGCAAATTATGGCTTCAATAGAGGAAAAAATCATGATCCTGCCCGATGAGACAGTAATCCTGCCCGGACACGGTGAAAAAACCATCTTAAAAACCGAAAGAGAATTGTTTAAAGCATTCAAAAGCGCCAGAAAAGATTTTGAACTGAGTGGAGATGTCAGCTGGTTAAGGAGCAGTACTTAGAAAAAACCGCTGACTCTACCAGAAGAATTCAGCCCGGTGAAAAGCTTCAGCCAGCAGAAAATCCTGCTCCCGGGCAGCGTCTTCGGCCCTTTTTCGCAACCACTGTTCAAGGGAAGGAAAGTGATGTGCGCCTACCTGGCTATCGTGACAGCGCAGGGCCGCCAGTTTGATTTCAAAAGTTGCTGTAATATCAGAATAATAGTTGGGATCTTCACTGGCCCAGGTGAGAATTTCTTTGACCTTATGAGGTTTTAACCCTTCTTCCAGAAGGTCAGGATAGGCCAGATGGTCCCGGGCATAGGGAAAGGCGGCGTCCATGACTACTTGCCCGGCAATGCGATGATCACGGTGCCAGATATAGCGGCGGTAGGGATCGGCGGTAACAAGGGTGTCCGGTTTGAAGTGACGGATCCAGCGTACGAGATCTTTGCGAAATTCAGGAGTGTCTTCCAAGCCCTGATCTTCGTAACCGAGAAAGATTACTTCTCGCACGCCGAGCAGTTCGGCTGCTGCTTTTTGTTCTTTTTGCCGGGTTTCTTTCAAAGCTTCAGGGTTGATCTCGGGATCACTGGTCCCTTTTTCGCCATTGGTACATATTACATAGACCACTACCTTGCCTTCGTTGACCCAGCGGGCCACCGATCCGGCCACTCCAAACTCTGAATCGTCGGGGGGGGGGCTAATCACCATTACATCTGCTTTTACCGCTTCTATAGCTTTGTTTTGTTCCATATCTGTAACCGCCTTTTATGGGTGCTTGTATAAAATTGCTTAGTAGCTGTTCTTACTGTCATTTTTTCAAAATTTGCTTTAGTCCCTTAACACTAAATTTCTGCACAAATTTGGTAAGACCATTTTTTTAGCATTCCCAAAACACCAATATACACTGGGTATAAGGACTCATTTTTAAAACCAACTATTATAGAACTGGCTCGTCCAGGTTAGGTCTTTTAAATCCAGCCACCAGGTAGCAAAATTACAGTAGCAATCTTTCAAGGCAGCTTATTTACCCCTCGTTTTTTATAAGATGAACATCCTTCTGTGGATAGGGGATATTGATGCCAGCTTCATCAAATGCTTTTTTAACTGTTTCCATAAATTCGAAGTAAAGGGGCCAGTAATCTCCAGCATTACACCACATCCTCAGGTAAAATAAAACAGCGTTATCTCCGTGCTCTCCCAATAAAACCTGGGGTGGCGGATCATCAAAAATCAACTCATGCCGGTCAGCCAGATCCAGCAGAATACCCCTGACCTGGTCAATACTGGCCTCATAACCGACCCCGAAAGTAAGATCAAGCCTGCGCACCGGGTTTTTGCTGTAATTGATAGCACTGCTGTTTGATAATAAGGCATTGGGCACTATCACCCGGGTGTTATCAGGGGTGTCAAGCAGGGTATAAAAGATCTGAATCTCTTTGATTGTTCCGGCATGGCCGGCAGACTGGATATAATCTCCCACTTTAAAAGGTTTGAGCAGTAAAATTAAAACTCCGCCCGCAAAGTTGGCCAAGCTCCCCTGCAGGGCCAGGCCTACGGCAAAAGCCATCGCTCCGATGACGACAATGAATGAAGTCATTTCTACGCCGATCATAGAAGCTACAGAAATAAATAGGAGGATCTGCAGGGTTACCCGCAGCAGTGAAGCTATAAAAGGCTGCGGCGAGGGATCCATGTGCGCTTTGACCATTCGTTTGGATATTGCTCTAACTATTAAATTGATGATCTTTAGACCGATTATTAGAACAATTAAAGCCAGTAAAATTTGGGTTCCGAACCTGATCAAGGCGTCTTGAATTATTTGCAAATCCATTTTTAATTCATCCTAACCTGTAATGATTTAATAATCAGTTCTCATTATAACATAATCTATTTTTCATGTCTTAAAGGGAGCTTAAAGCCAGTTCCAGCTTTTCGGCTGCGTCAGGCCAGCTGTACGGGGTAAGGCCGGTTTCAAGAGCGGTGTGCGGAATTGGCTTGCTTTTAGTGTACAGTTTGCGAATAGCAGCAGCCCAGCTAACCGGATCACGTCCCTTTACCAGGCAACCGAAAGCGTTGTTTTGGCCAACCAGTTCCGGTACTCCTCCGACCGGGGATGCGATCACCGGTGTGCCGCAGGCAATAGATTCCAGGGCCACCAGTCCAAAGCTTTCATAATAGGAGGGGATTACGGTGATGTCGGCGGCGTTATAATAAAAAGGCAGACAGCTGTGCTCAACTACTCCGGTGAAAAATACCCGGTCACTTAAACCAAGATCAAAAACCTTGTCTTTTAGGGCAGCTAAGGGGGCCCTGCCGCTTCCTTCTCCACCGATGATCACAACCTTAAAATCATCTTCAGAAGGTAGTAAAGAAACCGCTTCAATTAAAAGTTCAAAGCCTTTTACAGGTTCAATTCGCCCTACAGCTAAAATAGTTTTTCCGGAAGCCTGCGCGCCCTTATGCAGTTTTGAATCCAGGCGGCATTTTTCATTAATTGGGTGAAATACGGAGCGCTCTATACCACAGGGAATAAGCGCAGTTTTTTTTATAGAAAGATTATAATAATTAAGGATCCGTCTCTTTTCAGATTCAGCTGCAGTTACTACCAGGTCACAATCCCGGGCCAATTCCGCCTCGGTTTCCAAACGCAGCTGAGGTTCTTTTTCACCGGGACATAATTCATTCTTAGCCCGGGCCAGAGTGTGAAACATGATCAGGTGAGGTTTATTCCAGCGCTTTTTAAGAAGGCGGCCGGAAATTCCAGATAACCAGTAATGGCTATAAATAAAATCATAATTGATTTTTTCAAGGCGGCTAAAGCGATCGATGCTATCGGCCACAGCAGGGCAATGGGAGAATAAGTGGTTTTTATCCAGTTCAGCAAGTCCGTCGCCTGGATAAATAAGGCGCACATTCGCTTCTAAGTTTTCTACCCTTTCTCTTCCGGAGTTAGGCCTGCGGGTGTAAAGATCAACCTGGTGCCCCTTTCTGCCCAGGGCTGATGACAGACTGCGCAGGTATGTACTCATGCCACCGGTATCTTTGGAGCCGGCCCGGCCCATTGGAGAGCTGTGAATACTTAAAATCGCCAGGCGCATGTTCTGACAGCCACCTCATTTATTTAGGGTAAAGACCTTTAAAATTGAAGTTCAACTTTGAAAATAGGAATACCCGTTCCCCCCAGGCGGCTTTTATATACTTCCCGCCCCTTTAAAAAGTCGTATACCTGCCGACCCTGGGAAATGGCCTCATTTATTAATAGCAGCTTGGAAATAAGACCAGCGCTCAGGGGTCGGTACCGGGTAATGTAGCCGCTGTTGAAAAGATAGATCCGCCCCCCATAATCAAAGTACAGCACAGCGGCGGCATTAAATCCATCAATTTTAAACAGGCCGAACCGGGCCAGGCCTGCCTGGGACATATTATCGATCAAGCCTTTGAAATAATGTTCCATTTGCGGGGTTAAAAACTCGGCCTTATCCGGGTGTTCCTGTAAAAGGGTTAAAAATGTGGGAACAAATTTCTGCACCTCTTCTGATTCTGCTATTACCTGGTAACCGTAATGCGGTGCTTCCCTGTCCAGGCGGCGAAGTTTACGTTTTACTTCGTGACGTTGTTTTTTGCTTAACAGGGCCAGGTAATCTTCCCAGGTGTGAGGGAGGGCAACTTCAAAGGCTTCATTTTCCCGGATAAAATCAATTTTAGCCGGTATAGAAGAGTGATGTTCAATCTCTGCCAGAGCCTTAAAAAAAACCGCTTCAGGGCGCTGAGCTTCTAAAATTAAGTTTTTGAAACCTGCTTTTTGCAAAGCTGGTACAAGAGCCTGGAAAAAAGCTTTTTCCCTGCCGGGAATGGTGATGAAATCGAGGTAATCACAAACATCGGCGCTGCCAATGAGGCGTGCTTCCCCTCCTTTAACCATCAAGGGAGCAAGGCCAATTAAGGCTCCCTCTTGCCAGATAGAGCGCAGCCATAAGCGATATTCCTGCCCAAAGGCTTCCCACCAGGATTGCAGCCAGACAGGCAGAACAAAAACATGGGGCCAGTTCAGATCGAGCTCCTCTTTTTTATAATATTGTTGTAAAGTAGAAATAGTTTCTGCTTTAAGTTCAAAAGCCATAGTAAATTCTCCGTAAGCCACAGGGGACCGTTCCACCATCTTCCCTTCGGCCTTAAGCCCTTATTTCAAATAAATCTTTATATGGATCAAGCCGCCATCCCATTTACGGTCAAATTCCAGGCCTTGCTTTTCAATTAGCTTGAAAACAGCAATATTATCGGGCAGGATATCGGCAGTAAAGGTATGCAAACCCTGGTTTTTTGCCACCCTGACCAAGTAGGAAAGCAGTTCAAATCCAATGCCTTTGCTTTGAAAATCGTCACGGACCACGATGGAAATCTCGGCTGAAAGGTCATTTTCACCCATGCAGTACTGGGTGATACCGGTAATCACTTCCTGGCCTAGATATCTTTTCACAGCCAGGATAACCATTTCACGGGTATAATCGATTACAACAAACCGCTTTTGCAGCTCTTCACGGGATAGCTGACGTCTGACGGTTAGAAAACGCTGGTAAATACTTTTATCGGATAATGAGTAAAAGAAATCCTTAATAAGAGTTTCATCGCTGATTTTTACCGGACGCATGAATATCCGGACATTACGCTTGGTAGTCCGGTAAGCCTCTAAATGAGCCGGATATTCACCCTTTTCACCCGGCATGAAGGCCTGGTCTTTATAGATCAGTTTCCTCTTCTTCGCTTCTTCTATCAACCAGGGCCGAAATTTCGGATGGGCAATAGCAATTAAAGCCATCGCTCTTTCTCTGATATTTTTGCCATGCAAAAAGGCAATTCCATACTCTGTTACTACATAATATAGGTCTCCTCGCGTCAGGGTTACTCCTGCACCCTCTTGCAATGCAGGCACAATCCTTGAATACTTTCCGTCACGGGAGGTAGACTGCAGGACCAAAATATTTTTACCATATGGCGCCATGGCAGAACCGCGCATAAAACTGGCCAAACCACCTATCCCGCTATAGAACGTATCGCCGATCGATTCAGTCGTGGCCTGTCCGCTCAAATCAATTTCCAGACCGGTATTAATAGCCGTCATATGCTCATGTCCGCCGATGACCATAGGGTTGTTAGTATAATCAATCTCTTTAAATTTAATAAGCGGGTTATCATGAATAAAGGCATAGGTTTCTTTAGTTCCCATGCAGAAAGAGGCCACCACTTTGCCGCGATCGCTACTTTTCATGCTATTATCGATTACGCCCTTTTTGACAAGATCTATCAGGCCATTTTTTAATAGTTCGGTATGGACACCGAGATGGCGTTTATCGCCAAAGCAAGATAAAATAGCGTCAGGCAGGGATCCGTAACCAACCTGTATTGTATCGCCATCTTCTACAATTTGAGCGGCGTAATTGCCGATAGCTTCAACAATTTCTTTATCCGGCGGCGGGGGGTTATATTCCAAGAGCGGTTCATCATGCGGAACAATATAATCAAAGTTAGAAAGATGGATAAATGTGTCCCCGTGCACCCGGGGCATATGCGAATTAACCTGGGCGATAACCAGATCAGCGTTTTCCACTGCCGCTCTCGTTATGTCAAGGCTAACCCCTAGGCTGCAATAACCATGTTCATCCGGCACAGAGACCTGAACCAAAGCCACATCGACCTTTACCTGGCGACGGCGAAACAAGGCAGGAATATCGGCTAAAAATAGGGGCGTGTAATCAGCCAGACCTTCATTAACTGCCTGGCGAATATTGTGACTGATAAAAAAAGAATTGGACCGGAAAGTATTTTTTAACCTTTCATCAGTATAAGGGGAAACCCCCAAAGTCCAGACGTGAAGGATTTCCGTATCAAAAAAAGCCTTGGGATTTGCTTCCACGTATTCAAGGAAATTATGCACCAGGTACTGCGGTTCGCCGCAGGCGGTTGCAATATAAATACGATCCCCCGGACTGACCTTGCAAAAAATATCATCCATATCAGCAAATTTATCGGGATATTGTTTTCGCGCTGCCTCAAGTTCTTTTATCACCGTTCACCATCCTTTCACTTCATTTTATCAGTCCCCTTCTTTCCTGGCAACTGGCTAAAATAGCTGAAAAGTCAACCTGAACCGGCTATTTAAGGGTACGGTTTTTGAGAAGTCTATGCTCGAAAATTCTTGAAAACGTAAATACTCAGGTCTAGCCCGCTAAGCCACAGGGGACGGTTATCATTCAACAAGGGCAATAGGCTGAGTAGTTACTTGAGAACAAATAAAACGAGTTTCGGTTTGGAGAATCGTCTAAGGGAAGATTAACACAGGTTTAATTAACCTGCTGATCTTTTAAATAGCGGTTATCAATGGCAGGGAAAATAAACTGGTAAGGAGAATACTTGTAATGCGGCCGGAAAAAGCGCCAATGCAGCTGTGTTATTCGGCCCTTCTAATCACTATTTACCTGGAGGTAAAGAATATGAAGTTATACCTGGATACAGCCAATGTGGAAGAAATAAAAACAGCAGCCGGCTGGGGAGTAATCAGTGGAATCACCACCAACCCCTCTTTGGCAGCTAAAGAAAATGAAGACTTTTCTAAGATCCTGCCCGCTATCTGCTGTATAGTAGACGGCCCGATTAGTGCCGAAGTTATATCGCTCGATTATGAAGGCATGGTTAAAGAAGGCCGTGAACTGGCAGGAGTTCACAAAAACGTGGTCATTAAAGTCCCGGTTATGCCCGAAGGATTGCGGGCGGTTAAAACCCTCTCCTCTGAAGGCATCAAGGTTAATGTTACCCTGGTTTTTTCAGTCAACCAGGCTTTACTGGCTGCTCGAGCCGGTGCTGCCTATGTTAGTCCCTTTTTAGGAAGGTTGGATGACATCGGCCAAACCGGGGTAGATCTGGTTCGCGATATCGTCGACATGATCGATCTGCACGATCTTGATACTGAAGTAATCGCCGCCAGCATCCGTCACCCTGAACATGTCTCGGCAGTAGCACTGGCGGGTGCCCACATCGCTACCGTTCCTTTTAAGGTGCTGGAACAGATGTTTAAACATCCCCTGACTGACCTGGGGATTGAAAAGTTTCTTAATGATTGGAAAAAAACTCAAGGTTAATGAGCGTTTACGGGCTTTGGGGAAAGTAAATTTTGGGAAAGTAAAAATGGTTTTAAAAGCCCGGTAAAACAGGATTTAAAACTTAAACATTTTACAGATAAAAAGAACAGCTTACCGCCTGAGTTTTTTTCAGGCGGTATTATTGTACTGCGCTAACAAGATCTGCTGCAGTTAAGGAATGGCTAAAGCCTTTCAATTAAGATAAGCCTTAAAAGCAAGGCTTATAGCTCACGCATCTTAGCATTATAACCTGGTTTTGGCTGCAAGCGGCTAAACTTTGGGATCTTTTAGGCTGCTTTCAGATTGCAGTTTATTTTCAAAATAGATACTGCGGCTTGGAAAGGCAACAGAGACTCCTTCTTTTTCAAGGATCTCCATAATCTTAAAATTAATATCTTCCTTGACAGCCAGGAATTCAGTCCAAACCTTGGTCCTGGTGAAAAAATAAATGAAAATATCCAGGCTGCTACCGGCAAACTGGTCGAAGTGCACCATGATCAGATCAGGGTGTACGTCGGGGTGATTTTTTAGCAAATCCTTGATTTTGTTAACACAGTTTTGCAGTTTATGCCGGGGAGTTGTATAAGTTACTCCCAGGTGGAAAGTAATCCGCCGTTTTTGCATCCTTGTCCAGTTGGTGATCGCTTCGTTGGCCAGCACCGCATTGGGGACAGTAACTAAAGAATTGGCAAATGTACGCACCCTGGTACTGCGCAGGCTCATTTCTTCCACGGTCCCTTCAACGCTGGGAGTGAGGATCCAGTCTCCCACAGCAAAAGGTTTGTCAAGAATAATCATTACTCCGCCAAAGATATTGGCCAGTGCATCTTTGGCCGCTAAAGAAAGGGCCAGTCCACCGATACCAAGGCCGGCAATCAAGCCGCTCACATCATAACCCCATTCCTGGATAACAATAACAAAAGCCAGGGCAATAATGATCGCCCGCAGACCTTTGGAAACAAAAATAGCCAGGCCCTGCTCTAATTTCATTAAGTAACTAACACGGTTATAGGCCTCATTTCCCGCCAAATTAAATAAACCCCAGGCAATTAAAACGATGATCGCCGAGCGGAACAGGCTGGTTAAAACGATCATAACGCCCGGAGAAAGAGGAAGGTAGTTAAAGGCCAGGAATAAACCGATAATAAAGATCAAGACTTTTAGCTGTCCTTCAAAAGCCAGCATTATTACACGATCAAGTTCGGTTCTTGTTTTTTTGGTTAGTCTTATAATAATATTTAATACAATACGGGTCAAAATACCTCGCACAAAAAAAGTAAATATAATAATCAAGGCGGCTATCAAAATCTGCCACCAGTGGTTATCCTGGTTTACAATAAAAGTCCAAAAAGCGGTTAATAAATCAAGCACCACGTGCACCTCCAAAACAGTTTTCTGCAAGCAAGCTAAAACAGCTTTCAAAGAACTAATAAGTTTTTAAGATCATAACTAATCAAGCCTAGCCGCTAAGCCACAGATAACGATTCCATCATCTTTACTTCGGCCTTAAAGCTAAGTTTTAAGGGACGTTCGAAACGTCCCCGTGGCGCCTGTTGTCATTTAACAAAGACAAAAGGCAGAGTAGACCCCCATGAACCCTTACCCTTACCATCAGATGGGTGAAAATGGTAAATCGCACTTTTAGAATAGTTATTTAAGCTCTTCTTTTTGACTGGCTTTAGTAAATCAAATTCTTCTCATACTCTTTAAAAAGCCGTATTGTTAAACCCAACTGTAATCTGTGAATAAATAACTTTTCTACAAAGGGTGCCCCTCTCCTGCTTTTTATGGTAAATTAGTTTATGATCATCACTGTCAAATCACCGCGGAGGTTAGTATGATATTTAAAGAAGGACAGAGTTTTTTCTTTCTGGTTATCGCTTGTTTTATGGTTACCAGCGCTCTGATCTTAATCCAGGACGGTCCTGAAAAGATATTTACAGCATCTGACTATTCACCTGAAACCCCTCCCTTATATATCTCGATCTATGAACCCTCTGCAGAAGAGAAAATCATCATATATCCTGCAAATCCCAAACCGGGCGATTTCCTGATACTCGAGGCAAGTCCAATTAGCGGGCAAGCTGAGATCAATATTGATTTTGACTTCCCTGGAGCAGTTTCTGAATTATACCGGGTTGGTAATTTGCTTTACACTATAATCGGAGTCAGTTATGAAACAGACCCCGGCAGTTATGATCTGAGAATCCAAGTCCAGGATCAAGAAAACCCTAACAGAACCCTTGAAACAACCGTTAACCTTTCTGAAAAAACATTTCAAACGGCCAGGTTCTCTATGCCTGCCCGGGTAACTGCAGGATGGACGGCTGAACGTCTCGCTGAAGACCGGGAAAAGGTCAGGCAGGCCCGTTCTAATAGCAAATCTTACCCCCTGTGGACAGATGTTTTTATTCAACCTCTTGAGGGAAGGGTTACCTCAGAATACGGAGCTATCAGGGTGATCAACAACAACCCCCCGCGGCGGCATGCCGGGATTGATATCGCTGAAGAAACAGGCACTCCCATCAGTGCTCCGAACAGCGGCATTGTAAGGTTGGCTGATGATCTCCTCTCAGGAGGAAAAACCGTGATTATCGATCACGGCCTTGGTCTATCAAGCACCTATATGCATCTGGATTCTATTAAAATTAGTGAAGGCCAGGCTGTTAAACAGGAAGAGATTATAGGAACTTTAGGAATGACCGGTTATGCCACCGGCCCCCATTTGCACTGGGAGGTAAATCTTAATGGCAGACCGGTTAATCCAGAACAGCTTATAGACAATGATCTGCTCTGGATCCCTCCTGCATATGTACAAAAGAAGTTATCCTCCGGGAATTGAGCAGTTAGTAATAAAGACCCTTTCTTTTTTATCATCAAACCAACTATCCCGGCTTATTTCGTGATAAAATAATAAATTATAGCTGTAAAAGGAGTGAAAAATTAATGTTGTCGAAGAAAGGAATGGGTGTTAGCCCTTCTCCAACCATGCTTATCGATGCAAAAGCAAAAGAAATGATCAGCCAGGGTCTTGATGTTATCGGTTTTGGAGCCGGTGAGCCCGATTTCGATACCCCTTCACATATTCAAGAAGCGGCTATCAAAGCCATTAATGAGGGTCATACTCGCTATACCCCGGCTGCGGGAACTTTAGAGCTAAAGCAAGCCATATGCCGCAAGCTTAAAACTGACAACGCTTTAGAATATGATCCCAGCCAGATTGTGGTCAGTAACGGGGCCAAGCATTCACTTTTTAATAGCCTGGCCGCCCTTTTAAACCCTGGGGATGAAGTATTAATTCCAGCCCCTTACTGGGTTAGTTATCCGGAACTGGTCAAGTTAAACGACGGCATTCCAGTCATTGTCAAGGCCAGTAAAGATAATAATTTAAAGGTTACAGCAGGTGATTTAAAAAATGCTTTAAGCGCAAAAACCAAAGCACTGCTTCTAAACAGTCCCAGCAACCCTACCGGGCAGGTATACAGCAAAGATGAATTAAAAGCGATTTGTGATGTTTGCTGCGAACATAACATCTATGTCGTATCAGATGAAATATATGAAAAACTGCTTTACGATGAAGCGATCCATTATAGCATCGCTTCCTTCAATGAAAAAATAAAAGAACTGACCATCGTAGTCAACGGTGTTTCTAAAAGTTATGCCATGACCGGTTGGCGGATTGGTTATACTGCTTCAACTGCTGAAATCGCCAAAGTAATGGCTGCTATCCAAAGCCATACCGCATCAAATCCTAATTCAATAGCCCAAAAAGCAACCCTGGCTGCTTTAGATGAAAGTCAAAAATGTGTCGGTGAAATGCTGGTTGCGTTTGATGAACGCAGAAAATATATGTGTGAACGGATAAAAAATATACCGGGTTTGGATGCACTCACGCCCAGGGGCACCTTCTATCTATTCGTTGACTTATCCGGCGTTATAGGTAAATCTTTCCAGGGTAAAACCTTAGAAGGCTGTGATGATTTTGCCGGCCAGTTACTGGAAAGCAGAAAAGTGGCGATTGTGCCGGGCAGCGGGTTCGGAGCGCCTAATTATGTCCGTTTATCTTTTGCCACATCAATGGATAATATTATTAAAGGTCTTGATCGCCTCGAAGCTTTTGTTAATGACTTGCAATAACCTTAACCTCAGGAGGTAACAGATGTTTGACGTCGCCATTATTGGTGCCGGTATTATCGGCACTGCCATAGCCAGAAAGCTGGCTCAATATAACCTGCAATTAATATTAATTGAGAAAGACAGTGATCTAGCCAACGGCACTACTAAAGCGAACAGCGCCATTGTCCACGCCGGATTTGATCCTAAACCAGGCACCTTGAAAGCAAAATTTAATGTTGCAGGCAACCGGATGTTTGAGGCTTTGTGCCGGGAGCTTGATGTTGCTTTTAAACAAAACGGTTCCCTGGTGATTGCATTTAGCGAAGAGGAAATGCTTACTTTAAATGACCTTGCTGAAAGAGGACGCCATCTGGGTGTCCCCGGCCTGGAAATAGTGGGTAAGGAAAAACTGCAAGATCTGGAGCCCGGTTTGAGCAAAGAAGCAAGAGGCGCACTATATGCACCAACTGCCGGGGTCACTGATCCCTACCTGCTCGCCATCGCCTTAGCAGAAAGCGCCGCTAACAGCGGAACTGAAATCAGGTGCAACAGTGCTGTTACGGACATCGTAAAAACCGGTGAAAAGTTTACATTAAACTGTGGCAGTGAGGAAATCGAAGCCAGGCATGTCATAAACGCCGCCGGTCTTTATTCCGACCAGATCAATGCAATGGTCAATCCAGCTTATTTTCAGATTCAACCGACCAGGGGAGAATATTTTCTTTTAGACAAAAACGCCGGGCATTTTGCCAGGCATGTTCTGTTCCCCTGCCCCACAAAGCTTGGCAAAGGTGTGCTGATTTCACCCACTGCGCACGGTAATTTAATCGTCGGACCCAATGCTGAAACTGTCGATAACAAAGAAGCAACAGAAACAACCGCACAGGGCCTGTCCTTCATCCGTGAGAATGCCGAAAAGATTAAAGCCGGCCTGCCTTTACACAAGATCATCACTTCATTCAGCGGCTTGAGGGCTAAAACAAGCGTGGGAGATTTTATTGTCGAGGAACACAGTCATACCCCTGGCTTCATCAATGTAGCGGGCATTGAGTCACCAGGACTGGTTTCAGCACCGGCCATAGCAGAATACGTAGCTGATCTTTTAACAGAAAAGACCGGGCCCCTGGAGAAAAATCATCATTACTGCCCTGCTGGCAAGCGCCACAGCGCTTTTATAAACCTTAGCGAGCAGGAAAAAACAGCCTTAATCAAGGAAGACCCTCGCTTTGGCCGGATTATTTGCCGCTGCGAAAACGTCACCGAAGGTGAAATTGTCAGGGCCATTAAAGGCCCGGTGGGAGCACGGACAGTAGACGGCATTAAGAAGAGAACCCGGCCGGGTGGAGGGCGCTGCCAGGGCGGTTTCTGCGGGCCCAGGGTGATCCAGATCCTGGCCCGGGAACTTAACCTGGACCCGGAGGATATCACCAAAAACAATCCCGGTTCCTACATTCTTGCCGGGCTAACCAAGGAAAAACAGCTTAAGGTGGAGAGATCAGGCGCTGCAAAAGAAACCTGCCCGGCAGAGTCCCGGGACTTGAAAAAAGCCCAGGCCGGAAAAGATCACTATGACCTGGTTATTATTGGAGGCGGGCCGGCTGGGATGGCTGCAGCAATAGCCGCCAGGGAGAAAGGCATAGATGACATTCTGATTATCGAGCGAGACCATGAACTGGGCGGAATCCTGCAGCAATGTATTCATAACGGTTTTGGCCTGCACCAATTCCGGGAAGAGCTAACCGGACCGGAATACGCTGAGCGGTTTATCGATCAACTAGAAGATAAAGGGATCTGCTGTAAGTTAAATACCATGGTCCTCTCCGTCGGCCAAAACCGCCGCATTACCTTTATTAACAACCAGGACGGCTTGAGCGCAGTGCAGGCTGGAGCGATTGTGCTGGCCATGGGTTGCCGGGAAAGAACCCGCGGGGCTATCAGTACCCCGGGAACCAGGCCGGCTGGAATCTTTTCAGCCGGCACCGCCCAGCGCTTTGTCAATATCGAAGGATATATGGTTGGTAGAAAAGTGGTCGTTTTTGGATCGGGCGATATCGGCTTGATTATGGCCCGCCGCATCGTCTGGGAAGGCGGCGAAGTGGTAGCTGTTATTGAACGCAAACCATACTCTGAAGGCCTGGTTCGTAACTACGTGCAATGTGTGGAAGATTACAACATTCCCATGCTTCTTGAACACACCATTACCAACATTAAAGGTAAAGATAGGGTTGAAAGCATTACAATCGCCAACACCGACCAGAACAAACAACCAATTGGAGGAACAGAACGAGAACTACAATGCGATACCATCCTTTTTTCGCGCGGTTTAATTCCTGAAAATGAGCTCTCCATGAGCGCCGGGGTTACACTTCATCCGGCTACCGGCGGACCGGTAGTTAACGAAGCCATGGAAACCAGTGTTGAAGGTATTTTTGCCTGCGGCAACGTGGTTCATGTCCACGACCTGGTGGACTGGGTTACTGAGGAAAGCTACAAGGCCGGGCGGGGGGCTGCTGATTATATCATGCGCTATGGCAAAGTGCCCGAGGAAGGATTCAGTTTTCAGACCACTCCGGGAAAAGGCATTAATTATATCGTGCCCCAGCAGATTAGAACCGCCTTGATGAATAATGGTGTCGAGCTATATATGCGTTGTGACGGCCACCATGAGAATAGTGCCCTAATAGCTAAAGCAGGTGGTAAAACGGTTAAAAATATGAAGAAAAAAATCCTCACTCCAGGTGAAATGATTGTTTTAAAAATCAAACCGGAAGATCTGCCGTCAGAAAGCTTTAAAGAGCTGACAGTCGAGCTGGATAAAGGAGATGCATAAGCATGGAAACTAAAGAAATGATCTGCATACTCTGCCCCCTGGGCTGCAAAATGCAGGTAAAAGAAAAAACAAACCAGCCAGGTGAACTTTCGGTGCGCGGCCAGCAGTGCAAGCTCGGTGTTGATTATGCTTACGACGAATATGCCAATCCGACCCGAACAGTCACCTCTACGGTAGTTATTCAAAAGGCGCCTCTGCCGCGCTTGCCGGTTAAAACCAGCAAACCAATTCCTAAAGATCTGGTTTTTCAGGCCCTTGATGAGATTGCCAGAGTAGAGGTAATAGGCCCGGTAAAAATCGGTGACATACTGATAAAAGACCTGCTCGGAACAGGTTCAGATCTTATCGCTACCAGAAGCCTCTAGCGGACTGCCTCATTCTTTACACAAAATGAATTAGTTAAAATGGCCGTAACTACTCAGCCTATTGCCCTTGTTGAATGATAAGCTAAGCCTGAGTAGTTACAAATGGCCTTACATAACTATTTTTAATAATCTAAAGTACCCAACAGAATAGAGTTAAACAAACTTGAAGAGCCAATAAGTTTGCCATATTCGTTATCAGGATCACTGGTTAATTAAAGTAAAAGAACTTATCTTTTTAGGATGTAAGGCCATCTATTGGATTAGTTATTGTTAAAATTAAAAGTAGCAATAATCTCATCAAAAACAATATCGTGATAGGTATGAAAATGTTCTAAAGGAAGAGTGTATATTATTTGTAAAAAGTTTTCACTGCTATACTCTATAGCGATTACTGATTCAAAGTAATCTCTTCCATCATTACCAGGGTAAGTTGCTGGATAATAGATAATGGGATATTCTACACCACCAATATCTTCAAATCCGGATTCATAATCTCCTACAGTTCCTCCAATATCGGTATAGATTTGACGTACATCCTCATATAATGCCTGGAGATTAGGATATTTACCACCGCTTTTTTCGGTAAGCAATAATACTATAGCAATTGTATTATCATCCGGCCCGTAGAAAGAAACTATATCATCACTAATTTCATATTGCCAGTCCTGAGGATACTTCATGGTAAAGCCGTATCTGGGATCACTAAAGGTCTCCATACTCTGAAAAAAAGAAGAGTCATCTTTAACCAGGCCGTCTTGATCGGTATCGGGGGTTACTTCTGAAACGAGTTCGAGCAAGTTAATTATTTCCCCGCCTTCTGCTATGAGGATCAGAGATTTGAGATCCCACAACCCACCGGTTCTGGTACCGATAACTTGAAGATCTCCTTTACCAATTGGGCCTGAAACCGGAATTGATATATCAGCTTCACCACTACTGTTCCCAACTTCTATAGAACCGTTAACTGCCTTTCCATCTTCAATTGGTTGCCCTAAGACCTCTATTGCTTTAGGGTTTTCACGAAGAACATTCATGGCCTGATTATAGATATCAGAAGAGCGTAGAGTGCTACGAACAGAAGATAAAACAATTACTACAAAAACTATTATGAGAACAATAATAGAAGCGCCGACTATACCTGCTATTTTTAAAGCGCTCTTCTTCTTACGGACTGGTGCCCCCATAGTTCCGCTTTGCATCTGCTGATTCGAAGAATAATTATGGGCGGATGTCGAGGGTAACGGTGGAGGACCAGAAGCAGTTTCTTGCTGAAAAAGACCTTCAACACTTCCTGCTGGAATCCACTCTTTCATTCCTTCAGTCCATACGAAATTACTGTGGCTCAACTCTCTTTTTTGCGCTAGTTTCTTAAGCTCTTCCCAATTAAAAGGTCCTAGCTGATCATTGTCTTTGCTAATGTACCATTGTTCTGGCATATTTTTACCTCCATTTTTTTAATATAAATGCATAAAAAAAATTATTTATACTACCCTGATGTTATATGAAACTCTCACCTCCGCTGCATTGGTTAACAAAAAAGACCGGTAGGTTTAACTTAAGCTACCTTTTCTTATTCTGATATTACTCTTATTGCCGGGTAAAGCAGTTTAATAAAAAAGAAACTTCATTATGTACAACCGTACAAAATGAAGCTCTCTATCCAATTAAAACTAAATGCTTTTGATTAATTGTAAGAGCAAATAAAAGAGAATATTTTCTGAGCCAGCATTTTGGAATAATCAATACTGTTAAATAAAATAAAGTTTGAAAAAGAAAAACATAACTCCTTTTTACTTTCTCCACCTTCTATCAAAAGGCTTTTCAAATATACAGTAGATGATTAAAGTAAAGCTCCATGATTTTTATTATACACACAGGCCCCTGCAAGTCAATTTTTTGTTCTTTTTAACCAAGAAAAATCAAGAGGATCAATAAAAAAACGTGAAGATTAGACTCCACGTTGCATTTTAAGTGGTGTCGGGAGGGGGACTTGAACCCCCATGGTGTTAACCACACGGCCCTCAACCGTGCGCGTCTGCCAATTCCGCCATCCCGACTAATTATTACTTCTTTGTTCCTTTAAGATTATAAGGGTTTATAGTTTGGACGTCAAGATAATGTAACCAAATTAATCTATCATTTATTACCGCTCTTTAAAAGGCTTAGAGGATCAGTAAAAAGCCAATTAAAAAAGGTTTTAAAGAAAATAAAGCGAAAAAGAATAAGGTAAACCGGAACACAGGGACAGGTCCCCTGTCCCAATAACAGAAATAGCAGCTTGTTCTGCTTATAAGCAAAACAATGATGGAGTGATAAGAGTGAGCAACAATCAAAATCTGGAAAGAGCCAAACAATACCTGGATCAATTTGATTTAAGCTTGGATCCAGTAGAACATGAAAAAACAACCAAAACCTCAGCAGAAGCTGCTGAAACCTTAAACGTAGAGTTAGGACAGATTGCCAAGTCAATTCTTTTCCGCTGTGGAAATAGATACGGGCTTTTTGTGGCTGCAGGCGATATTAAAATTAGTGACAAAAAAGTTAAAACATTGCTTGGTGGTGGAAAAACTAAAATTGCCAAACCAGAAGAAGTTAAAGAGCTTACCGGCTATCCAGTTGGTGGGGTCTGTCCTTTTGACATCAATGACAACATCCCAATCTTTCTTGATCAATCCATGATGCGTTTTGAGACAGTTTATACTTCAGCCGGCACTCCCCATTCCTTGCTTCCCATCTCGCCTCAACAGCTCCCGAAAGTAACCGGGGGTAAGTTTGTGGATCTTGAGAAAAAGTAACCAAACAACCAAAATAACTGTAAAACAACTTTATCGAAAATGAAGAATATCCCAACATCCCCATTTTAAAGTATTTTTGCAGTATTTCACATATCGAGTTCACATAATCTGGGACAAGGGACCTGTCCCCGTGTCCCAACGTGCAACGGGTGGACATAATCTGGGACAAGGGACCTGTCCCCGTGTCCCAGGTTATAGTTTGGACCAGAATTGATCAACCTGGCGGGCGGTTTCAGCTTCAGAACCGCTGTTATCGATAATAACGTCGGCCTGCTTTTTTTTCTCTGCTAAGGGTTTTTGGGCCTTAAGCCTGGCTTCTGCAGCGCTGCAACTGATTCCGTCACGCTTTTGCAATCGCGCTATTTGAACCTCACGGGGAACATAGACAAGCAGGATCAAATCAACCATTTCCTGCATGCCCGCTTCGATGAGCAGAGGAATGTCGTAAACTACAACCGCATCAGGATCCTTTGTCTTGATCTCTTCAGATAGTTCCATAAAGCGATTACCGACCCAGGGGTGGACAATCTGGTTTAGCTTTTTTAGTTTATGCCGATCATTAAAAACAATTTCCGCCAACCTGGCCCGGTCAAGATGACCATCGGGTAAGAGAATCGATTCACCCAACCAGTGCACAATATTCCGCCAAGCCGGACGATCCGGTTCAACTGCTTCCCGGGCAAGCTGATCAGCATCCAAAAGATAAGCTCCTTTTTCCACAAGCATTGCAGCCACCGTGCTTTTACCCGAAGCGATACCTCCGGTTAGGCCGATGATAAACATTCTTGATCAGATCCTTTGCTCCAGTTGATTGGGACACTTTATTTCTGGCAGCGGGGGCAATAGTAAGTCCCTCTTCCGGCTACTTTTGCTTTTGTTATGGAAGCCCCGCAGCGGCAGAGCGCATCTTTACGGCCGTATACGGCGAGCCGGCTCTGAAAATCCCCCAGGGCCCCCCGTGCATTGCGATAATCGCGAAAGGTAGTTCCTCCGTATTTAATCCCTTCAGCGAGGACTTCAAGAATTGATTGATATAGTTTTTCTGCTTCTTCTTTTTTTAAATCCTGCACCCGGCGTTTGGGATCAATACCGCTGCGGTAGAGGCATTCGTCAGTATAGATATTGCCCATACCAGCAGCAAAGCCCTGGTCTAAGAGTAAAGCTTTGATACGGCTGCGCTCCCTCTTGCCAAGCAGCTCCAGGAAATCATCGCGGCATAGATCATTTAAGATATCAGGGCCGATGCGTTTTAAAACCACTTCTTTTAATTCTGCCTGTGTTTCAGTCAGCCACAGCCGCCCAAAGCGGCGCATATCAAAATAATGCAGGGCCGAACCATCGGTAAAAGGTAGTGATAACCGCAAAAAACGTTCTTCTGAGACCGTATCATCATCAACATACAACAAATTGCCGGTCATACGTAAATGAACCGTCAGTATTCCCCGATCAAGGTTAATGATCAGGTATTTACCCCTACGGTTTAAATTATTTATTTCACGTCCCGGCAGGGAGGCGGCAAATAATTCAGGGCTGGGATATTCGATGGTGGAGGGCATCTGAAGCATTGGTTCAGCAAACACTTTACCCTTAAGCAGCGGTTCCAATTCCCGGCGGATTACTTCAACTTCAGGCAATTCCGGCATAGCTCTTTCTCCTGGTTCATAATGAGGATAGTTTACTTAAAAATCACCACGTCAGAAGGGCGGTTCCATTGTCTTCCCTGCCGGTCCTTAGTTTGCTGCGGTGACAATTGAGCCTCCCCGCGGGCTCAGCCGGACTGCTTACTTTTCACTGTCCTATTTGATATTAATACTGTTTTAATTCTTCCCAGCTGGCGCCCCATTTTAAATCTACTTTCAGGGGAACCGACAGGTTATAAGCCTGCTCCATTTCACGCTGGACCATGGGCGCAAAAAAGTTCAATTCATCTTCTTCAATTTCAAACAACAGCTCATCGTGAATTTGAAGCAGCATAGCGGCTTTAAAACCGCCTTCGCTAATAATTCTGTCAATTTTTAGCATGGCCACTTTAATAATATCAGCTGCAGATCCCTGAATGGGTGTATTTAAAGCCATACGCTCTGCAAAACTGCGCTGATTAAAATTAGATGAGCGAATCTCGGGCAGGTAACGCCGGCGGTTATAAATAGTGGTTACATAACCGAGTTCTCGGGCCTGTTCGATAATTTCTTCCATGTATTTTTTTACTCCGCTGTAACGTTCAAAGTAACTGTCCATATAGGATTTAGCTTCAGCGCGGGAGATTTTCAAGTTTTGAGCCAGGCCGTAGTCACTTGAACCGTAAATTATTCCAAAATTGACCGCCTTGGCTTTTTCTCGCATGACAGGAGTGACTTCTTCCAGGGGGGTATTGTTTACTTCAGAAGCAGTACGCAGATGAATATCCTGCCCGGTTTTAAAAGCTTCAATCAAAATTGGATCCTGGGAGAGGTGGGCCAGGATCCGCAGCTCCACCTGTGAATAGTCGGCAGCAAAGAGGGTTTTTTGATGGCCCGAAGCGATAAAAGCCTTTCTAATCCGCCTGCCTTCTTCAAGGCGAACGGGAATATTCTGCAGGTTTGGATCGCTGCTGCTCAGGCGCCCGGTAGCAGTGACGGTCTGGTTAAAGTTAGTATATAACTTCTTTTCATCTTCATCGACCAGGTCGATCAAACCGGAGAGATAAGTACCCTGCAGTTTGCTCAATTGACGATAATGCAGCAGCAAGGCCGCTATTTCATGCTGATAGGCCAGTTCTTCAAGAACCCTGGCATCTGTAGAACGGCCGGTTTTAGTTTTGCGAATTGCAGGCAGTTGAAGCTTATCAAATAATATCGATGAAAGCTGTTGTGGCGAATTAAGGTTAAACTCTTCACCGGCCAGGCTGTGTATTTTTTCTTCCAGTTCGACAAGACGCCTGCCTATTTCAGCAGAGAGATCCCGCAGGTAGTCCAGATCAACAGTCATGCCCCGGCGTTCCATGCGGCTCAGCACTGCAGCCAGGGGCATTTCCAGATCGTAAAGAAGATCTACTAAACCCTGCTCTGATAACTCTTGCTGCAGAAGATCGCGCAAATTAAAGAGTAAACCAGCCCGGGCTGCCAGCTCGGGACCGCGCCGCTCAAGCTGGAAGGCTTCTTTTTTAGCGCCTCCTGCTTCAATTTCAAGGCCCAGGTAGAACTGGAGTAGTGCAGGCAGGTCGTACCCTCCCCGGGCCGGATCAGTTAAGTAAGCGGCCAGCTCAGTATCGAAGGCGCATTCTGGAAAGCTAAAACCTTTTTCGGCAAAAAGATGGTAATACTGCTTGAGATTATGGACCAGGATATTTAAATCTTTCTCTTCACAGGCAGCCAGGCTTTCCCAGATTTCAGATTCCCGATCTTTGAAAGACCCGGGTTCAAGATAATAGCTTTTGCTTTCATTTAAAGCCAGGGCCAGCAGCCGGATAGGCTGCTGCCAGGCGGGCCTGCCAACCTCTCTTTCAAAAAGCAAGGCCAGGTCAGCGCCGGCTTTTAAGCTATCCAGGATTGCCTTTAGCTGTTCCGGGCTTTCAACCTGCTCTGCCCTGTAACTGGAGTCTATTTTCGTTGTGACGATGTTCTGATCAGAAGCAGAAGATCTTAACTTGTTGGCCAAATTTTTAAACTCAAGTTCATTAAAATGAGCCAGCAGGCTGTCATAATCAAAATCACCGTAACGGCATTGCTGCCAGTCTATTTCAAGCGGCACATCGCGGCGCAGGGTAACCAGCTCCCGGCCGGTATAAAGTTGATCGCGGTATTCCAAAAGATTGGCTCCGGTTTTCTTTTTCAAATTATCAATATTATGATAGATATTCTCCAGGTTTTCGTAGTCTTCGATTAAACGGCGGGCGGTTTTTTCGCCAATCCCCGGCACTCCGGGGATATTATCCGAAGAATCACCTTTAAGCGCTTTATAGTCGATAACCTGCCAGGGTTCCAGGCCGTAATCTTCCTTAAGGCGCTTTTGATCGTAACGTTCCATTTTGGTAATCCCTTTTTTGGTAAGCAACACCGTTACTCCTGCACCAATCACCTGCAGAAGGTCGGCATCACCGGAAACAACGGTAACCTGATGACCTTTTTCGGCAACACGGTCAGCCAGTGTCCCGATTACATCATCTGCTTCAAAATCTTCAATTTCATAAACAGGGATACCCATTGCTTGTAAGATCTGATGGGCCCGCAGGATCTGTTCTCCCAGCTCCGGCGGGGCTTTTTCCCGCTGCGCTTTATATGATTCATCAATGCGGGACCGAAAGGTAGGTTTGGGGGGATCGAAAGCTACAGTTAGATAATCAGGTTTTTCTTCATCAATGAGCTTAAACAGCATATTGGTAAAACCATAAACCGCGTTGGTATGTTCACCGCGGCGGTTTTGCAGTAGCGGCAGGGCATAGAATGCCCTGTAAAGCAGGCTGTTTCCGTCAATTATAACAAAGTTTTCTTTTGATAAAGCAACCAATGAACCGGCTCCTTAAAAGTTAAGCTGTGTACTTAAATCGGCCATTTCTATTGCCGAGGCGGCGGCCTGCCAGCCTTTATTGCCAGCCTTGCTGCCGGCTCTTTCAATAGCCTGTTCCAGATTATCGGTAGTGATTACTCCAAATATTACTGGAGTGTCTGTGTCCAGGCCTACACTTGCTACCCCTTTGGTCACTTCTGAAGCAACGTAGTCAAAATGAGGAGTTGATCCGCGGATGACCGCGCCAAGGCAGATTACGGCATCGTAGCGCTCGCTTTTGGCTGCCTTCAAAGCAGCCAACGGGATCTCAAAAGAACCGGGAACCCAGATAATCTCAATCCCATCTTCATTTGCTTCATGCCGTTTAAGGCAATCCAAAGCGCCCTCTAAGAGGCGGCCGGAAATGAATTCATTGAAACGGCTGACGATAATAGCAAATTTGTAATCACGGGCAATCAGCTTGCCTTCGTATGTTTTCAAATTTTTCCCTCCTAAAAAATAATAACTACTGCTCTGCAGACATATTTAATAAGTGGCCCAGCTTGGTTTTCTTGGTATTCAGGTAACTACAGTTATACTGGCAGGGTTCGATTTCCAGGGGTATTCTTTCGACAATATTGAGCCCATACCCTTCAAGGCCTTTGATTTTACGAGGATTATTGGTTAAAAGCAGGATGTTTTTTAACCCCAGATCGACCAGGATCTGCGCTCCCACTCCGTAATCCCGCAGGTCAGCGCCAAAACCCAGTTCTTCATTGGCCTCCACGGTATCCTTACCCCTGTCCTGCAGTTCATAAGCCCGGATCTTGTTGATCAGGCCGATCCCGCGGCCCTCCTGGCGCATGTAGACTATAATCCCCTTGCCTTTTTCGGCAATTGTTTTCATAGCCTGTCCCATCTGATTACCGCAGTCACAACGCAAAGATGAAAAAACATCTCCGGTCAGGCATTCAGAGTGAACCCTGACCAAAGTAGGCTCCTCGGGATCGATATCACCCATCACCAGGGCTACATGCGCAAGGTGGTCAATACTATTCTCATAAGTAATCAATTTGAAATTACCATACGCTGTAGGCAGTTCAGCCGTAGCCGCACGCCAGACCAATTTTTCGATCTTAATACGGTAGTTGATCAAATCGGCAATGCTGATTATCTTCAGCTCATGCTCCCGGCAAAACTCGGTTAACTGGGGCAGACGGGCCATACTGCCGTCTTCGTTGATAATCTCACAAATTACCCCTGCCGGGCCCAGTTCAGCCAGAACCGATAAATCCACAGCCGCTTCGGTGTGGCCAGCCCGGCGCAGAACTCCTCCATCCTTCGCTTCCAGGGGGAACACGTGACCAGGCCGCTTCAGATCAGCCGGTTCCGTCTTTGGATCAATCAGGGCCTTGATGGTCTCAGCCCGCTCAAAAGCCGAAATTCCGGTGGTGCAAGAACCGGCATCCACCGATACGGTAAAGGCCGTACAGTGTGGATCGGTATTTCTGCTTACCATTTGAGGAAGATCGAGTTCTTCAACCCGCTCGGCAGTCAGAGGCGCGCAAACCAGTCCCCGGGCATAACGGATCATGAAGTTTATCGCTTCCGGAGTCACTTTCGAAGCAGCCATTATTACATCGCCTTCATTTTCCCGGTCTTCGTCATCAACGACCACGATCATCCGCCCAGCCTGTAAATCTTTTATCGCTTCTTCAATGGTGTTAAAGTTCAATGTGCATCACTCCTGTCTCTATCTAAAGATACCCCTGCTCTTGCAAAAAAGAAAGGGTAATGGTTTCTTTCTTATCACTTTCTCCATGCAGGTGAGGTGTAAGCATTTTTTCTACATATTTACCGATCATGTCAACCTCGAGGTTGATGGGTGAACCGGTCTCTTTTTGGCCTAAAGTGGTCTCGGCAGCGGTAATGGGAATCAAACCCACCGAAAAATGGTTTTTTTCAACTTCGATTACCGTCAAGCTGACTCCATCAAGAGCTACCGAACCCTTGGCTACAATATATTTTGCCAGGAAATCGGGCAAATCGAAATTTAAAATATAGGCCCCACCCTGCTCGCGGCGACCGGTCAGGGTCACTACGGCATCAACGTGCCCGCTTACCAGATGACCGCCCAGGCGATCTCCCAGAGCCAGGGCCCGCTCTAAGTTTACCGGCTGTCCAACTTGTAATGACCCCAGGTTAGAACGTTTCAAGGTTTCAGGCATAGCCCAGGCCGTAAAACTATCTCTATCCATAGCGGTCACAGTCAAGCAAGGCCCGCTAACGGCAATGCTATCCCCTGTTTTTATGTCAGATAAAACTTTACGGGCGCCGATAATCAGTCCCGCTCCTTCAGAGCCGGGGTTAATTTTTTTGAGATGCCCTTTTTCTTCGATCAGGCCTGTAAACAATAATTCACCGCCAAACAGTTAGTATAATTTAAGTATAGCTAAATAAAATAGCCACCGGGCTAACTAAATATTTCAGTAACTACTCAGGCCTGGCCCGCTAAGCCACAGGGGACGGTTATCATTAAGCAAAGAATATAGACTGAGTCGTTACATATTTCATTAAACAAAACCGTCACTTTGTTACTACCGGACCGGTTTCTATTGCATTAATACAGGTTTTAAAGCACTGCTTTAGGAAACCGCCACTCTTGATGCCGGGTAACCGATTAAAAGCAGATCCCGGTCAAACTGCTTCATCTCTATATCTTCAATTGCCCAGGCTTTGCTCAACGAAGCTATGCCGCTTCCGGCAAAAGCAGTGGGGCTTTTAGCTCCGCCTATAATCAGCGGAGCAATAAAGATAAAGAGTTTATCAACCAGCGATTGTTCCAGTAAACTGTAGTTGAGGGTCCCTCCACCTTCAACCAGAACAATGCTGATTTCACGTTCAGCCAGTTTTTTCATCAAAGCTTTTACGTCCACCCTGCCATCCACTTCCGGCAGAAGAAGAACTTCCACTCCTTTTTCCTCCAGAAGCCTGCATTTGTCAGGAGGAGCCTGGTTGGTCACCGCCAAGATAATCCCGGCGGAAGAGTTGCTTTCAATAACCCTGGCATCAACCGGCAGGCGGGCAGTGCTGTCAACAATGACCCGCACCGAATCTTTGCCTTCGCCGCTTTCAATTCTGGTGGTCAGGCGGGGATCATCTTTTAAAACTGTTTCAATCCCAACCATTATCGCATCACTTTGATCCCGCAGGCGATGGACAAATTGCCGCGATCTTTCACCTGTAATCCAGTGCGATTCTCCGGTCATAGTGCCGATTTTTCCGTCAAGGCTCATGGCTACCTTGATGCCAACAAAAGGCAGGCCGGTGTTCATATATTTGATAAAAGCTTCATTTAAGCGGCGGGCTTTATGCTCCAGCACTCCTTCTTTAACCTTGATTCCTGCTTCTTTCAGGCGGGCAAACCCTCGCCCGGAAACGATAGGGTTCGGATCCTGCATTGCTGCTACTACCCTGCTGATTCCAGCTTTTATAATTGCTTCCGTGCAGGGTCCCGTACGGCCTTGATGAGAGCAGGGTTCCATATTGACATATAAAGTGGCCCCTTGCGCTCTTTCTCCGGCTTTTTTTAAGGCGATAATCTCGGCATGGGGAGAACCGGCATATTGATGATATCCTGTTCCCAAAACCTCCGAATCTTGAACCACAACAGCGCCAACCAGAGGGTTGGGGCTGGTCCTTCCCCGCCCCTGCCTGGCCAGGTCAAGGGCCATCCACATAAATCGATCGTCGGCATCCAACTAAGCTCACCCCTTGATCTTATAATAAAAAACCCTAAAGGTTAATCAACACTTCAGGGTCTAGACAAACCGGGCTCTTATTGGGCCGTTACTTCTCCCTTCCAGACTTTACTGTCGGCCCCGGATTTTCACCGGATCAGCCTATCAGGCTCGCGGGCTTAGTTTCTTTAATAAGAAAACATCACCGCCGGTTCGGAATTGAAGGAGTTTCTTCCTTCTCACCGGACCCTGAAGTTAACGGTATCTGGATTATAACACATCTAGAATATTTTTCAAGCAACCACCATAGACTTCAAAATCAAGCTTTATGGGCAAAAGCGCTTACTTCACGAATTAAACTCATCCCGTTATCAGCTTTAAATACGGCTGAACCGGCTACCAGCACAGTAGCCCCGGCCGCTATGATCTCCCGGGCATTATGGCGGTTAATTCCACCGTCTACTTCCAGTGCAGTTGAAAGGCCCCTTGCTTTTATTTCTCTTGCTATCGCTTCAATTTTAGGTATTACGGCCGGTATAAACTGCTGGCCACCGGCACCGGGGTTAACGCTCATCACCAAAACCAGATCCAGGAGGGGCCAAATGTACTCTAAAACACCCGGCGGTGTAGCCGGGTTTAAAGCCACACCCGCTTTAATACCTGCAGCTTTAATATTCCTTAAAACGCGATCAAGATGAGCCGTAGCTTCATACTGCACAGTGAGCAGATCCACACCTGCCTCAACAAAAGGTTTTATCTGCTTTTCCGGATCGGTAACCATGAGATGGGCATCCATAAATAATTCAGTATGAGGTCTTAAGGCTTTGACCACCGGTGGGCCTATCGTTATCGAAGGGACAAAATGACCATCCATGATGTCCAGGTGGACCCATTCTGCACCCTGCTCTTCAATTCTTTTGACTTCATCTCTTAAACAGCTAAAATCTGCCGATAAAAGCGATGGTGCAACTTTAGCAGCCATCTTTAAAACGCCTCCTCAGCGGTTATTGTTGATGCAGTTCCTGCATGAAGGTTTTGTAATGTTCATAGCGCAGCGGATTAACAGTTAGACCCGTCTCTTTATGAACAACACAGTTCGGTTCATTTAAGTGCAGGCAGTCCCGAAAACCGCACCGGCCGCGCAAGGTTTCCAGTTCAGGGAAATAATCAGCCAGCTCCTGAGGTGAAATATTTTTAAAATCCAGGCGGCTAAAACCCGGTGTGTCAACCACGGAGCCTCCTTGATCAAGAGACAGTAAAGTCGCCTGACGAGTGGTATGCCTGCCCCGGCCGATTTTTTCGCTCACCTCTCCGGTCTGCAGAGATAGGCCTGGCTGAATGCTATTAAGCAGAGTAGATTTGCCAACCCCGGATGGCCCGGCCAGGGCCGAGCAGCATCCGGCCAGATACTCTTTTAGTGCAGCGGTCCCGCTGCCGCTCAAGGCGCTGGTAAAAATAACCGGGTAGGGAAAAGGTTTCAAGCGGCTGCTCAACTGTTGAATATTCTCAGGGGTAATTAAATCGGTTTTGTTAAGGCAAACCAGAACAGGCAGGGCTTCTTTTTCAGCCAGGACGGTAATGCGGCTGATCATCTGCCAGTCGCAATCCGGGTTTTTCAAAGACATAACTACGACCACTTGATCTACATTAGCTACAGTGGGACGGGGTAAAGAATTAGTACGTGGCAGCAGTTTTTCTACTATACCTTCACCCTCTGCGCCACTTGCAGTCTCTCCAAGAGGCTGAAACATTACTTCATCACCAACAATAAGGGTTTTGCTGCCTCTTTTTAGAGCCCCCCTGGCCCGGCACAGGTATTTTCTGCCCTCTTGATCAAGAACAGTAAAAAAACCTCCTGCCGCTTTAATCACTTTTCCCTGATGCAAGCAAAACCTCCCTATTCACCGACAATCAATTCTATGGATTGCTCCGGAAAAACCTCTGATCCCGGCTCAGGCTCTTGTTTAACCACATGCCCGGAGGCCCCGACAGTAAATTGATAGCGGATAATCGGGTTAAGATCATTGCCTTTTAGGTAGTCAACTGCTCCCCGTTCCGAATAACCGATCAGATCGGCCAGTTCAAAAGAGCCGCGTCCTTCACTGACATAAACAACCACTTCTTCACCGCGGGAAGCGGGAAATGATTCTCCTGGAACCTGACGAAAAATCTTGCCTTTTTCTATTTCTTCATGATGCTCCCTGACCGCGCTCATGGTCAATTCTAAGTCCGCGATGATAATTTCGGCCTCCCTTTCGGTCCGGCCGGTCAAATCGGGAATAATAACATATTCAGGACCCTGGCTGACATATAGGGTAACCTCCCTGTTTTCCCGGACCATTCTTCCTTCCGGAGGATCGGTTTTTACCACAGTCCCAACTGAAATCTGATCATCATAGACATAAACTACATCTGTACTGGGCATTAATCCTTCCTCTCCGAGAACTCTGGCGGCATCATTCTGGCTCATACCCTGCACATCCGGTATAGCAACCTCAGGTGGAGAAAGCAACAGGTTGTTAAAGATATAGATACCGCCGCTATAGAGCCCGCCTATGAATACCAGGAAAAGGATTATTTTAAAAATAGTTTTCCATCTTCTTGCTAAAAAAGATTGTTTTTTACCCGAACCGTCATTGAAAGAGGGCCGTAAAATATGGTCATCGTCTTCATCATCAGAGTAGTCGCTGTGGCTGGTATTATTTGGCTTTGTTACCCGGGGGATTTTTTCTTCAGCATAAAAGAGGTCTTCAAGTAATTCTCCAGCAGTACCGTAGCGTTCGGCTATATCTTTTTGCACTGTTTTGAGAATAATTTGTTCAAGGGCTTTGGGGAGCCCAGGCACCAGCTGACGGGGTGGCACAATTTTTTCCTGAATATGCTTCATGGCTACCGCAACCGGGTTTTCACCACTGAAAGGCACTTTTCCCGTCACCATTTCATAAAGGACAATGCCAAGCGAATAGAGATCAGATTGCTTGCCGGCTAATTCACCCCGGGCTTGTTCCGGAGAAATATACTGAACGGAGCCAATAATTTCATCCCCCACCGTAACTGTAGCGCCATCTCCGGCTATAGCTATGCCAAAGTCGGTCACCTTTACTTTACCGGTGCGGGAAAAGAGGATGTTTTGTGGTTTTATATCACGGTGCACCACCCCGGCAGCATGAGCCTGATCAAGGGCTTCTGCAATCTGTCGGGTGATTTTGACCGCTTCATGAACCGGCAGCCGTCCCTTGCGCCTGATATAATCTTTTAAGTTATCACCTTCCACATACTCCATGACCATAAAGTGAATTCCATCCTGTTCCCCGACATCATAGATGTTAACAATATGGGGATGCGAAAGGGCAGCCGCCGATTGGGCTTCCCGTTCGAAACGACGGATAAAAGCCGCATCGCCAGTCATTTGGTCTTTCAGGATTTTAACCGCTACAGTCCGCTTAAGGACTATATCCCGGCCCCGGTATACCCGGGCCATGCCTCCCTCGGCAATTTTTTCAATTATTTCATAGCGCTCTGCCAGTACTTTTCCTACCATTAATGATGTTAACCCCCAATACCGGTGGCAATAACCACGGTAATGTTATCAAATCCGCCCCTATCATTGGCCAGTTTAACCAGGTTCTCTGCCATCTGCTGCGGATTGAGTTGCTTCAGGCATTCTGTTTTTAACTCTTCATCACTAACCTGGTTAGTCAATCCGTCGGTGCATAAAATAAGGGTGGCACCCGGCGCCAGTTCCAGGTTGTACAGGTCTACTTCCAGGTAGTTATCGATACCGACCGCACGAGTAAGAACATGACGCTGAGGATGGTTTTTTGCTTCTTCCGGCTTTACTTCACCGCAATCAAGCAGCTTTTCCAACAAAGAGTGATCCTTGGTTATAAGGTCAATGTTGTTATCATAAATCACATAAGCCCTGCTATCGCCAACATGGCCAATGGTGAGATGGCTACCGCGGAGCAGGCCGGCGGTCATAGTAGTTCCCATCCCTTTTTTAGAAGAATTATTAATTGCTTCAGATATAATCTTTTTATTGGATTCCAGGATTAAATCTTTTAGAACCTGATGGGCTTTTTCTGCTGACAGGGAGGAATGGTGATTGAGTTCAGCCCATAATGCTTCAGCTGCACTGACCGCAAGAGCGCTGGCAACATTACCGGCCTGATGGCCGCCCATCCCATCGGCAACTGCCAGGAGAGCTAGGTTTGCAGAAGCTTTTGCAAAACAGCTATCCTCATTTCTTGATCTCTCTTGACCGCGGCTGGTTTTACTGGCTACCTGTAGGTTGATAGATTTTCCCCCGCTTTACAGTGTTTAACTTTATTTCAGATTAAGTATAGCAAATAGATAAGTCGGAGGCAAGAACAGAGAAAATGCGCAATTTTATCAAAGCCCCGGCGGATCAATCTCAGGTTGAGAGCATTACTTACCAGAAAGACCGCAATCCCCTGGAAGCGCTACGCTTTGCAGATCAATGATGCTTTCGGCTCTGCCAAATTTAAACCGGCCCGTCCCTTTTAATCCACAGGGCCATGAAGAAGCCATCGAGACCGTGTCGATGAGGCCAAAGATATAAGGGGCCTGGTTTCAAATCCTTACCCGGCAAATCTTCCGGCTGATCCTGGAGAAAAGACGACAGATAGGGTTTAATGGGCTGCAGTTCCAGATCGCCACGCCTGTTTAAACCCTCAACCACGGCAGAGGTTTCCTCCGGTTCGGTGGTGCACACTGCATAGACCAGTTTACCGCCCTGCGGCAAAAGGGAAGCCGCGTTATCCAGCAGCTCCAGCTGTAAAGTCTGAAACCGGGCCAGATCTTCTTCCCTGCGGCGCCATTTTATCTCAGGCAGCCTCCTGACCACACCCAGGCCCGAACAGGGCGCATCGACAAGGACAGCATGGGGGTCCGGAAAATCACACTGATTAAGATCCCTGCCGTCCGCCAAAACAGGTTTAATACTTTTCAAACCGAGGCGCCGGGCGGCTTTGATTACCAGCTGAAGGCGGCTTTGATTAAGCTCAACAGCATAAACCTGACCCCGGTCTAAAGTCAGCTCAGCCAGATGTGTGGCTTTACCGCCAGGTGCGCTGCAAAGGTCTATTACCCTGTCGCCGGGGCGCACTCCACATAGAGGGGCTACCAGGCTTGAGCTTGCACCCTGGATGGTAAAATGCCCTTGCTGAAATGCCCTTGTAAAAGCCGGAGAACCGGCTCCAGAAATCTCTAAAATTGCTGGAAGGCGAAGGTTTTTTTTCACCTTAAAACCCTCTGTGCGCAAATCTTTAGCCAGTTCTTCAGCAGAGATTTTTAGCCCGTTAGGGCGGATTGTAATAACCGGAATATCGTTATTGGCCCGGCACCACTTTTCGGCCTCTTCAAAACCAAATCGTTCCAGGGCCCTTGCAACCATCCATTGAGGATGGCTGTGCCTGAGGGAAATATACTCAAGCGGCCGCTGATCGGGATCGGGCCAGGGCAGTTGTTTTGCTTCCCGCACCAGCCTTCTCAAAACAGCATTAACCAACCCGGCCACCCCACGATGCCCGTAGCGGCGGGCCAACCTGACGGACTGATCTACCAGGGCATAATCGGGAACCTTGTCCATATAAAGACACTGGTAAGCGCCCAGGCGCAGCAGATTGCGAATCCAGGGAGTTAAAGTAGCAATAGACCGGCGGCAAAAGAGGCTTAAAGCCCAGTCCAAAGTATTTAACCGCTGCAGGGAACCCTTGGCCAGATGAACAGCCAGGGCTCTTTCTTTTACAGGAAGCGGTTTAAGAAGAGGCGGAAAAGCCAGGTTCAGGTAGGCTTCATCCTGTTCAACCCTAACCAGGGCTTTCAATGCAATTTCGCGTGCTTTGACGGGCGAGGCATTTTGTTCAGGCACAGCTTTTACTCTCCATCCAGGCGTAACCCCGGTTCAATCCGGTACCCGCAGCAAAATGAACTGGCATCCATTACTCTTTTTCCGGCTGGCTGCAGTTCTGTCAAAGTCAAGGCCCCTTTTTGCCCGGTAGCTACTGTTAGAGAATTTTCACCTGCTTCCAGGATAGTTCCCGGCTTCTCACCTTTACTTTTACTGTTATTTTCTTCAGGCCAGGCCGCCCGCCATACCTTGAGCCTTTTGCCTTTAAAAGTGGTATAAGCTCCAGGCCAGGGATTAAAGCCGCGGATGCGGTTAAAGAGTTCTAAGGGGGTCAGGTTCCAATCGAGGCGTTCCTCATCGTTTCGCAGGGGAGGGGCGTAAGTAGCCTGCTCATGATCCTGCGGAACAGGCTCTGCCGTTCCTTCAGCCAGGGCATCTATGGCCCTCGCAAGCAAGCTGGAGCCTTTTTCGGCCAGGCGGTCATGAAGAGTGCCCGCAGTATCGGAAAGAAAAAGCGGTTCTTTTTCCTGGATAATAATATCACCGGCATCAAGTTCGGGGATTAACTTAATGATACTCACTCCACTGCACTGCGCACCTTCTATTACTGCCCGGTGAATTGGAGCCGCACCACGATAAGCGGGCAGGTAAGAAGCATGAAGGTTTATACAGCCCAGGCGAGGCAAGTTTAAGATTTCAGGGGGCAGGATGCGGCCATAAGCTACAGTTACGATCAGATCAGGGCGCTTTTCTTTGAGCCAGGCCTGGAAACTCCTATCCTGCATTCTTGTAGGCCGGGCTATATCTATGGCTTTATTACGGGCCCATTCAGCAGCCGGCGCCAGCTGGAGCCGGTGACCACGCCCTTTGGGTCTATCGGGACGGGTAACAACAGCCTCAAGATGGTGCAAAGAGCTGTGCATTGCATCCAGGGACGGCAGGGCAAAAACAGGGGTGCCCATGAAAATTATTTTAAGTGATTTCAAGATTCTTCCTCGCTTTTCATTTCGTCAGGATCCAGCATACGCACTGCTTTATCGGTAAATAGAATCCCATCGAGGTGGTCCATTTCATGCAACAGGATGCGGGCCGGCAGTCCTTCCAACCTCAGGCGGACTTTTTCTCCTTTACGGTTCAGGGCGCTGACAATAATCTTCTGATAGCGGGGAACCTGGCCATACTGGCCTGGAACACTCAGGCAGCCTTCTACACCGACTTCTTCCCCTTCCACTTCTTCACAGCGCGGATTGATTAACTCATATACCTTGGCATCCTCCTGGCAGTCGGAGGCAACCAGGATCCGCTTGGGCACTCCAACCTGATTGGCAGCAAGGCCCACTCCTTCAGAATCGTGCATGGTTTCAATCATATCATCGATGAGACGGCAGACCACATTGTTTATGTTTTTAACTTCCTGAGCACGGGTGCGCAGGACAGGATGATTGTCGCTTAATATTTTTCTTAAAGCCATATTTCCCCTCCTCTGAACCATGATAATTATAGCACTACCTGGGGGTTAAAATCTACCGCCAGGCGAACCGGTTCCGGAGTTTTGCGCTGGTGATAAGCTTTAATTAACTTTTTTATTTGAGGAGCCAGGCGGGTCAGGTTTTTTCCCTTAATAATGGTATGAACCCGATACTGCTGCTTGATCCGGTAGAGCGAAGCGGGAGCGGGCCCAAGGATATCAGCATCACCGGCCGCCTCCTGCAGTTTACCTGTCAGCCAGGAAGCAGCTTCAAAAACGGCCGCTTCTTCTGGACCGCTGAATAAAAAGCGAAGCAGGTCAGAAAAAGGAGGATAGGCCAGCTGGCGCCGGTTTTCCAGTTCAGTTTCATAAAAAGAGAGATAATCATGGTTGGCGGCGGTGATGATACTGTGATGGCGGGGATGATAGGTCTGAACGATTACTTTGCCACCGCGTGGACCACGGGCGGTCCGGCCCGCTACCTGGGTTAACAGTTGAAAAGTACGCTCAGGAGCCCTAAAATCAGGCAGGTTTAAAGTAGTATCAGCAGCAATCACCCCGACCAGGGTTACATTCGGAAAATCAAAACCCTTGGCAATCATTTGAGTACCGATCAAAATATTGGCCCTGCCTTCGCGAAATTGACGATAATATAAACTGTGGGCATGACGTCCGGCAGTGGTATCCCGGTCCATGCGAATCAGGGTTGCTTGTGGATATAGTTTTTTTACTTCTTCTTCAACGCGCTGGGTACCGGCGCTGAAATAACGAATTTTAGTACCCCGGCAGGCAGGACAAATCTCAGGCACAGCTGTTTCATGAGCACAGTAGTGACAGCACATTACCTGCCTGTCCATGTGCAGGGTTAGAGATACATCACAGGAAGAACAGCGCAAAACATGCCCGCATTCTCTACAAAGCACAAAACCGGCAAACCCGCGCCGGTTAATGAACAAGAGGGCCTGTTCATCCCTCTCCATTACCCCGTTTAACTCTTGCAGGAGGCTGCGGCTAAAAATAGAACGGTGACCGGCTTTAAGCTCTTCACGCATGTCAATTACACTTACCGGTGGCAGCTGGATCGGGGTAACCCTCTCTTGCATTTGTAATAAGGCCCCTTTATTCGAATTGGCTTCATAATAACTTTCCAGGGAAGGAGTAGCGCTGCCCAGTAAGAGTACTGCCCGGTTATAACGAGCCCGCCACCAGGCTACATCCCGGGCATGGTAACGAGGGGACTCCTCCTGTTTATAGGTAGTTTCATGTTCTTCATCGATAATGATCAAGCCAATCCTGTCAAGAGGGGCAAATACCGCCGAACGAGCTCCTAATACCACCCTGGCTTTGCCGTTCAAAATCTGCTGCCACTGGCGGTTTTTTTCCGCCTGGCTCAAACGGCTGTGCAATACGGCGATAAGCCCGGGAAACCGCCCTTCAAAATGTTCTATCATCTGCGGGGTTAAGGCTATTTCAGGCACCAGGATCATGGCGGTTTGGCCCTGTTCCAGGCAGTAAGCAATGCCCTGCAGGTAGATTTCCGTTTTTCCGCTGGCAGTTATGCCGTGCAGCAGCATTTTTTGCGGTTTATTTATATTTAAAGCGTCCTTGATGCGATCAAAACAAGCTGCCTGCTCTTCTCTCAGCAAATGCGGCCTGGTAACCGGGCCCTGCAGCTCTTGATCAGGATCTTGCTCATTTTGACCTGGCAAAGCAGTGACAATTTTAACCAGGCCTTTTTTTTCCAGGCTGCGGACAGCCTGGCTATTAGCCCCCAACCGGATCAATTCCGGCCGGGGCAAAGGGCCTTTCTGCTTTAAAAGATCAAGGGCTGTTTTTTGAGCGGGAGCTCTTTTTAAATCGGCTTCGGCGGCCAAACCAGTCGGTTCGACAACCTTTATTTCTCCAGGCCGTCTACCTTTACGGAAAGAAGCGGGAATCATAGCATGGAGGGCATCGACGAGGCGGCAATGAAAACGCAGCGACAACCAGCGGCTTAGGGCCAGCTGCTCCGCTGTAAGCAGCGGTTTCAGATCGACAATAGAGCTGACGTCTTTTAAAGTCGCAATAGAAGTCTCGTGAAGAAGGCGTAAAACGTAACCCTGGCAGCGGCGGTTACCCAGGGGCACCTCTACCCTCATCCCCGGTTTAAGCTGCTTTTGCATTTCCTGAGGAATATGGTAATGAAATGGCCGGTCAACGGCATTGCTGATCAGATCGATTATAATTTCAGCATATTGAGGCATCTATTTACCCCTGTCATTTTATTTGTTATTATTAAGCAAGGTTTGAAGAAAGAGGTTTTGCCTGTGTTTCGTTTATTTTTTCCCGTTAACCAGGTTATAAACAATAACCGCAGCTGGTTTTTTATGGCTATAGCTATTTTTCTGGGCTCTACCCTGGCTTTTTATTTCACGCCCGTTTTTTCAGAACCTGCAGCTGATCCGGCTGCAGATCTTCAGCTGAACCAGCTGGAAAGCCTCCTTTCAATAATCATGGAAGCTTCACCATTAATCGGTATCGCTCTTGTTTTTATGAATAATTTTTTATCCATGGCTCAGATGCTTCTGCTTGGCTTCCTAGCCGGTATATCACCGCTGATAACCCTCGGCATAAACGGAGCCTTGGTGGGAACCCTGCTTTCTTTATCCGCCCAGGATGGAGTACCGCTGGTGTTCATAATCTTTTTCGGCCTGCTTCCGCACGGCATATTTGAGTTATTTGCTTTCTTTTTATGTGGCGCAATAGGCCTGAAGTTTGGCTATCACTGTGTTGCTTCACCTTTACCGGGAAAAACCCGGAGCATGAGTTTCCGCTATATCTGGAAAGAAGCGATTTCCATCCTACCCCTGGTGGTAGCGCTCTTAATCATGGCCGCCGCAATCGAAATTTTAATCACCCCACGGCTGTTGGCATTATTTTTATAGCATTCTGGTTATCCGGTCGAGGATGTGGTGGGCCAATTCCGCTTTTTCCATCAAAGGCAGGTCTTCAACCTCCCCGCTGCGATCAATTAAGGAAACCCGGTTGGTCGGCACGGCAAAGCCCGCTCCGGGCTCTTTAAGGTTATTGACTATAATCAAATCCAGATTTTTACGGGTTAGTTTTTGCTGGGCATTATCATAAACATCTTCCGTCTCAGCAGCAAAACCAACCAGGATTCGATCTCCCTTATTCTTGCCCAGCTCAAAGAGAATATCCCGGTTTTTAACCAGTTCAATTGTGGCCATGGCACTGTTTTTTTTAATTTTGTGTTCTGAAACGTTTAAAGGCCGGTAGTCCGAAACTGCTGCCGCTTTGATAATTAAGCGGCAGTCGCGGGAATAATCCATAACGGCGTCAAACATTTCTTCGGTAGTGGTAACATCAATTTTTTTAATCCCCGAAGGAGCCTGGAGGTGAGTCCGGCCGCTGATCAGGACCACTTCTGCACCGCGCTCCTTTAAAGCCCGGGCCAGGGCATAGCCCATTAATCCGGTGGAAGGGTTGCTTAAGAAACGAACCGGATCAAGCGGTTCCCTGGTCGGCCCGGCACTGACCAGGGTTTTTAAACCAGTAAAATCCTTGGGCCTCAGTGCTTCACTAATAAAAGCAAAAATGTCTGCAGGTTCAGGCATTCGTCCCCGCCCATAAACCCCGCAGGCCAGCTCTCCCGCCTCGGGATCCATTACCTGGCAACCATGTTCAGAAAGCTTTTGAAGATTATCCTGCACAGCCCGGTGTTTGTACATATCGACATTCATGGAAGGAACAACTACAACCGGGCAACAGGCAGCCAGGTAAAGAGTGGTCAAAAGGTTGTCAGCCAGGCCTTGAGCCATTTTAGCAATAGTATTGGCACTGGCGGGAGCAATTACTACAACATCGGTATCTTTTAAAAGATCGATATGTTGAATTTTTTCTTCCCGGCGATGCGCATACATATTAATATAGACCGGATTACCGGTTAGAGTTTGAAAGGTTAGGGGAGCTATAAACTCTGTAGCTGCAGGTGTCATAACCACATGCACACCTGCACCGCTGCGCACAAACAACCTGGCCAGCTCAGCAGCTTTATAAGCAGCTATACCCCCGGTTACTCCCAGTACTACTTTTTTCAAATCAAACACCCCTACTTAATGCCGTCCCGCTTACGTTCATATTCTATATTACCGGCTTCAATTTCCCACAGGGCAGTGGAAACATCCTTGCTATAGATTTCATCTATGGTTTTTTTGCTACCGTTGCGGAGCTGACGGCCCCTTTTGGCCGCAGCAATCACCAGGGTGTACTTGCTGTCCACTTTTTCCAGCAATTTGTCAATTGAAGGATATATCATTTACTATCACCTCCCCCGCCCGAAGGGCGAGCGCCGCGGCTAACCTTGCATTTTTCAGCATCTATAATTGAGCCGATTAAGGCTGCCGCATCTTCAACCAGATCGTTTACTACAATGTAATCATAAAGATCATAGGCTTTCATTTCCCGGCGTGCCGTTACCATCCGGTCGGCAATGCGATCCGGATCTTCGGTTCCGCGGCCTATAATCCTTTCTTCCAGGGCCTTCATCGAAGGTGGGGCCAGAAAGACAGAAATAGCTTCAGGAATTTGCTTTTTGACTTGCTCAGCCCCCTGGATATCAATTTCGAGGATTATATCCTGGCCTGAGGCCAGGATTTTTTTAACCGCATCACGCCGGGTGCCGTAGTAATGATCATGTACAACAGCCCATTCAAGAAAATAAGCATTTTCTATCATCTCTTTAAACTGGGAAGCTGTAGTAAAATGGTATTCTACTCCATCTTCTTCACCGGGCCGGGGTGGACGGGTCGTGGTTGAAACTGACAACCTTAAAGACTTATTTAATTGAAGCAGCTTCTGGCATACCGTCCCTTTGCCGACCCCTGATGGCCCGGAAATTATTATGAGAATACCCTCAACCATTAAATGCCTCCAGTTTATTTATTCAGCACTTTCATGTTCAACCTGGATATCACTGGCCTGCAAGCGGTGTTTTACTGTTTCCGGTTGGACTGCTGACAGGATGATATGGCCACTGTCCGCTATAATTACAGCTCTGGTCCGGCGCCCGTATGTAGCATCAATCAACATACCCCGCTCGCGAGATTCGCTGATAACTCTTTTTACCGGGGCTGATTCAGGGCTGATTATAGCAATAATGCGGCTGGCTGACACTATATTGCCAAACCCGATATTAATCAGCTTGATAGCCATTTTAAAAAACCCCTTTCTTTTATTCTAAGTTTTGTATTTGCTCGCGAATTTTTTCCAGCTCTGCCTTGAGCTCTACAACCAAATTCGTTAACTGGAAATCACCGGCTTTTGACCCGATGGTGTTAACTTCACGAAACATTTCCTGTGCTATAAAATCAAGTTTCCGCCCGGCAGGAGCCAGGCCGGTCAAATTTTCCCGAAAAGCAGCAATATGGCTTCTTAAACGGACCAGTTCTTCATCTACCCCCATCCTTTCAACAAGCAATGCGCATTCCATAATCAGCCTGGTTTCCTCAAACTGTCCGGCCAGGAGCTCCTGGAATTTTTGCTCAGTCTTGCGGCGGTGCTCTTCCTTGGCCTCTTCTGCTCTTTTAGCAGCATCTTCCACCATCTCTTCCAGGTGGCGGCATCTTTCAAGCAGATCTTTCCCCAGGTTTTCGCCTTCAACCCGGCGTTGTTCTAATAGCTGCCCCAGTGCTTCTTTTAGGGCTTCGCTGACTGCAGGCCAGACTTCTTCCTCGGCAACAGCAATTCCGCCGGTTTTAAACAGCTCAGGCATTTGCAGCAGATGCTCAAGCCTAACCCGGTCTGAAAGCTGCAGGTTCCGGCAAAGCTCTTGCAGAGTGTGATAGTAACCTTCAGCCAGATCGTAATTCATTCTGACCTCGCGAGCCCCGACAGGGATCTCATCAAGACCCAGGGTTATTTCCACCCGGCCCCTTTTAATCGATTCCTGCAGTAGACGGCGAATGCGTTCTTCCAGTGAGTAAAGCTCCCGGGGGAGACGCATAGAAAAATCTGCGTAGCGATGGTTAACTGAACGCATTTCAGCTGAAAAAGTAAAGCCCTGTTTGCTGCCGCTACCGCGGCCGTAGCCGGTCATACTGCTGATCATTAATAGCGCCTTTCAAAATTTAATAACCTGTTTATTGGTTAAATTTTAACTGCAACAGAACATATTCAGCTAATTAAGCCGATTTTAGCCTTAATTGCTCTGTTTCTGGATTAATATTATCATCAATTCCAGTCAATCTCAAGAAGTAATTAAGCTATTGTCCAGATTTTGCCATGCACCGACGCGTTTTTCAGCAGCAGGGTCTGGATCTAAAACTATTATTAGGTCAGCACTAACTAATCAAACCTAGCCCGCTTAACCACAGAAAACGGTTCCACCGTATTCCCTTCGGCCTTAAAGCTGCGCTTTAAGGGACGTTCGAAATGTCCCCATGGCGCCGTTTATCATTCAACAGAGACAACAGGCAGAGTATTAACGGGCAGCATTAATTTGCCATGTCTGTAATTAAGAATTATACTAAACTCCGGGAGTGTGAAATAAAATGGCTTTTGATGCCCTGATTATGAAAATGGTAACAGATGAGCTAAATGATCAACTTACCGGCGCGGCTGTGCAGCGCGTTTATGAACCGGCAGACAATGAAATTATTTTACATCTTTATTCTAAAGGCAGTCAGCCGGGCCTGCTCATTTCAGTACATCCCAATTACGCCCGGATCCATCTAACCGAACAACGCCAGCAAAGTAAAGCTAAGCCAAGCCCTTTTTGTATGCTTTTACGCAAATATTTGCTCGGAGGAAGGGCTGTTTCTTTTGCCAGCCCTCCCCTGGAACGGATTCTGGAAATTGCTTTTCATCCACCGGAAGGCCTGCCGCCGGTAAAGTTAATCGCAGAAATTATGGGCCGCCGCAGCAATCTAATTCTCATCGATAATCAAAACCTGATCCTGGGAGCCGTTAAAACGGTATCATGGGATAAAAATCCTTTACGGGCTATTATGCCGGGCGAAAAATACCGCTCCGTCCCAGCTCAGGATAAACTGGATCCCTTAAAAATGGGCTTAGAGGATTTCAGAATAACAATAGAGGATAAACTTAAGAATGGCAAAAAGCCCGAGAAAGCCCTGCTTGAAAGTGTAAGCGGCATCAGCCCCCTCATTGCGCGTGAGCTTTGTCACCGTAGCAGCAGGGATAATTGTTGCTCCCAAAAAACTGAACAAGCTTTTCTGGAACAGATCTATGAGCAAACCAAAGAAATGTTTAAAAGATCAGAAAACCACCAGCTGCAGCCGGTTTTACTGCCGGGCAAAAAAGTTTATGCAGCATTTCCCCTAAAGCACCTGGAGAAGGAAAAGCAGATCCCTTTTGAAAAAACCAGCGCCCTGCTTGATCAATTTTACAGCAACCTGATTAAAGCAGACCGGGAAAACCAGCTTCGAGAGCGGCTCACCGGCGCTGTACAAAAGCGATTGAAGGGACTGGAGAAAAAACAGGGCCAGCAGGAAAAAGAGCTGGCTGAAGCCGGTAATGCTCCACTACACCGCCTTTACGGAGAACAGCTTTTAACTTACCAGCACCAGGTTCCCCGGGGGGAAACTTCAGTCACACTTCCTCACCTTTATGAACCTGATCAAAAAATTACAGTACCTCTTGATCCTTCCCGGCCGGTTAACGCCAACGCTCAGGATCATTTTCACCGCTACCAAAAAGCAAAAAAAGGTCAGGAAAAGATCAAAAAACAGCTCCGGAAAACTCGCTCCGAGCTTGAATACTGCCGGGGCCTGCTTTATACCATAGAAAATAGCGGTGGTGAATCTTTAGAAGAAGTAAGGCAGGAAATGGTTGAAGCCGGTTACCTGCGGGTAAAAAACAAAGAGCGCCGAACCATGGATTCTGCTCCGCAGCCGCTTAAATTTAAGACTTCAGCGGGGCATACTGTCCTGGTTGGGCGAAATAACCGCCAAAACGATTATATTACCTTTAAAGCTGCCGCCCGGCGTGACACCTGGTTCCATGTGCGGGCATTGCCAGGCGGCCATGTGGTTTTGAAAGAGGCACCTTTCCCCCCTCCGGAAGAAGACCTCGAAGAAGCTGCATTCCTGGCAGCCTATTTTAGTAAAGGCAGGGAAAGCTCGGCCCTCGCGGTAGATTATACCGAAATCCGTCATGTCCGCCGCCGCCCGGGAGGCAAACCGGGATTTGTTTTTTACGAAAACTTCGAGACCATAACTGTTAATCCCAGCGATAGAGAGCTGCGTCAGCGCTTTCAGCTGCAATAATTATTACAGCTTCCGGGCTTTGAGGTCCATCAAGCCTTTTTTAAAAGCCGCAGGCAAAGGAGCGGCAAATTCCAAAGTTTCCGAAGACCGGGGGTGAATAAATGTGATGCGCCGGGCATGCAGGGCATGGGGTTCAGAAAGACCCCGGGGCAGATCATGCCAGCTGTCCCGGGCATAGGTTAGATCGCCCACCACAGGGTGCCCCAGATGGGCCATGTGCACTCTAATCTGATGAGTCCGCCCGGTTTCCAGGTTGAGCTTCAGCAGGCTGTATGAGCCATAATATTTTAAAACCCGGTAGCGGGTGACAGCCGTTCTTCCTGTTTCAACAACAGCCATTTTTTTTCGGCACCTGGGATGACGGGCAACAGGGGCTTCTATCCTTCCCAGGACAGGTTTAACCCGCCCCTTGACCAGGGCAAGATACTCTCTTTTAAGCTGCCTTGTTTTCAGCTGGTCCGAGAGAGACCGGTGGGTAAAGTCATTCTTCGCCACCAGGAGCAAACCGGAGGTATCCTTATCCAGGCGGTGGACAATACCGGGCCTTCTGATACCACCGATAACAGAAAGGTTTGCACAGTGATGTAAAAGAGCATTGACAAGGGTTCCTTTCCGGTGGCCGGGGGCCGGATGCACTACCATACCCCGCGGTTTATTGATCACAAGCAGATCTTTGTCCTCATAGAGAATATCAAGGGGAATTGCTTCGGGTTCCAGCCTGGTTTCTTCAGGGGGAGGAATGGTTACAGCAACCAGATCTCCCACCTGCATACGGTAGTTTTTATCACTGCAGTGCTCCCCGTTAACTCGGACCATGTTTTCCATCAGCAATTTTTGGGCCCGGCTGCGAGAAAGGCCAAAAAAAGGCTGCGCTAGAAACTGATCCAGGCGCCGGCCTTGATCAGAGGAACCTGTTACAGCGCTTTGAAATGCGGGAGCCTGATCAGGCTCCCGCCCGGCATGATCACGACCACCTTTCATTTCTTTACTCCTTTTTTCTTAAATCCTTTACGGCGCTTTTTTAAATTCACAGTCGAACCAGGACGGCCTATAAAATGATTAAAGATCAGTATAGCTGCCACTGATACCAAAAACAGGCCCAGGCTGAAGCTTTGAGCGGTGCTTAAGCCAAGCCAAACTGCTTCTTCATCCCGGAAAAATTCAGTGGTAAAGCGCAGAACACCATATAAAGCAAACAGCGAGAGAAGCACAAAACCTACAAAAGGCCTCCTGGGCCGAAGAAGCAGTTTTAAAATTAAAAAGACAATAATTGCTCCTAAAGCGGCATAAAGCTGCACCGGATGACGCAGCAGATCATCGACCATAGAAGCCGGCATTCCCCAGGGAAGATCGGTTACACGTCCATAACAGCAGCCGTTCAAAAAACAACCCAGCCTGCCAAAGGCATAACCGAGAGCCAGGTAAGGTGCCATCAGGTCGGCCAGTTTTAAAAAGCCGATCTTGCGCCATCTGCACCAAAAATAAAGGACAAATGCACCTAAAAAAAGTCCACCGTAAAAAGATAGCCCGGCAAATTGCGTAAATAAGATTTCTGTGGGATTGGCACTAAAGTAATCCCAGTTTAACATCACGTATAGAAGGCGCGCTCCGATCAGGCCGAAAAAGGTTGCCGCAATAACGGCTTCCAGGACATGATCGGGATTAAGGTTTTCACCAGGGGCTTCGCGGTATAAAGCTATAGCGGCAATTAAAACACCCAGGGCAATCATCAATCCATATGAATGAACGGTTAAACTGCCGATAGTAAACAATTCTGGATACAAGTTATAAACTCCTCTCCTCTTGCAGGTTGAGTTCACGCCAAAAAGCAACCAGGAAAATTCCTATACCAATTACGATCGCTGTATCAGCCAGGTTGAACACTGGCGGCCAGATTGTGAAATTAATAAAGTCAATCACGTAAGCAGAAGTAACCCGGTCGATAAGATTGCCCAGCGCTCCACCAAGCTGAAGGGCCAATCCCATGCGCATCCACTTATGATCTTCAGAAAGAAAACGATAATAATAGAGGATCAGGATAGCAACCACCAGGGTAATAGCTATAAAAAAAGCAGTCTGGTAGGGAAACATCCCAAAGGCGGCACCCGGGTTACGCACATAGGTAAAGTATAAAAAGTTGCTGATCACAGGGATCGATTGTCCCAGTTCCATCATCGATTTCACCAGCTGCTTGGTAAGCTGATCAACAATCATAATTGAACAAACAACAATAAGCAAACTGCGCAAACGATTCCCTCCCGCTTCTTATTGGGCATCAACATTAAGGCGCTCAGTTACTTCACTGCAGCGGGAGCAAAGTTCCTGCCCTGAGTCACTGTAGATCCAGCAGCGGGGGCATTTTTCACCACCGGTTTTTTCGACCAGAATTTTAACCGGCATACGCTGCCCATCTACGGCAGCGGAAGGAGCGTTCGCTTTATCCGGCAGCAGCCGGGCTTCAGAAACTATAAAAAGCTGGGGCAGCTGGTCTCTAAAATACTGCAGCTGCTCATAAAGGGATTCATCAGCCCAGAGGGTTACCGAACCTTCCAGGGAACCGCCGATTACTTTATCTTTTCGGGCCTGTTCCAAGGCCCAGGTAACTTCTTCTCGCACTTCAAGGAAAGTCTGCCAGCGGCGGCCTAAATCTTCATCAAGCCAGGCCGGATCAGGTTCGGGCCAATCGGCCAGCTGCACACTTTGCTGTTTCCGGGCCGGTAAATGCTGCCATAACTCTTCGGCTGTAAAGCTCAGAATGGGCGACATCATTACTACCAGGTGTTCCAGAACAATATATAAAACTGTCTGGGCGGAGCGACGGCCGTGATCATCTGGCGCAGAGCAGTATAAACGGTCCTTGATAATATCCAGGTAAAAATTGCTCATATCCACAACACAGAAATTGTGAAGGGCATGGAAAAACTGGTGATATTCATAATTCTCGTATGCTCCAGTCACCTTTTCACGCAGTTTTGCCAGGCGGTACAGCGCCCAGCGATCTAGCTCTTCCATTGCACTGTAATCAACAGAAGCACTGTCGGGATTATAATCAAAACAGCCGGCCAGCAGGAAACGGGTGGTGTTGCGGATTTTCCGGTATACTTCGATCAACTGCTTGAGAATGTTTTCTGATAGATGAATATCATGGGTAAAATCGGCCGATGAAACCCACAACCGCAGGATATCTGCCCCATACTGCTTGATAATATGCTCAGGCGCAATAACGTTGCCCAGCGATTTCGACATTTTTTTGCCTTCACCATCAACCACCCAGCCATGGCTGAGCACCGATTTATAAGGCGGTTCACCCCTGGTCGCTACAGCCGTGAGCAGGGAAGAATGAAACCAGCCCCGGTATTGATCGCTGCCCTCCAGGTAAAGGTCGGATGGCCAGCTCAGTTCCGGCCTGGTTTCAAGAACCGCATCATGGCTGGATCCGGAGTCGAACCAGACATCCATGGTATCGGTTTCTTTCCTGAAACCACCTTGCCCGCAGGCAGGACAGGTGGTCCCTTCGGGAAGGATTTCAGGTGCCTCTTTAGCAAACCAGGCATCAGATCCTTCCTTTGAAAACAGGTCGCTAACCGCTTCAATGATGTCTTTATTGATCAGGTGGGCATCACAGCTGGTACAGTAAAAGATGGGAATGGGCACTCCCCATACCCGCTGACGGGATATACACCAGTCCTGCCGTTCGGAGATCATATTGTAAATCCGTTCTTCGCCCCACCTGGGAATCCAGTTGACCTTATTGATAGCATTAAGGGCATCCTGGCGGAAACCGTCTATAGAGGCAAACCACTGCTCGGTAGCGCGGTACAGTACGGGCAATTTACAGCGCCAGCAGTTGGGATACTGGTGCTCAACGGGGATAGTTTTAAGCAGAGCCCCGCTTTGATCTAAATCTTCGATTACCTGCTTTCCGCCCTTTTCATAATACATTCCGGCATACTGGCCGGCTTCTTCGGTAAAAATGCCTCTGTCGTTCAATGGGCTTAAGACAGGCAGGTTATTGGCCTGCCCAACGAAAAAGTCCTCATGCCCGTGGCCGGGAGCTGTATGGACACAGCCGGTTCCCTGTTCAAGAGTAACATGTTCTCCCAAAAGCAAAATTGACTCCCGGTCATAAAGGGGATGGTGGCAGGTCAGTCCGTTCAACTCACTGCCTTTGAAGCGTTTTAAAATTGGCCAGGGTTGTGCAGATCCGGCCAGATGGGATACCTCTGCCAACAACCCTTCGGCCAGTAAGTATTTTTCCCCTCCGGCTTCCACCAGGACATAATCAAGCTCCGGATGAAGGACAATGGCCAGGTTAGCCGGAATAGTCCAGGCAGTGGTAGTCCAGATCAAGCAGTGGGTGTTTTCCACACCGCCAAAAAGGCCCTTGTCGTCGAGGAATGGAAATTTTACGTAAATAGAATCAGACACTTTATTGCCATATTCAATTTCTGCTTCAGCCAGGGCTGTTTCACAGCTGGCACACCAGTAGACTGGGCGCATTCCTTTATAGATATAGCCCCGTTCTGCCATGGCCCCAAAAACTTTAATCTGGCGGCCTTCAAACTCAGGAGCAAGGGTGAGATAAGGATTTTCCCAGTCTCCCCTGACCCCCAGGCGCTTAAACTGTTCTCTTTGAATATCAACATATTCCAGAGCATATTCATGGCACATTTTCCGAAATTCAAGATCGCCAATTTCTTTGCGGTTAAGCTTTTTGGTTTTGATGATCTGGTGCTCAATAGGCAGGCCGTGCGTATCCCAGCCCGGAACATAAGGACAATCAAAGCCCCGCATGCTTTTATATTTATTGATAATGTCTTTAAGGACTTTATTTAAAGCAGTCCCCATGTGAATATCGCCATTTGCGTAAGGCGGTCCGTCATGCAAAATATAACTGGGCGCTCCTTTACGGTTTTCGCGTGCCAGTTTGTTGATGTCAATCTTCTCCCAGAATTCAAGCATCTCCGGTTCACGCTGCGGTAGTTTAGCCCGCATCGGAAATTCAGTCTGGGGCAGGTTTAAAGTATCCCGGTAGTCCATTTCTTCTTCTCCTCCATTTAAGTTAGCATATTAAGTTATAAAATATCTGCTCAGCTAGATTCAATTACGGTTGCCTGCTGAAGAAAACTGCGCTCGCTTCAGCTTTCTTCAGCAGGTTGCGCAGTTACGTTATAAATAAAAAATCGTCCCTGGACAGGGACGAGATTTCTCCCGCGGTACCACCCTAATGGCCGCACAGGCATCCTGTGAGGCTGCTTATTATAAGCCTGTAACGGTGGCTGCCGTCCGCGCCTACTTTTTTCGTCTGTCTGAATTCGGGCGGAAGCTCCCGGGTGATCTTCAGCAGAGCAGCCCGGCCGGAATCTCACCTTGCTCCAGCTCTCTGAACAGGCCTACTACCTGCTTCGCTGTCCCGTTCACAGCTTGTGAAAAAGATTTTAGCATGATACTGTCATAAAATCAATATCTGCTCCGGCTGTTAAGAATATCAGCCTGCTTACAACCTATAAGTCAGGGTCGTTATCGAAATCATAATCACGCTTAGATTTAAAATCTTTCTTTTTATCGAATTGCCGGGTCGTTTCAAAATTGTATTTTGGATCAAAGTCAGGTTTTGGATCAAAATCAGGCTTTGGATCAAAGTCAGGTTTAAAATCAAAATCAGGTGTGGCCTCCAGATCGTTACGGGGCCCAGAGCCAGGTTTTAAATCAGGGCCAGACATGGTTTGTTCATCAGGGCTGTATCCAAAATCTGGATCTTCATTAAAATCAGGTTTAGCATCATATGCAGCCCTGGATTCAAAGTCTTCTTTAAATTCCGGTTCCGAATTTTGAAAACTTCTGGAAATGTCAGGATCAGATGCTGTCTTTTCAAAACCGGCGGCATGATCATGGCTGCTTCGAGATTCATAATTTCGCTTGTAGTTATCTTTAACTTGATCTTCATGGGCTTCCAGTAGCCAGTCCTCATTTTCCAGGGTGGAAAGCTGAGCTTCAATAAATGAGCGGAAACGCATTTTAAAAACCCGGGCCTGCTTAAATAATTCTTCCTGCTCCGACATGATCTTGCTGGATCGGTAACGAGCATCATCGATTATTCTCTGGGCTTCTTTTTCAGCTTCTCTCCTGATTAAATCAGCTTCACGCTTGGCATTTTGTTTAACTTCTTCAGCCGTTTCCTGGGCCACAACAATAGCGTTATGCATCGTTTCTTCTAATTTACGGTAGTTTTTATTTTTATCCTGGAGCTGATCAAGCTTTTCCTTTAGTTCCATATTCTCTCTTGCCAGCTGCTCTAAATCTTTTGCTACGCGATCTAAGAATTCATCTACATCTTCGATATCATAACCTCGAAAGGACCTTTCAAATTCTTTGTTTTGTATATCCATCGGGGTAATAGTCATTGCTAACCCTCCTCAATAAATTTTTAATGCATACCGGCTTTTACCGGAAATAAGGTCTTACAAATCCACTATAAAAAATTTTAAAATACATGGAAAAGTTCGACAGGTGAAGAACTATTCCTGCCGGATCAGTTATATTTTTTTAGTTTCAGGTGCATCCTGCCTTTTCTGGTTTCGCCTTCAACCCGGTCCACCACTATCCGGCCACGGCCTCTTAAGGATATTTGATCGCCCTCTTTGACCTGCAGGGAGGGTGAGGTGATTGGCCGCCAGTTAACTACAACCAGCCCTCCCCTGATTAAACGAACTACCCTGGATCTGGAAAGGCCGAAGCCCAGCGAAAGCAGTGAATCTACCCGTAGACTGGCTACTGTCCCTTTTATTTCTTTGCCGTTCTTTTGACTTAGATTGAGCCGGCCAGGTTCTTCAACAGAGCAGTTAACTGGCACCCGTCCAACCTGGTCCAGGTTGGAAATGATGAATTCTGCCCTGGCTTGAAGCACCATGATTGCTGCCCGAAAATCATCGAGCATGGCGATGTCGCCAACCTGATCTCTTTTTAAACCCAGGGCGAGAACAGCTCCCAGTAAATCTCGATGGCCGAGTTTTTCCTTGCTCCGGGACCATTCCACAAGCACTGCTTTTAAAGACGGAAGGGACCCCTGATGCTGCGCCGGGTAAATATGGAGAACCTTTCTTTCCGCTTCAGGATATCCCCCGTAAACGGTATATGCAAGATCGCTTCTGCCACGCAGGGCCGCTTCAGCCAGTTCGAATTGCCGCGGATCTAAAAAAGCAGTAGTAAAAGTGCTCTTACCCTCCACTTCATCCAACTTACGGGTAAAATGCTCTTGCCATTTTATTTCTTCCTCACTAAGGGAAGATACCCAGTTCATTTATCAACCTCCTGCCTTAATAAGAGAGGTAATTTATGATAATCTGCTGAACTATTCTCACCAATATTAACAGGACAATAGGTGAAAGATCCAGGTATCCCATACCCATCTTCACCGCAGGTAAAACCTTGCGCAGTGGGGCCAGCAGCGGCTCAGTTAGACCGTATAAGACACCGTATATGGAAGAAACCGTTTCGTTACCCATTCCTCCCCCTGCTCCCATCATAAACCATGACATTATAATCCTGCCAAGAATGATAAAATAGTATATACGCACAAAAACCAATAACCCTTCAGCGATGAGGGTCATAATCATCACCTGCTTTCTCTTGGACTGTTGTTAAGGCTATAACCAGATTGTTCAGCTACAACGCTATTCTTTTATAATATAACATAATCACTTCCAACCAAACAGGGCCCTGCCAACACGAACCATGGTTGCCCCTTCCTCAATGGCCACAGCATAATCATTGGTCATACCCATTGACAGTTCAGGTAAAGCTAACCCCTTTGAAACATTTTCATCCCGTAGCTGGCGCAGCTGCCGAAAATAAAGCCGGGCTTCTTCAGGATCGTCTACAAAAGCAGCCATGGCCATTAACCCTTTTATGTTAAGGCGCTTAAAGCTTTGGGCTTGATCCAGGAAGGAGCTAACTTCTTGAGGAGCCAGGCCAAATTTGCTATCTTCACCAGATATATTAACCTGAATCAAAACATCAATTTCTCGTTCATTTTTTTCAGCCCAGCGCTGCAGTTCCCGGGCTAAAGAAAGGCGATCAAGAGTTTGAACCATGGCGTATAGAGGCATAATGTACTTAACCTTGTTTCTCTGTAAATGGCCGATGAAATGCCAGTTTACACCGGGCAAACTTTCCACTTTAGCAGTTTCTTCCTGAACCCTGTTCACCCCAAAGTTTTTAATCCCCAGTTCAGCCGCTTTTTGTGTATCTTCCAGGGAGGCGCTTTTAGTAACGGCTATAAGTTTGATCTCCCGGGGGTTACGCCCCACCTTACAGGCAGCTTTTTCAATAGTTGCTTTAATCTGGTGATAATTTTCAGCCAGCAAATGACTTCTTTCCTTTCCAGTTTAAGATGAGTTTTAGTTTAACCTGCGCCCTTCTTCCACCATTTCATGGCGCGTAATTACAAGGCTGTTAGGCTCTAAGTTTTCAACCATAACCTGATCTTCCTGACGCCCAGTCACTGTAACCGGTTGAAAAACCACTCTGCCACCTTGATTAATATAAATACCGGTGGTTTGATCTTTCTCAAAAACCGCCTCAGCAGGGATAATAACGCCTTCTTTTCTCACGTATATCAAGGTAGCCTCTGCCAGGCGAGCTTGATCAAAGCCGGGAAGCTGCCTTTCAATCAGATAAGACAGCCTGACTTCTCTTTTATCATTGTCAATTTCAGAACGGGCCAGTTCAGCCCGGACATTTTCACCGGGCGCAAACTTAAAAACAAGCTCTACTTCTTCTTCCAAGGCAATCGAACGACCGGGGTGCAAAGGTAAAATAATATTATAATACCAGTTCCAGTTATCTATAATTTTCATAATCGGTTTTCCGGCCTTAACCAGATCATCTTCAGCAGTAATATTACCCTCTAAATCATCATCACTATAATCTTCTATTGCCAGGTAAAAAGGCCCTTCCCGGTTTTCCATGCCGTCAATATAATATGATAAGAGGCCGGATTGTTCGCTCTCGATGGTTATAATTTCTATAAAATCTTCCGGTTTGAATTCAATTAAGGCCGGTTTTTCCAATGTTTCGTTTTCCTGTTCTTCATCTTCCGGGTTAATATTCATTCCGAGACCATTATCGTTTGCCAGGCCTGCATTTTCCTGGTCCTGATTTTCTAGTAGCGGCCCTTCTTCTTCCTGTCCTGCTTCAGGAATTTCAATATCGGGCAGGACACCAAGTTGCGCCAGTTCCTTTCCCACTGAAACTCTTTTACCGGGTTCAGATAATTCCAGGATTACCCCACTGGCAGGAGCAGTGATTACTTTTTCAGAGCGGGTAACCACCCCCTGCACCACTTTATTTTGTTCCAATACCCCATAGCTGGCAGTAATTACTTGAAGGCGCCAGGCCAGAAATTGCTCTCCCAGCCAGTGATATCCCACCTGTACAATCACAACCAGGGCCAGCAGCAATAGGACATAATAAACAAAACCCTTTTTCAAACGGGACAGGTCAAACCTTCGCCCTTTACCGCTGTGAACTTCAAACCGCTGTTTAGCTTTTTTGATTTTTTTGGGATCTTTCTTTTTCAAGCCCATCATCCTCCGGTATCAAAACATGGGAGTTTAACCATTCAGGGCAATAAAACCAAGCATCCTGCCTGTAGATCCTTTATCCCGGCGGTAAGAGTAAAACAGTTCCGGCGAGCAGGAGGTACACCAGCAGTTAACAGCAATATTATGATCTTTTACTCCTGCCCTGCGCAGCTGTTCAAGATTGATTGCATTAAGATCAAGATAATACCCTGTCGCTTGAGAGCGCTCTAAATAAGGTTTTTTAGACCAACCAGCCTCCTGAAACTTAACAGCTACTTCCTTATCTACCAGGTAGCAGGACCGGCAGACCACCGGCCCCAGCCCGATTAGAAGCCGTTCCGGCCGAACCGAAAAATGCTCTTTCAGGTATTTTATCACCTTGCCTCCAATATTGCCCAGTGTTCCCTTCCAACCTGCGTGAGCGAGGGCAACCAGCGGTTTATTCTCCAAATACGCGAAATAGATCAACTGGCAGTCCGCGGAATAAGCGGTAAGCGGTACGCCCGGCACTGCAGTCACCAGGGCATCACACCGGCTGCGGTTCCCTGCGGGGAACGCTCCTTCGCCGCTGTTTGTTTGATCGAAAACCTGGATGCCGGTGCCGTGAACCTGGACAGATGAAACCAGGGTTCGATAATCGTATTGAAAGTAATTGAAAAAAATACGGCGGTTTTCCAGGACATTTTCATCAGCGTCGCCGACATGAAAGGCGGTATTGAGGCTGGCCAGATAACCGGTGCTGACACCGCCCAAACGGGTGGAAAAAGCATGATCTATCCGGCCGGTATCCGCAAACAGGGGGGCTTGCAAAAAAGCCAGGCCGTTATGAACTTGATGCAGTAGAAAATTACCTGCTGTTTCCGGCATCTGGAACCCTCCGCTGGTTGATTTACAGGTCTTCCGGAACTGCTTTATTATCATTTCAAGCTTTAAACCGCAGAGCAGTCTCTCCAACCGGTATTAGACCATATTACCGGATTTCCTCGATCAAGAGAGGGTTTTAAATCGATTAAACGCTGATTTTTAGAACCCCGGTAAGCAAGGTTCAAATCCTGCTCCTCAAAACGGTATGGGCCGTCCACTAAAAGCCATCCTGCTTCCAACAGGCGGCGGGTGTGCTTTTCCGTTGTGCTTTTTATAAGCAATTCTTCAAAAAGGAAACCGCTGTACAAAACCAGGTTCAAACCTTCTGCCCGCACTTTCCCGGCCAAATTAGCCAGGGAGGCAGCCTGGGTAAAAGGCTCGCCACCTGAAAACGTTACTCCGTCAATCCCGGCCTTATAATGTCTAATTAGAGCTTCCAATTCTTCCAGGCTGGCCTCATAGCCACCGGCAGAATCGTGTGTTTCCGGGTTATGACAGCCGGGGCAATGATGAGGGCAGCCCTGTACGTAAAGCGACAAACGAATCCCGGGCCCGTCCACTATACTTTCATATTGGATGCCGGCCAGCCTTAAGCAAGCGGCATTATCCTTCGGGGCCAAAATGGACCCTCCTGTCTTTAAGCTCATTTAGTTTGGCTTCATTGAAGCGTTCATCGGTAGATAGATAGCCCGTAATACGCCGTATATGCCTGATTTCAGGGCTTCCGCACTGAGGGCAGGCTCCATTGAAAACACCGCTGTGCGAACAAATCCGGCATTCGTCCAGGGGATAGTTGATACCTCCGTAACCAACATCTGATTCAGCCATCCGGCGAATGATCCGATCGACCGCTTCCAGGTTATGAATGGGCGGCGCCTCCAATTCGGTATAGGTGATATGGCCGGCGTTGCAGTAACCATGGAAACGGCCTTCTACCCGGATTTTTTCAAACATGGACATGGCATAATAAACCGGGACATGAAAAGAATTGCTATAATAATCTTTATCCGTTACACCCGGGATAGAACCGTATTTTTCCCGATCCATGGCTACAAATCTTCCGGCTAGCCCTTCTGCAGGGGTTGCAACTACGGCAAAGTTCAGATCAAATTCATCAGCGTAACTGTCGGACCGTTTTCTGATATGCTCGATTATCCTTAAAGCCAGTTCCAGGGCCTCTTCATCTTCCCCATGATGCCTGCCTGCCAGAAGGTTCAAAGTTTCAGCAAGCCCGATAAAGCCTATGGCCAGCGTGCCATGCTTAATAACTTCCCGGATCGAATCTTCAGGGCCGAGCTGATCTGAATCAAGGTAAAGCTTTTGACCCATCAGGAAAGGCAAATCACGCGCCTTGAGGCGGGCCAGAACTTCAAACCGGTGCAGAAGCTGACGGGCAGCAAGGCGTAAAAGCCGGTCCAGCTGAACAAAGAATAAATCCTGGCGGCCGCGACATTCAAGAGCAATGCGGGGCAGGTTTAAAGTAACCGGCGCGATATTACCTCTGCCTGCCGAGACTTCGGGGCCATGACGGTTGGCAATAACCCTGGTTCGGCAGCCCATATAGGAGACTTCTTCTCCATAAGCCTGGTTAAAAGAGCTGTCCATAAAGCTAAAAGTAGGATTCATGCGGCGGGCCGCCACCTCCAGGGCCAGGCGGTAAAGATCGTGGTTTGGATCTCCTGGATTAAAGTTAATACCCTCTTTCACCCGGAAAACCAGGTTAGGGAAAATCGGGCTTTCGCCATGCCCCAGGCCTCGTTTGAATGCTTCCAGCACGGCTTTTGAAACCAGGCGCCCTTCTTTAGTTGTATCAGTCCCAAAGTTAAGCGAGCTAAAGGGTACCTGGGCACCGGCCCGGCTGTGCATGGTATTTAAGTTATAGATTAAACCTTCCATGGCCTGATAAATCTCTTCATAGTCGGGCTGCTTCTTTAGTTCTCTGATCACTTCACCCATACTACGGTCAAAGTGAGGAAAACTTTGCCCCCCAAACATATCGTTCTGGTTGCTTTGCAATATTATAGCCGCCTGGGCAGCTGCAGAAGCAATACGTTTGGGAGAGCGAATATATCCATAACCGGTATTAAAACCGTCAAGCAGAAGGCGAGAGAGGTCAATTTGCAGGCAGTTTAACGTTTTGCTGTAATAATCAAGATCATGGATATGAAAACTGCCTTCATCATGGGCACGGGAAAACTCTTCCGGAAGTAGATTGCTTAAATAATACTGTTTACTGGCAGCCATGGCTATTTGCAGCATTTTTGCGGAAGGAGAATTACTTACATTGGCGTTTTCCCGGCTGGTTTCAACCAGAATTTCCTTAACTACATCCATCAGCTCCGATTTACCGTCCCTGATCCGGGTCCGGCGATCCCGGTAAAGAATATATGCTTTTGCGGTGCGGGCATGGCCATTTTCGATAAGTACTATTTCAACTTCGTCCTGCACCTCTTCCACGGTAGGTGTGACGCCACTTTGACTTTTCTTTTGCAGGCCCTGGATCACCTGTCTGGCCAAATTTTCAGCAATCCCCCGGTCACTTCCGCCAACCGCTTTTGCCGCCTTAAAAATGGCATCTGTAATCTTTTCCTGATCAAAGAGAACTACCCGGCCATCACGCTTGCGAATTTCTTTAAAAACTTGTTCGGTATTCCTGTTATTTTCCATAGTGACCGGTGCTGATCGATCATTCATTTTTTAGCCTCCCTTGCTTTTTTAATTCTTCTTTTTCACGAAGCATATCTTCCAACTCAGATTTAAAAGCTTCAACATCAGCGAATTTACGGAAGACAGAGGCAAAACGCACGTACGCAACTTCATCGATAGTCCGCAATTTTTTGAGGATTAGATCACCAATTTTGTCGGCAGCAATTTCTTTGATGTAGCTGCTGCGCAGCTCCTGTTCAAGATTTTCGACCAGTTCTTCCCAGTAAGAAAGCGGGATATTGCGTTTTCGCCCGGCTAAAAGCAGCCCCTTAATAATTTTACCCGCATCAAACAGTTCCCGGCGGCCATCTCTTTTAATCACAACCAGCGGCTCTTCCTCTATTTTTTCCATAGTTGTAAAGCGGTTAGAGCAGCTATTGCACTGGCGCCGGCGCCTGATGGCAGATGCATCCTGCGTAGAGCGTGAGTCCAGAACCCGGGTATCATATTCACCGCAATAGGGGCATTTCATAACAGGTGTACCTCTCAATATATTGCGTTTAATCTATTATAGACCACAATATATTGTGTGTAAAGGGCAAATTGATCTTTTTTAAGCAGCAAGGCGTTATTTAAGTTCTAGGCTTTGAATTTAAAGAAGGGCTCAGCTAAGTATGAAGGATAGACAATCCGGCACTCAACCAGACCTGAGTGCCGGATTGTAATAATTGCCTTTACTTCAGTTCTCAATCAATTTAGTTTCTACTCATTGACGATCTTATCCTGTTGTTCCTGGTGTCGCTGCCAGCGCGACCAGGCCGGTGCATCCAGGTTTTCTCCCCGGGCATAGGCACTTTTCCCAACTGCGGCCAGAGTGGGCCTGAAGCCCTGCTCCTGCTCTTTTTGAGGAGCGCTAAAACCGGTTGCAATAACGGTAACACGCACATGGTCCTTGAAGTTTTCATCGATAACCGCACCAAAAATGATATTAGCATCAGGATCAGCATGGCCGGCTACTATTTCGGCTGCTTCATGGACTTCGTAAAGGCCAAGATCGGGTCCGCCGGTGACATTAATCAAGACCCCTCTGGCTCCTTCAATAGAAGTTTCCAGCAGGGGACTGTTGGTAGCCGCTTTTGATGCTTCCACGGTCCGGTTTTCGCCGCTGCCCTGTCCCACTCCCATCAGGGCCGGGCCAGTTTCGGCCATAATAGTCCGAACATCGGCAAAATCGAGGTTAATCAGACCGGGGATGGCGATCAAATCGGAAATACCCTGAACACCCTGCCTGAGCACGTCATCAGCCACCCGGAAGGCTTCTATAATTGGGGTTTTCTTTTCAACCACCTGCAACAGCCGATCATTGGGGATGGTAATCAGAGTATCAACCTTATCCTTCAGGCAGGCAATACCTTCCTCAGCTTGCTGCTTGCGCTTTTTGCCTTCAAAGGTAAACGGCTTTGTCACTACGCCAACCGTGAGAGGGCCCAGTTTTTGAGCAATCTCGGCAATTACCGGTGCAGAACCGGTCCCGGTTCCTCCACCCATTCCGGCAGTAATAAAAACCATATCAGCGCCTTTCAGCATGCTTTCTATGGCATCAGAACTTTCTTCAGCAGCTTTACGGCCAATTTCAGGATTGGCTCCAGCCCCAAGTCCTTTGGTGAGCTGATCGCCAATTTGCAGCTTGGTCCCGGCATTAGCCAGGTACAAAGCCTGGGCATCAGTATTGACTGCACAAAAATCAACACCCTGCAAACCGGCAGCAATCATCCGGTTAACAGCATTGCTTCCTCCTCCACCAATACCTACAACTTTTATCGAAGCAAATTGTTCCATTTCAATATCAAACTCAATCATTATAAGCACCTCCTGAAGTGGTATGCTTTTCTATTCTCAATAACTGCTTTAATCAACTATATCTGTCAACCAGTCCTTGATTCTTTGCCAGAGGCCGGGCCCTTTCTTTTTGATTGGCTTGCTGCGTTCCTGGATATGCATCCTGGGCTGCTGGCGCTGCACATAGTAAAGCAGTCCGACTACTGTTGAATAAATGGGGTTTTTTATGCCAATTACATCAAAATCGGCTATCCTGGCCTGATCGCTTTCAAAAACAAGGCGAGCCATTTCCAACATGCCGTTCATCGAGGAAACGCCACCCCGAAAAACAATCCCGGCCGGCGGTAGGTACTGCCAACCCATCTTAATCATTTCTTCTCTGACAATATGAAAAATTTCCTGCATCCTCGGCTCGATAAAACTGCTGAGCTCTCTTTCTGACACCAGCCTGAGCTCATTGCTGCCTACAGTCTTTATTTCAATTTTAGGCTCACTTTCGGCCATTGAACTCATGGCCTTTCCGTATTTTTTCTTTAGTTCTTCAGCTTTTTGATGATTAGTTCTCAACCCTGCAGCTAAATCGGTAGTAATATGATCCCCGCCAATAGGTAAAACCGAAAGCTGCTCAAGTTTTCCATTTTGGAATAAGGCAACCTCGGTGGTTCCCCCTCCGATATCAACCAGGAAAACGCCCAGCTCTTTTTCGTCAGCAGAAAGAGATACTTCAGCGTTGGCCAGGGCCTGCAGCACAAGCCCGTTAATGTTGATACCAGCCCGGTTCACACAGCGCAGAAGGTTATGCAGAGAGGTAATTAAACTCGTTACCACCTGAGCATCTACCTCAAGCCTTACACCCAACATGCCAACCGGATCTCTGATGCCCTCAAAACCGTCAACAATAAACTCGCGAGGAATAATATCTACAATCTCCCGGTCAGTAGGAAGGGCCACAACTTTGGCCGCCTGCATTACTCTATCCAGGTCTTCTCCTCGAATTTCACGGTCTTCAGAGGTAACAGCCACTACTCCCCGATTATTGATCAGCTCGATGTTTAAGCCTTTTAAAGCAACATAAGCAGATTCAATTTTAAATCCGGCCATTCTTTCCGCTTCTTCAATTGCTGAAGCAATCGATTCAATGGTTTTGTCAAGATCAACAATTACACCTTTTCGAACACCATCGGAAGGGCTTAGACCCAACCCAACAATATTCAGAGTGCCATCGGGGCGGGGTTCGCCGAGCCCAACCCTTACCTCAGCTGTTCCAACATCGATTCCCACAACAAAGTTTTTACGATTCACATCTAAACCCCCTTACCCTTCCAAGCATGGCGCAATAACTACTAAGATTATTCAACACATTTCCACAATTACCTTTTTTTATTCTACGGATCCACCTCCTTTTCTTCTTCATGAAGGACGGCACTGCCACATACTACCAGGCGCTTTCCAGATCTGACATCAAGCCTGGCTTCTGTTTCCGGATCGATATAAGGCAGGCTTTCTTCTATCAGTTGAATTTTTTGCTCCATTGCATCACCTTCCCCAAACCAGATTTCTAAGCCGTCTTTAGTATAAGCAATGAGGTTATAACTCTCATACAAATCAAGCATCTCTATTTCTAAACCGCTCTCTCCTGGCCAGCTCCTAAAAAAACTTTGCAGAGCCTCAACTCTTGCAGAGCAATCGATTGGAGATCCCGGTATTACCTTTGAACCTTCAATCCCGGTAATAAAAGGATAATCCATCCGGGGCTCTTCGGAATAAGCCATAATTACCCCCTGGTTATCGATCAACCAGAAACCGTCAGCAGTCAGGACATAACCCACCGGCACCCTTTCATTAATTTTTATCACTACAGTATCCGGTAGTTCCCGGCTAACTCTAACTTCCCCGGTTCTTGGCAGCTGCCTTGAGATTTTAGAGGCAAGGTTGTTTTCTCTAACCAGGAAGATACTCATGCCTTTACTGATTTCACCAGCCTTTAATATTTCGTCTGCCTGCAATTCATTGGCTCCTTCAATCTTGATATTGGAAACCCGGAAATAAGCTTCACCGTACCACAGTAGTGCGGCAAAACCGGCTAAAAATGCCAATTTGAAAAGAAAACGGAAAAATCGCCTCCAGCCGGGCACATTGTGGCTGCTGTTTTTATCGTCTACCAGGGTAAGATGATCGCTTTTTCTTTCCATCGGTTATTTCTCCTCACCGATAATTCTAATTTCAGGTTGTAGTTCAAGGTCATACTTATCTTTGACCAGCTGACGCACAGTTTTGATTAAACGCACAATATCTGCCGCAGTGGCTTCTCCAGTATTGACTATAAAATTGGCATGCTGGGTTGATATTTCAGCCCCGCCAATACGTAAACCCTTGGCCCCGGCTTCTTCAATAATTTTTCCGGCCGGCTGCCCGGGTGGATTTCTAAATACACTGCCGGCGCTTGGTAAATTTGGATGACGCCTGCGCCGCTGAGCTAATAACTCCTCCATCTTTTTTGCAATCTTTTCCTTATCGCCCTGGTTAAGTCCCAGGCAGGCTTCAACAATAATACCTTTTCCGATCAAATTGCTGTCGCGGTAGCCGAAATAAAGCTCTTCCCGCTGCAAGGTTGTAACCTGCCCCAAAAAATTGACCACTTTAACCTGCAGGACTCTTTCGCCAATATATCCCCCGAAAGCCCCGGCATTCATAATCAGGGCTCCACCCAGTGATCCGGGAATGCCGATAGCAAATTCCAATCCGGTAAAGCCTAAAGCGGCGGTATTTTTGGCCAGGGTGGACATGGGTGTCCCCGCTCCCGCAGTCAGGCAGCTATGGTCCCCATCGAGGTAATTGAAAGCTGGGCCGATATGAATGACCAGCCCCCTGATACCCCCATCCAGGACCAGCACATTTGTGCCGTTGCCAAGGATATAAAGAGGCAGCTTATGCTGGTCACTGTACCGGATAATGGTTATCAGCTCATTTAAATCCACCGGCCGTAAGAAATAATCAGCTGGGCCTCCCACTTTCCAGGAAGTGTGCCCCGACATGGGCTCTTCTTTTTTAAGACCATGAGTTAATCTTGAACCTAATTCCTGCTCGATGTTCATAGAGCCACCTCCTGCAGGCAGCGGTATAGCTTTTCAGCAGCGTCAGTAACACCCAGTTTTTTGCTGGACTCACTCATTTTTTCCAGTAACCCCGGCTCATTAAGCAGCCTGTTCATTTCTTCTTGCAACCGCATATGGTTAAAAGTTTCTTCTTCAATTAAAACCGCTGCTCCCTGATCAGAAAGGATCCGGGCATTGTGATACTGATGGTTTTTAACTACATTGGGTGACGGAATCAGCACAGCCGGAACCCCCAGGGCAGTTATTTCAGCCAGGGTTGTGGCGCCGCTCCTGGTTACAGCCAGGTCAGCAGCCGCCAGAGCTTTAGGCATTTCTGTCAGATACGAATACAGCCGGACCCGATCCGGAACCGTTTTAATTTCGGCCTTAACCTCTTCAAAATAGATCTCCCCGGTAACATAAATCAGGTTCACATTTTCGGGAAGCAGGTTTTGTTTTAAATATGTTGCTACTACCTGATTAATTCTAAGGGCGCCCCGGCTTCCGCTGTAAACGAGGACGATTTTTTCTCGCGGGTCAAAGCCGAAGTACTCACAGCACTCCTCTCGGTTCAAAGCGCTTACTTCGCTGGCCCGCGGATTACCGGTAAAAACCGGTTTACTGAAGGGCGGCAGTTTTTTTGCCGTCTCGGCAAAGGAAAGGCACACTCTGCCGGCAAAAGGCGCAAACAAACGGTTAACCATGCCCGGTATGGCATTTTGCTCATGCAGGACCACGGGCCTGCGTTTTAAAAAAGCCGAAAGCACCAGGGGAGCGGCAACATAACCCCCCGTGCCCAGGATTACGCTGGGTTGATAATCTTTAATAATTTTCAAAGAACGCCTGATTCCACCCCATAAATCTTTTATGAAAACCCCCAGCTGCCTGAAATTGCGCTTAAATCCGCTGGCCGGTATGGTGACCAGGTTAAAACCGGAAGCGGGAACAATTTTGTTTTCCAGGCCGGCAGCACTGCCCACGAAAAGAATATCCACAGCTCCATGTTCCGCTTGAGCATAACGGGCCAGGGCCAGGGCAGGGTAAATATGACCGCCGGTTCCACCACCTCCGATTAAAATTTTCATGCTCACGCTGCCCCCTTTAGGACCGCTTTTTCCTGCCCGTATTTAGAAATATTTAGCAAAATACCGATGCCCAGCAAGGTAAACAATACTGAACTGCCTCCGGCACTGATTAGGGGCAGGTTGATACCTGTCACAGGGACAGTACCGGTAACTACCGCCACATTGATCAGAACCTGAACGGCAATCATAAATGTGATTCCGGCGGCAACAAGGCTGCCAAACAGTTCCGGGGCCCTGATAGCTATTTGGAAACCGCGCCAGATTAATATCAGGTAAAGCATAATCACAGACACTGCCCCGATAAATCCTAATTCTTCACCAATCACGGCAAATATAAAATCATTTTGCGGTTCCGGTAAATAAAATAATTTTTGCTTTCCCCGGCCCAAGCCGGTCCCGAAGATATGGCCAGGGCCCAAAGCGTAAAGAGATTGGATCATCTGGTATCCTGATCCCGTCGGCTCCGCCCAGGGATCGAGAAAAGTAAAAAGCCTCTGCATCCGGTATTCTTCTTTTAAAGTAAAATAAGCCAGCGGAGGCGTTAAAGCCAGGGCCAGACCGGCTACCTGGGACATGGGCATCCCCGCAAAAATAACCACCAGCACACTGCCTGCTAAAACTACCAGGGCAGTTCCCATATCCGGTTGAAGCTGGATCATAAAAAATACTGAGCCAACCAGCACTAAAGGGATCAAACTGGCCGTCCAGAAACTATGGATATTCAAACGCCGGCTGCTCATATAGGCAGCTGTAAATATAACTAAAGCCAGCTTGCTGAATTCTGAAGGCTGGAGGACCACAGGCCCTAAAGAAAGCCAGCGCCGGGCTTCAGTGCCCATATATGAGCCGAAATCAGTAAATAACAGGCCCAGCAGGATAAAGTTAAGCAGCAATATCAAAATGGAAAATCTTTTTAGCTGCTTATAGTGCACATGAGACATTATGTACATCCCAACCAGCCCGATAGCAACCCACATTGCCTGTCTTTTCAGGAAATGATAGGGATCTCCTCTGCTTTCTTCAGCTACTACAAAACTGGCACTAAAGACCATAAGCAGGCCAATGGCCAAAAGCAGCAGGGTAACCATTAAAAGAGTCTGATCATATTGTTTGGATGAAGTTTGGCTACCCATCATCACCGGACCCCTTTCCAGCCTTTTTTCCAGTATTTTGCCTCTTTACCAAACCCTTAAATAAATTACCCCTGGCTTCATAATCAGGAAACATATCCCAGCTGGCGCAGGCCGGAGAAAGCAGGACAATATCTTCGGGATGCGCCTGTTCACCAGCAAAACCTACCGCTTCTTCCAGGTTATTTACAAGGTTATAGGCAGAGAAACCGGCTTTTTCCACAGCCGCGGCCAGATTTATTTTTGTTTCCCCATATAAAATCAAGCTTTTCACCTCACGCTTGATTATCCGGGCCAGCGCACTGAAATCACTGCCTTTATCTTTGCCTCCGGCAATGAGGATAATCTTTCGGCCTGGAAACGATTGTAAAGCCTTAATGGTTGAGCCGGGATTGGTTCCCTTGGAATCGTTAATATAATCCACCTCATTAATAGTAGCTACATGTTCGAGGCGATGTTCAATGGCCTTGAAAGTTCTCAAAACAGCCCCGATCGCTTCCAAATCAGCTCCCGCAGCCCAGGCGGCAGTGGATGCGGCAAGGGCATTTTCCAAATTATGCTCTCCCGGAAGTGAAACCTCTTCTGCGGGACATATTTTTTGCGGCTCTAAACCCGGATTAAATAAAGTTACCCAGTTTTTTAATAAACCTATCCCCACTTCAACAGGTCCTCTAGCAAACCAGAGAACCCGGCTTTTACAATTATCTGCCAGTCCGGCCACCTTTTTCTCTGCGGCATTGAGAACAGCAAAATCGCTTGTTAACTGGTTTTCTATGATCCGCGCTTTAGCGGCGAAATATTTATCTATACTCCCATGATAGTCGATATGATCTTCGGCAAAATTGAGGAAAACAGCTACCAGCGGACGAAATTTAGCAATATTATCAAGCTGAAAACTGCTCAACTCCAGGGCGATCATGCCCTGGGCCTCAATAGAACCAACCACCCCGCATAACGGATTGCCAATATTCCCGGCAGAAACAACCGGATCAAAGCGGGCCTCTTTGAGCATAGCCGCAATCAAGGCGGTAGTAGTGGTTTTGCCATTAGTTCCGGTAACCCCGATCATTGGGGCTTTGATAAAGTGATAGGCCAGTTCAACCTCAGAAAACACCGGCACGTTCATTGCTGCAGCCTGTTTGAATATAGCCAAACCCGGCGGTACTCCAGGGCTTTTAATGATCATAGCCAGGCCGGAGGTAACCAGATCGGGTAAAGTCCCACCGGTTACGATTCCTACAACCGGATAGCGCTTCAAGCTTTCTGCTTCATTGCGCAGCTCTTCAGCCGATTTTTGGTCTGCTATCGTAATTTTTGACGCACCGCTTTCAGCCAAAAGCCGGGCAGCAGCCACACCGCTGCGGGCCATGCCGATTACCAGTATTTCCCTGTCCTTAATCATTTCGATCAAAATAAGTCCTCCAAACCGTACTGCTTCTTAACAACCAGAGGCAAATACACCGCCCAGGGCAAAAGCCAGGGCTGCACTCCAGAATACAGCAACCACCTTCCGCTCCGGCCAGCCTTTCATTTCAAAATGATGATGCAGGGGACTCATTAAGAAAACTCTCTTTCCGGTCAGTTTAAAACTGGCTACCTGGATTATCACCGAGAGAGCTTCCAGCACAAAAACTCCGCCCACCAGAATTAAAATAAGTTCCTGACCGGTCACTATGGCCAGAGAGGCAAATGCTCCACCCAAAGCCAGTGATCCTGTATCGCCCATAAACAGCCGGGCAGGATAGCGGTTATAAATCAAAAAACCAAGACAGGCCCCTGCGAGAGCGGCGCAAAAAGTTACCAAATCTGGCCGGCCAGCCTGCCAGGCAATAATCATAAAAGCCCCAAGACCGATAGCAGCAGTTCCCGCCGCCAGGCCATCCAGTCCATCGGTTAAGTTAACGCTATTGCTCGATGCTGATATGACAAGGAATATGAATAGAGGATAAAAATAGATCAGATCTAACTCTATATTTAAAAATGGAATTGTTACAGCTGATGAATAGAGGCCAAAACGGTGCATAGCCAGGATTAGTAAAAATGTCAGGGCTACTTCAGCACCCAGCTTGGTACGGGCTTTTAACCCTAAAGATCGGCCGTGGGCAATTTTCCCAAAATCGTCAATGAAACCGATTAAACCGCAACCCAGGGTAACAATTAGGACAGCATACAGCGCCGGCGTAAAGCCTGTAAAAGCCAGGCTTACCAGGATTGCGGCCGGAATAAAAACTACTCCGCCCATGGTTGGGGTTCCTGCTTTCACCGCATGCTGAGAAGGCCCATCTTCCCTGATCTGTTGACCGTACTTAAGGCTTTGCATTTTTTTAATAAACAGAGGAGTAACAACAGCAGTGATTAAAAATGCACTGGTTAAAGCAAGCATGATATATAAAGCCATCACTGCCTCTCTCCTTCCGCTCCGGTTAAACCCCGGGCCACGGTTTCCATTCGCATACCCCTTGACCCCTTGACCAGCACAAACCAGTCTTTATTTAAAGGCATTTTAGCAAGTTCTTCCAGGGCCTCCCTGTGAGTATCACAGCAATAAGCACTTAATCCCTCACTGCGGGCGCCTTCAGCAAAGCCGCGGGACAATTCACCCACGGTTATCAGGTGACCAATCCCGCATTCGGCCGCATAACGGCCGCAGGATAGGTGAGCTTCCCGGGCACCGGGCCCCAGTTCGAGCATGTCACCAAGCACGGCAACCGTTTTGGCTCCTCCAAGCTCAGAGAGCAGCCGCAAAGCTGCCCTTACTGAGCTGGGGTTGGCATTATACGAGTCATCGATAATCCCGGTCCCGTCCCGGTTATATAAAACCTGGAACCGCCCTGCGGTAGATTGGGCCGATTTAAGCCCTTCCTGCATCTCCGACAGGTTCAGTTCAAGAATATAGCCGACGGTAAGAGCCGCCAGGGCATTACTGACCGACTCCCGTCCAGGTAGTGGTGATTCAAACCACTCCTCTTTATTATTGGGAAAACGCGCCCGGAAAAAGGTCTTCTCTCCCTTTTGAGACAACTGTAAGCCTTTTATATCGCCCTGGTTAAAGCCATAGTAGTACACTTTTCCCGGGAAGCGCTCCCCCAAACTTAGGAGGCGGGGATCATCGCCATTCAAGATGGCTACCCCGCCTGAGCCGAGGTAATCTAGTAATTCTTCTTTCGCTTTTGCTATAGCATCTATTGAGCCAAGCAGTTCTATATGAGCTTCTCCAATGTTAGTTAGAACACCAATTGCTGGATGGGCTACCTCACACAAGGTCCTGATTTCTCCGGAGGCGCTCATCCCCATTTCCAAAACCGCCACCTGGTGTTCTTTTCCTAATTCTAATATGGTTAAAGGCAGTCCGATTTCATTATTCAGATTGCCTGTTGTTTTCAAGGTTTTATAGCGGGCCGCCAAAACCCCGGCGATAAAATCTTTAGTGGTTGTCTTTCCACTGCTGCCGGTAACCCCAATTACAGGCAGGTTAAACCGCCTGCGATATACTGATGCAAGCTGCTGCAATGCAGTCAGGGTATCCTGGACGCCAATTAGTAAAAAGTCCCCAGGAATATTGGGCTCAGGCTTCCGCGCGAGCTTGTGCAGGGCTCCTGCTGCTCCCTGTTCACAGGCCTGCTTGATATAAAGATGGCCATCTGTATGTTCTCCTGTAAAGGGAATAAACAGCTCATCTTTTTTGATTTGCCTCGAATCAATAGCAAATCCGGACACATCTTGTTCAGGGCTGCCCTGCAGCAGCTTACCCTGGCAAATTTCAGTTATTTCAGCTGCCTGGAATTTCATAACCCTGAACTCCTTTTTAAATTCATATTACTGCTCTGAAAGAGGTTCGTCTGCAGGTATTTCAGAAGGCGAAACCTGCAGATAGTTTAAAGTATCTTCCATAATTCTTGCGAACAGGGGCGCGCTGGTTTGCGATCCAAAGCGCGGTCCCTGGGTTATCCCATCAACTGCTACAAAAAGAACCAGTTGAGGATTTTCAACAGGAGCAAATCCGACCAGGGAATAAATAAACTCATCCGTCCGGTAATTTCCTTCCTCATCAATCTTTTCAGCTGTCCCGGTTTTTCCGGCCACCCGGTAATTTTCAAGAGCAGCATTTGCGCCGGTCCCTTCCAAAATTACGCTCTCCATCATTTCTATTAACTGTTCAGAGGTTTCTTCTGAAACAACCTGCCGGATTAACTCAGGCTCTCTTTTAAAATGAATTTCTCCATCCTGATCAACTATTTCTTCAACCAGGTAGGGCTTTAAGAGGTAACCGCCGTTAATCATTGCCGTTATTGCCATGGTTTGCTGAATGGGGGTCACAGATATACCCTGCCCGAAAGCAGTAGTGGCCAGCTCCTGCAGCCCCACTTGATGGGGGTGAAAAACTAAACCGCTGCTCTCCCCGGGATAATCAATGCCGGTAGGTGAACCAAAACCAAAACCTTCAACATAATGGAATAAAATATCTTTACCGATGTTTTGACCAAGAGTTATATAAGCTACATTGCATGACCCGCCCAGGGCATCATACAAACTAATTTCACCGTGCCCGCCCCGGCTTGCCGTCCAACAGTTGATCTGGCGCCCGCCAATTGTGATATGGCCAGGACAGTGGACTGTCTCTTCCGGTTCAAACAGCCCTTCCTCAATGGCGGCAGCCAGGGTAATCATTTTAAAAGTCGATCCCGGTTCAAAAGAGGAATTAAAAACCGGCAGGGACCAGCGTTCTGGATTAAAACTGGTATAACTATCCGGGTGATAATCCGGTTTTGAAGCCGCAGCAAGAACTGCACCGCTGTAAGGATCCACGGCAACAGCCATAGCCTGCCTGGGGGCCGCTTGTTCCATAATGACGTCCAGCTCTTTTTCCACGATATGCTGGATACTTTCATCTACGGAGAGCTTTATATTATAATTTTCGGGAACAGAAGCAAAACGGCTGAAGTGATGAGGCAGCTGCCTGCCCCGCCCATCGGCCGGATAAAGAATATTTCCTTGCGAACTTTTTAAGGACTGTTCATAATAGTGTTCCAACCCGGCCAAACCTTTGTCCATTCCTACAAAACCAAGAAGCTGCGAAGCCAGATGTTCCCCTGGATAATTTCTTTTTTCTTCAGGAAAGAAAATAATGCCCGGGATGTTCATTTCACGTACAGTCTTTGAAACATCGGGGGAAACTCTCCTTTTAAGGTAAACAGAACTCTTATCCATGGTAACTATCTCCTTGATCCTGTTTTGATCCATTTCCAAAACCGGGGCCAGCGCTGCTGAGGCTGCTGCCGGATCTTCTATCTGGCTGGGGATGGCTGCAATGGTATCAACAGCTGCGCTTCCCGCGAGCAAGTTTCCGTGCCGATCGTAGATTGAGCCCCGGCTGGTTTGAACTGGAACCATCCGGTTCCACTGCTCCCAGGCCTGTTCGTATAATTCATCGGCCCGCACAATCTGAATCCAGGCCAGCCGACTGATCAGCAGTAAGGTCATAATTATAGTCATGACAAAAATCAGTACCAACCTGCGCCTTACTGTTGCCCGGTTAACGCTAAAATCAGCCACCCAGTTCACTCTCCCGGTCGATATCTTTCACTTTGCGAGGCGCTGATAATTTTTAGCTGCCCCATTTCCGGCTCCACCATACCCAGCTCTTCTCTCGCAATTTGATCAATCCTATTAACTGCTCCCAGCTGTGCTGCTTTAAGCTCGTATTCACGAGCAGATTCCCTGACTGAAGATAGTTCGGCGCGAGCCTCACTTAAGCTGTAACTCGTAACCACCAGGGAAGAATACTGGGCCACCACTACCAGGCTTAATGCAAAACAGGTCAGGGCAATGCTAATAAACTTAACTTTTCTTAAACGCCGTGCTTTTTGAGTTTCAGGCCTGGTTTCTCTAGTTGGTTGGGTTGGAGTTACCGGCCTTCTAACTGTTGATAATTGTTTAGCCTGCTGCATTATTATTCACCTACTTTCCGGCCTGCACTGTTCAGGCGTTCTGCCGCCCTGAGGCGGGCACTGCGTGCCCTCGGGTTGGCGATTATTTCTTCTTCCGAGGGTTTTAGCGCTTTAGAAGTAAGGATATTCAGTTCTTTTTTCCGGTTGCAAATACATGGTTTGCCTGGTGGACAGCTGCAAACTCCGCTTTGATCTTTAAAGAATCTTTTTACCAGGCGGTCTTCTAAAGAATGATAGGCAATAATGCAAAGCCGTCCTCCGGCATTAAGGCTTCTTAGCGCCTGGGGCAAAACCAGTTCCAAATTATCAAGCTCCCGGTTAACGGCCAGGCGTAAAGCCTGAAAAACTTTCCTGGCAGGATGTCCTCCACTGCGCCTGTAACGGGCTGGAATCGCTTCTTTAACCAGCTCAGCCAGTTGTTCACTATCGTTAATAGGGCCTGATTTTTCTTTTTCCTGCTCAATCCTGGCAGCTATCCGCTTTGACCAGCGCTCTTCTCCGTATTGATAAAATAATGCGGTTAACTCTCCGGTGCTGGAGTTGTTAATAATGTCCTGGGCTGTAACCGGCAGGCGGCGATCCATGCGCATGTCAAGCCCGCCGCTTTGATGAAAAGAAAAACCTCTTTCTGCATCCATCAATTGCAGGGTAGAAGCTCCAAGGTCAATTAATATCCCCTCAACCATGGGGTTATTTTCCTCACTTAACACTTCTTCCAGCCTGGTATAATCAGCATGAATCAGCTTAACCAGGTTTGCAAAACCGGAGAGCCTTTCTTCGGCCCTTGCCAGCGCCGCTTCGTCCCAGTCCAGGCCGATCAGTCTGCCATCAGGACCAATACTCTGGCAGATTGCTTCAGCATGACCCCCGTCGCCTACAGTGCAATCAACAATAACCTTCCCGCTGCGACAGTTCAGGTAGTGGATAACTTCCTTTTCCATGACCGGCAGATGAAGCCCTACCATTTCAAACACCGCTTTCTCTAAAACAAAACCGTTTTAGAAATCTATATCTTCCAGTTTTTCGGCTAACTCCTCGTAATTATCATCTGCTTCCCCAAAATATTGACTCCAGGCCGACTCATTCCAGATTTCCACCCGGTCTGAAACACCAATAAACATGATATCTTTTTCAATCCCCGCATAATCTCTTAAATTTTGAGGAATCAAGATCCGGCCCTGCTTATCAGCCTCCACTTCCATCGCCCCGGAAAAGAACAGGCGCTTGAAAGCCCTTGAATCTCTTTTGGTTAAAGGAAGGTTTTTCATTTTTTGTTCCAGGCGCACCCATTCTGAATTGGGATAAGCAAACAGGCAGTGATCAAGCCCGCGGGTAATGACAAACTGATCTCCCAAGCCTTCCCTAAGGCGTGAAGGAATAATTACCCTTCCCTTGCCATCCAGTGTATGGTGATATTCGCCTGTGAACATATGTTCGCCTCCATCTGGGAGATTTACAACCACTTTTCACCACTTTACACCACTTTCCTCTAAATTTCAACCCCAATTCTTTATTTCCTGCCTGAAAATCAAAAAAAATATAAAAAATAGCGGAAATTTAGTGTTTTTTTTTGCAAAAAAGAAAATATTTCCAGTGCATAGCTAATTTTTTTGTAACTACTAAAGCATAGCCCGCTAAGCCACGGGGGACGGTTCCACCGTCTCCCCTT
>PWYU01000125.1 GCA_003567725.1 Syntrophomonadaceae bacterium | reverse complement strand
GAAGGGGAAACAAACTCCATTGAAGAAACGGCAGTTGAGCAGCCGCAGGAGCCATGCGACAATACTCCGGGCAACATTAACCGGCTCTACGTTTGGGAATTGTGGGTTTTAATGCAGGAGGCAATAAAGAAGCAAGAAGAATTATTGCCCGCATAAGAATGCTTAATAAGGAGGCAGCAGTTGTCAGGATGGTCAAGCAAACCAGAAATATACTATTGATTTTAATTGGCATGGTTAGCCTGACAATCCTGACCGTGTATTTTTTTGGAGTTTTGTTGCCTTTCATAAAGCAATTGTTTTAACGTGTCAGGGGGAAGGGGCTATTGACATGTCCGTCCCCTTGATTCGTCTTGCTCCACTATTACTGCAATTAGTGCCGCTCTCGATGGCCATCCTATCATGCCCTGGTTTTAGTGTAATTATTTTCCACTGTAGAAGAATCCGGTGGCTGGAAAACCAGCCAGAGTAAATATATATTAAAGGATTCCAAATCTTTTTACTTTCATATGAAAAGGCCATTGATATTTCAGAAACAAAGGTTTTTTTTACCCGGAATAGAATAGTATATTCATCAGCTTACCGGTCAGTTTGTCTTGTAGGAAAGAACTGTAAAGGTATGAATAATCATGAATTTTCTTGTGGCAATGTGGCATTATTCTCCTAAACAAGCCGCAAATACTATGTTATTATTGAAATATATAAATAATGATGATAGTCTTGCAATTAAGGTAAAGAATGCTTTCAGGTTGATTATTTGATTCCAAGGAGGACGATATGGATTACTCGACCATAAAGTACGAGCTTAAAGACGGTATCCTGACCTTGAGGCTTAACAGGCCTGAAAGAATGAACGCGGTTAACGAAGAAATGTATTATGAGATAACCGATCTTCTTCAGAAAAACAGGGAAAAGGATACAGTGCGTGTCGTTATTTTGACCGGATCTGTCCGGGTTAAGGATGGCAAAGAGAAACAGGCTTTTTGTGCCGGGGCGGATTTAAAAAAGCACTCCGAAGGCGAACGTACCCACGCCCAGAAAAGGCAATATATCGAGCAAGCTCATGAAACAACCAGGCTCCTTTATCGCTACCCCAAACCTATAATAGCTGCTGTAAATGGTCCTGCCCGCGGGGCGGGGGCTGAGATGGCTTTTGCCTGTGATTTTATAATCATGTCTGATCAGGCTTCTATCGCCTTTCCCGAAACCGGGCTAGGCACCTTTGTAGGGGGTGGTGTTACGCTGCATCTGCCGCGCATTGTCGGGCAGATGCAGGCGAAAGAGCTGATTTATACCGGCCGGGTTTTAGATGCGCAGGCAGCCTTAGATCTGGGAATCGCCCTTTATGCTTATTCCATGGATGAATATATGGTTAAAGTTATGGAATTTGCTTCTAACATTGCTGCTAAAGCACCTGTATCCATAACTATGGCTAAAAAACATCTGCAGCGCTCTAGCCTTCTTGATCTTGAAACAATCCTTCAGCTTGAAGCAGATGCCATACTATCCTGCATGGATACCGAAGACTGGCAGGAAGGGATTGACGCTTTTACCGAAGGAAGAAATCCGGTTTACAGGGGGAGATAAAATGAGCCTTGACCGTTTTTTTAACGCTGCTTCGATAGCCATTATCGAGGCTTCAAGAGATGTAACTGATGCCGGTTACCAGGCCCTGGTTACTCTCCAGGAGGGAAAATTTGAAGGGCGGATCTATCCGGTTAACCCTAAGGAAAAGAAGATCCTTGGTTTAAAATGTTACAGCTCTGTCCTCGACATTCCAGAGAACCTCGATCTGGCCTTAATTACAACACCGGCTGAAACTTTAAAGGGCCTTCTTGAAGAATTGGGTCAAAAAGGAACTGCCGGCGCTGTTGTCCTGGCGGGTGGATTTGGGGAACTGGGAGAAGATGGTAGAAAGTTAGAAGAAGAGCTTGTGACCCTGGCCAATGAAAAGGGGATCCGGATTATCGGTCCCAATACACCGGGAATGATCAGTTTAAATAATGGTATAAACCTGGTAGGTTTGAAGAATATCCCCAAAGGAAGTATTGCTCTGCTCACCCAGAGCGGGAATATTGCCCTAAACTTGATTACGGAAGCCAACCTCAAGAGTCAGACCGGTTTTAACTATTATGTAGGGGTAGGTAATGAAGGTGATATAAAGTTTCATGAATACCTGAATTATTTTACTGAAGATCCCGAAACAAAAGTTATATTAATGTACGTTGAAGGGCTCCGGGAGGGTCGTCAATTTCTCGAGCAGGCCAGTAAAACCAGCCAGGTAAAACCGATTGTGCTTTATAAAAGCGGCAGATCGGCCAAGGGCAGCAAAACTGCCGGTTCCCACACCGGAGCCCTGGCCGGGATTTCTGAGGTGTCACAGTCGGCTTTTAGAAGGGCCGGCATTATCGAAGTAGAGCATCCAGGAGAAATGTTCCCGGTAGCTGAAACCCTCGCTTTACTGCCTATGTTAAAAGATAATTCCATTGCCATCTTGTCTGATGGAGGGGGGCATGCCACCATTGCCGCGGATTACTTAACCGACCTGGGTATTATGCTTCCCGAACTGCAAAAGGAAACAAAAGCTAAGCTAAAAGCTGTTCTCCCATCCAATGCGTCACTGGCCAATCCCATCGATGTGGCGGGAGGAACCGATCGGGATCCGGCTATTTTTGCTGATTGCGCGGAAATCCTGCTTGATGATAAAAACATCCATGGGCTTTTGCTGGTCGGCCTGTTCGGCGGCTACGGGATCAGGTTTGCCCAGAAGCTTTCTTTCATTGAAGAGGACGCCGCCCACCGGATGGGCAAGTTGATGGAAAGCACCAGCAAACCAATCCTCCTGCACAGCCTTTATGATTACGCCAAACCCCATTCCCTGGAACTGATGCGCTATTACAATATTCCGGTTTATGATTCCCTGGAAATAGCCTGCAAATGTGTGGAATCACTCTCAATTTACAGCTCTTACCGGCGGGAATTTGAAAGAGATGGTAGTTTTCAGATCAACTGGAGGAACAGGGCTGTTTCTGAGGTGCAGGAAAAAATCGATAATATTCTGGCCGAAGGCAGGAAAGCCTTTTTGGAACCTGAAGCCAAGGATCTATTCAAGCTGCAGGGAGTACCGGTGCCCGAGAGTTACCTGGCTACCACTGAAGATGAAGCGGTGCTCTATGCTGAAAAAATTGGTTACAATGCAGCTATGAAGGTGGTATCGCCCGATATCCTTCATAAGACCGATTCCGGAGGAGTGGTACTGGGATTAAGAAATGAACAGGCTGTAAGGGAAGCTTTTAATACAATTATCAGCAACTGTAATGACTGTCAACCGGGGGCCAATATTAAGGGCTGCCTGATATCGAAAATGGCTGAAAAAGGGATTGAAACGATAATTGGCATGAAAACAGACGATCAATTCGGCCCTACGGTTATGTTCGGCCTGGGTGGGATTATGGTCTCGGTAATGAAAGATGTTGCTTTTCAGGTAGTGCCGGTTTCTGAATACTGGGCAGTGGCGATGATCAATGAAATCAAGTCAGCAGTTATTTTTGACGGTTTCCGCGGCCGCCCACCATCAGATAAAAAAGCGCTGGTGGAGTTAATCCAAATAGTATCTGAGGTGGCCCAGGCCTATCCGGCAATAAAAGAAATTGATCTTAACCCGGTCATCGTTCATAACAAGGGTTTGACCATTGTTGATGCCAGGATTATCCTTAAATGAAATATGTCCGAAGGTGAGCCCTGTTAGCGCTGGTTTGAACTAAAGCTGTGTGAAGTTTATTAGCCTTAATCAATATTTTTAAAGGATGGTATTTTTATGGAGACTTCTTTAAATATGGCTTCTCTGGACAGAGTATTCAATGCCGAATCGGTAGCAATTGTTGGAGCTTCAAAAGATGAAGCAAAAAGAGGTTATCAGGCTATAAAAACCTTACTGGACGAAAATTATGAAGGAAGTATTTATCCGGTTAACCCGAAAGAAAAGTCTATCCTGGGTTTAAAATGTTACCCTTCAGTCCTTGAAATACCAAATAAAGTTGACCTGGTGCTGATTACAACGCCTGCCCGCACCCTCAAAGGCATTCTTAAGCAGTGTGCTGAAAAAGGCGCCGCGGGAGCAGTGGTTATAGCCGGTGGTTTTGGCGAGTTGGGCGAAGAGGGCAAACGCCTGGAAAAAGAAATTGTAGAAAGTGCAAACGGCGTTCGCATTATTGGTCCAAATACATCGGGCATGATCAGTGTAGCCAAAGGCCTTAACCTGGTGGGGTTGCAAAATGTTCCCCAGGGCTCAATCGCTCTGCTGACCCAGAGTGGTAATATTGCCCTGACCTTGATTACGGAAGCCGGTCTTAAAAGCCAGATGGGTTTCAACTACTATGTAGGTGTGGGAAATGAGGCTGATTTAAAGTTTCATGAATACCTGCAGCATTTTACCGAAGATCCCGGAACCAGCGTTATCTTGATTTATGTAGAAGGTTTAAGAGAAGGACGTAAATTTCTTCAGCAGGCCAGTACAACCACTATGACAAAGCCGATTGTGCTTTTTAAAAGCGGCAGGTCGGCCACAGGCAGCAAATCTGCCGGCTCTCATACCGGTGCTTTGGCCGGAATTTCAGAGGTAGCCAATACCGCTTTTAAAAGAGCAGGCATTATCACCGTGCAGCATTCAGATGAGATGTTCCCCATTGCCGAATCTCTGGCCTCGCTTCCTCTGATTGAAAACCCCTCAATAGCCATCCTGGCTGATGGTGGGGGACATGCTACTATCGCCGCGGATTACTTGACCGAGTTGGGTATAAAGATTCCGGGTCTGGAAGAGGAAACAAGGGATAAGCTGGCAGCTATTCTTCCGCCCAATGCTTCCCTGGCCAATCCAATTGATGTAGCTGGTGGGACTGATCAAAACCCGGCTATTTTCGCTGACTGTGCGGAAATACTTTTAAATGATAAAAATGTCCATGGGCTGCTGGTAGTCGGCTTGTTTGGAGGATACGGGATCCGTTTTGCTAAAAAACTGGCTTTTAAAGAAGAAGATGCGGCTCACCGCATGGGTAAATTGATTCGCCGGGTCGGTAAACCAATTGTTCTGCACAGCCTTTATAACTTTGCAAAACCGCACTCGCTTGATCTTTTACGCTACTATAAAATACCGGTTTATGATTCTTTGGAAATTGCCTGTAAATGTATAGAAGCTCTTTCCTTTTATGGCTCTTACCGGCAGGAAGGCCGTAAGGAAAGCAACTTTCAGTTTAACTGGGGAGCCAAAGCAGTGCCGGAAGGGCGAAAGATTATTGAGGGTGCCCTGGCTGAAGGGCGGACGGCATTACTGGAGCATGAAGCCAAGGAGCTGCTAAAATTACAGGGTGCTCCTGTATCTTTGGATCGCCTGGTAACAAATGAGGACGAAGCGGTTAAAATAGCTGAAGAGATTGGCTATAATGTGGCCATGAAAATAGTATCTCCTGATATTTTGCATAAGAGTGATGCCGGGGGTGTAGTGCTTAATTTAAAGACTGAAAAGGCAGTCCGGAAAGCCTTTAATAAAATTATAGAAAATGCTTATGAATACGATCCCGATGCAGATATCAAGGGTTGCATTGTTTCTCGCATGTCCGGAGATGGTGTGGAAGTGATCATCGGCACCAAGAACGATGATCAGTTCGGGCCGATCGCCATGTTCGGCCTGGGCGGGATCCTGGTGGAAGTGGTTAAAGATGTTTCCTTCCGCGTGCTTCCTGTTTCCGAAGACTGGGCCGCCTCAATGATAAATGAAATCAAATCGGCGGCGATCCTGGACGGCGTGCGCGGCCGTCCGCCCTGCGACAAGAAGGCTATTGCCAAATTGATCGGCAAGGTATCTGAAGTAATCGAAGCCTACCCGGAAATTCACGAGATGGATCTCAACCCGGTTATCGTTCATGAAGACGGCCTGACCATTGTCGATGCCAGGGTTATTCTCAGCCAGGAGAAAATGGAAAAGAAACTCCAGCTTTCTGAGAGCCTGGAAGATGATCACCGGCATTAAACGTGTAATATTTGCTTGAGGTGGTTAGGACGATAGAGCAGAAACGGATAGCCGTTATAGAAAAGAAGATCAGGTAAACAGTCAGTTCTTTTTAATGACCAGCCTTTGGCTTAAAAGGCCCTGGGAATAATTTTTCAACATTCCCAGGGCCCGTAAGGTATTCCAGCGGCCCGGTTTGCCCGGCTGCTTTTTGATCAACTGTAAAGCGATTATAATATAGCTAATGCAAAGGGGCGCTTTGATGAACACAATTTACAAAAAACCCGGTAGCAAGGAGCAAGTGTTAAGCCTTTATGACAGTCAAATTGAAAAGCTTGATCTGCCCTGTAATGATATCTTTGTTGACACCCCTTACGGTAAGACCCACCTGGTTGAAACGGGCGATACGGCCGGAAAACCTTTGCTGGTCTTTCATGGCGGCAATTCAACCACTGCATACAATTTGCTGGCCTGCAGCTACTTACTTGGCGATTTTCATATCTATGCGGTTGATACAATTGGCCATCCGGGTAAAAGTGCCGAAGTATCTTTGTCTGCGCAGAACTATGATTATGGGAAGTGGGCCGGGGCGGTAATTGAGGCTTTAGGCTATGATAGGATGGTCTGTTTCGGGACTTCTTTTGGGGCAGGCATCCTGGCAAAAACAATGTGCGTATCTCCTGAAAAAATAGAAAAAGCGTTATTGCTCGTCCCGTCAGGCATCAAAAATGCACCTGCTTATAAACTTATCAATATGGCCTGGCCTATGATCATGTATCAGGTAACTAAGAATGATCAGTGGCTGGTAAAAGGTATTCTGCCGATGGCCATTTCTGAAGATAATATTGACGAAGACACCTTTAAAACGGTCAAATGTAGTATCGATAATGTTAAAATCAAAGCTGGAATGCCGGCTGATGTCGATCCCGCCGCTATGAAAAAATGCCTTGCGCCCACACTTGTTCTGGCAGCAGAAAAAGATTGCTTATTCCCTGCTGAGCTGGTCATTCCCCGGGCTGAAGCAATCATTCCCAACTGTAAAACGTACCTGCTAAAAGATAGGGGCCATATGAATTATTTAACAGAAGATGAAAAAAAAATGATCATCGAATTTCTTTTAAAAACAGAATAGAAATAATGAGATTATTAGAGCCATTTGCGATCTTTGACAAAGCATGACAGAGGGATAAGGAAAGCAAGCTTAATGATGGCAGGAGAGATAACGATGCCGAATGCGTTATGCTGGCTATGGCTGTAGGCCGGATCAAGGAAAAACAGCCGGATAAGATGCGCAGCCTGGTGGCATAGATTAACTAACGATTTTCACCAGATGAAACCGGAGATGAGATGTGTCTAAAATCGTTTGTTATTCAATAACTTGTTGAAGTAACCGGGTTAACTGGCACAGCCGGCATTATTTTTGGGGTAAATTTGTATGTTGTAGGCCCGGTTTCCAAGAAAATTTGCTTGTGTATGAAAAATG
>PWYU01000067.1 GCA_003567725.1 Syntrophomonadaceae bacterium | reverse complement strand
TGTCAAAGGGACGGTTCTTTTGACATATGTCAAAAGAACCGTCCCTTTGACAACTTTGAAAATCCTGGCAAATTAAATAGATGAAGAATAACCCTTTAATAAAAGAACGAGGTGACCGAGTTGTCGGCTGGAGAAATAATTATTCGCGGGGCAAGGGAACATAACCTGAAAAATATTGATCTGGAATTGCCCCGTAATCAATTCATAGTTTTTACCGGATTGAGCGGTTCGGGCAAGTCTTCGCTGGCTTTTGATACTATCTATGCTGAAGGCCAGCGTCGCTATGTAGAATCATTATCAGCCTATGCCCGCCAGTTTTTGGGGCAAATGGAAAAACCGGATGTTGATCAGATCGAAGGCCTTTCACCGGCCATTTCCATCGATCAAAAAACAACCTCCCGTAATCCACGGTCCACTGTAGGAACAGTTACAGAAATATATGATTATATCCGGCTTCTTTATGCCCGTATCGGCAATCCTCATTGTCCAACCTGCCAGAAGCCGATTAGCCAGCAAACCGTGCAGCAGATAGTTGATCAGGTAGCCGCTATGGTTGAAGGGACAAGGATTCAGGTTTTAGCTCCGTTGGTCCGGGGTCGAAAAGGTGAATATTCGCGTCTCTTTGATGAAATGGCCCGCAAGGGATATGTTCGGGTCCGGGTGGATGGAGAAGTCCGGGATTTAGAAGATGATATCCGACTGGATAAGCAAAAGAAACATAATATCGAAATTGTTGTTGATCGCCTGATTATTCGAGAAGGGATCCAGTCCCGTCTGGCTGATTCGTTGGAAAATGCCCTTAAATTGAGCGAAGGTTTGGTTTTAGTTCAGGAGGTTGAAGGTGGAGAGCAGCTTTTCAGTGAAAATTTTGCCTGTGCAGATTGTGGTTTTAGTTTTGAAGAGATTAGCCCGCGGATATTTTCTTTTAACAGCCCTTATGGTGCTTGCTCCGAGTGCAGCGGACTGGGTAGTAAAGCTGAATTTTCACCTGACCTGGTGATTCCTTACCCGGATCTTTCATTACATGAAGGGGCTGTTCATGCCTGGTCTGGGCAAAACTATTACCAGCAATTTTTAGAATCGGCGGTCAAAGCCTGGGGCATGGATATGGATAAGCCCTTTAAAGAGCTTCCAAAAGACCAACAGCAGAAGATCCTTTACGGGGCTCCGGAAAAAATAAATTTTCGCTATGTTAATATGTTTAAACGGGTTCGGAATTATAAAAAAGTATTTCCCGGTGTACTTAAACTCCTGGAGCGGCGATATGCCAATACTTCATCTGAAGAAATAAGAAACGAAATGGAAAAATTCATGCAGATCAAGCCTTGCCCTGCTTGCGAAGGAAAGCGGTTGAGACCTTCCAGTCTGGCAGTTTTGCTTGGCGACTGCAATATAGCCGATTTAGCGGCTCTGACTGTCGAACAGGCGGCGGAATTTTTCTTGAATCTACAGTTGACTTCCCGTGAGGGCTATATTGCCCGCCAGGTTTTGAAGGAAATTGGCGAACGTTTGCAATTTCTTAGCCATGTAGGCCTACAGTACCTGACCTTAGACCGGGCTGCTTCTACTCTATCGGGAGGTGAAGCGCAAAGAATCAGATTGGCTACACAGATTGGTTCCGGCCTGACCGGCGTAATATATATCCTTGATGAACCCTCTATTGGCCTTCATCAAAGGGATATTGCGCGTTTAAACAGTACATTAAAGAAATTGCGTGACCTGGGTAATACCGTCCTGGTGGTTGAACACGATGAAGAGACGATCCGCAGCGCCGATCACCTGGTTGATATTGGTCCTGGTGCGGGAGCGGCTGGAGGTAAAATAGTGGCCCAGGGTACCGTGGAAGAAATAAGTGAAACCGCCGGATCAATTACCGGGGACTACCTGACCGGTAGACGTGAGGTAGCTGTTCCGAAGGAGAGGCGTTCAGCCAGTGACCGCTGGTTGTGGATCCGCGGCGCCGAAGAGCATAATCTAAAAAATATTGATGTGGGGATTCCCCTAAGTTTATTCAACTGTGTGGCCGGGGTATCCGGTTCGGGCAAAAGTACATTGATCAATGAAATTTTGGCTCGATCGCTGGCCCGCAAACTACATCGGTCCAGAGAACAACCCGGACGGCATAAAGGTCTCGAAGGAGTGGAGCAGCTGGATAAGGTCATTGTTATCGATCAATCCCCCATTGGAAGGACACCGCGATCTAATCCGGCTACTTATACTGGATTATTTGACGGGATCAGGGAGTTGTTCGCCAAGACCCAGGAATCTAAACGTCGCGGCTATAAACCCGGACGCTTCAGCTTCAACGTCAAAGGAGGGCGTTGCGAGGCTTGCCGGGGAGATGGTATCTTGAGGATTGAGATGCACTTTTTACCCGATGTCTATGTACCCTGTGAAGTTTGTCGAGGAAAACGATACAATCGGGAAACCTTAGAGGTTCGTTATAAGGAAAAAAACATTGCTGATGTTCTTGATATGACGGTTGAAGAAGCGCTTGATTTTTTCTCGGTCATTCCTAAGATTCAACGTAAGCTGCAGCTCCTGTATGATGTCGGCCTTGGGTATATTAGACTGGGCCAACCGGCTACTACTCTTTCCGGCGGTGAAGCTCAGCGGGTAAAATTGGCCACAGAATTATCCCGACGTAGTAACGGCCGCAGCCTTTATATCCTTGATGAACCGACTACCGGTTTGCATCTGGACGATATTAGCAAACTTCTGCATATCCTGGATCGCCTGGTGGACAGTGGCAATACTGTGGTGGTGATTGAACATAATCTGGATGTGCTTAAAAGAGCGGATCATATTATAGATCTTGGCCCGGAAGGCGGTGACAAGGGAGGCTGGGTTGTTGCCTCTGGTTCACCGGAAGAGGTGGCTGCCTGTGAGGAATCTTATACTGGCCGCTGGTTGGCCGGGGTGCTTGCCCGGGCTTGGACGGTTGCTGAAACTTGAATCGCGGAGAATTAGGATATGTTAGAACAACTAAAAGAGCAAATCCAGCAGATTCCGGCTATGCCGGGGGTTTACTTGCTTAAAGATAAAAATGGTCGTGTTATCTACGTTGGCAAGGCTAATTCACTACGCCACCGCCTCAGGTCTTATTTGACTGATAACGGGGCCATCTCGCCGCGCCTGCGTTCTTTGCAAACAAGGTTGTCAGATATCGATTATGTGGTAACTGATACTGAAGTAGAGGCTTTAATCCTTGAGTGTAATCTGATCAAGGAATACCGCCCACGCTTCAATGTGAACTTGAAAGATGACAAAGATTATCCCTACCTGATCCTTACGCCTGAGCTATATCCGCGGATGGAATTACTGCGTCTTTCACAGCGAAGCGGAAGGCGTGGCCGTTATCACCCCTTCCCTGGCAAGGAAGAAAAGCGTTTTGGACCCTTTACCGATGTAAGGGCTGTTCGGGAAACGATGCTCTTTATTGGTGCTAGCTTTCCTTTACGCCGCTGCCGCCAATTATTAGACGGTACTACTGCGCCCCATCGCCCCTGCCTGAATTACCAGATGAATCGCTGTCTGGCACCATGCCGTGGACAAGATGATGTTTCGCCGGAAGTATATAACAGGATTGTCAGGCAGGTGATTTTGTTCTTGCAGGGCAGGTACGGAGAGTTAGAAGATAAATTAAAAATTCAGATGGATCAAGCGGCTCAGGATAGCCGTTTTGAAGAAGCAGCTGTGTTGCGCGATCGCTTGCATTCCCTGCAAAGGGTGGCCGGTCAACAACAAAAAATGACCTTGAACGAAGAAGACGCTGAAAGAGATATTCTTGCCCTGGGCAGGCATGAAAACCGGGCAGCTGTGCACTTGTTCAAGATCCGGGGTGGTAAATTGCTTAACCAGGAGCATTTTTCTCTTAGCGGTGCGGAAGAAGTTGAAGATGAAGAAGTGATTGCCTCTTTCATCAAATCTTATTATAACCAGGCTGAAAGTCTGCCTCCTCAAATACTGGCCTCCAATCAACCTTCCGATAGCGAGCTGCTCAAGGCATGGTTAAAAGTTAAAGCAGGACGTAGAGTAGAGCTGCGTATACCCAGACGCGGCCCCTTAAAGAAGCTGGTTGAACTGGCCAGGCGCAACTGCTGCTTGCGCTTGGAAGAGGATAAAAAGCAAGAGTCTCGAAATATCGAACAGCCCCTTGAAGAACTGGGGCGGTTGATTGGAATAAAAGCCCCACCGGAAAAGATCGAGGGGTTTGATATTTCCCATTTGCGAGGTGGTGAGCCGGTTGGCGCCATGGTTGTTTTTCGCTCAGGGAAACCATATAAAGAAGGTTACCGCCGCTTTAATGTTCGAACAGCTGAGCCAGGCGATGATTACGGAGCTTTGCATGAAGTTTTAAAAAGAAGGGCCGGGCAGGAAAGTTGGCCTGAGCCTGATTTTATCCTTATCGACGGCGGAAGAGGCCAATTAAGTGCAGCCCGGGAAGCCCTCTCTGGAACTAATCTGGAGAAAGTGCCATTGGCCGCACTGGCTAAAGATCCAGACCGGTTAATGCTTGAACATACTGCCCTGCCGGTGCGCATGGCTGCTAATAATCCTTTATTACAATTGCTGCAGCGGATCCGAGATGAAGTCCACCGTTTTGCCATTAGCGGCCACCGCAGCAAGCGAAGGCGCAGAGGTATCCGCTCCGGGCTTGAAGAAATTGCTGGTGTGGGCCCTTCCCGTCGGAGTGCTTTGCTTAACTATTTTGGAAGTAAGGATCAAGTGCAAAAAGCAAGCCTTGATCAGCTGGCGGAAGTACCCGGTATTAGCCGGGCCCTGGCAGAAAAAATACACCAGAGCCTGCACTTTGATAATAACGAGAAATAGTCTTTCCCTGAAGCAATTATATGATTACTGCTCCATTTTGGCATGCTTTTTTGGATGGCATGCTTTATTTCATTATCTTTAGGATTAGATTAGGTTTTAAAGATCTTATGTGGCAAGCCGTTCTGTTTGGGAAACTTCCTAATTGTGTTATTAGCTTAAACTAAAAAAGAATATTGCGGTTGTGTTATACTAAGCTTGAGGTGTTTAAAATGCGTTTCCGCCTGATTGCAGCGGACTTAGATTATACATTGCTTGATGAAAACTCTGAAATATCGAACCGGACCAGGGAAGCTGTTCAAAAGGCGGTCTCCCTTGGGGTTAAATTTATCATCGCCACCGGGCGAATGTTTAAAACGAGTGTGAAATATATGAAAGATCTGGGCCTGGAACACGATTGGCCTCTTATCAATTACCACGGGGCCATGATAAAAACAGCTTTAAGTAATAGAGTTCTTTTACATCGCCCCCTGGACAATAAAATTGCTATTGAGGTAATAGAAGAAACTCATCGAAAAGGGCTGCATGTAAGTATGTTTGTAGGTGACAACCTTTATGTCAGGGAAGAAAATGAACATACGCGCTATTACCATTCTTTAACCAATATTGATTTGCAACCTGTAGGTAACCTGGTTACTTATTTAAAACAGAAAAATCTTAATCCTACCAAGCTAAGTATAATATCCTGGGACGGTCAGATAGATGAAATAGAGTCTTATTTAAAGAAATTTTATGGGGACAAATTGTCGATTTTACAGTCTCGGCCTTATTTTTTGGAGGTTACGGACATACAGGCAACCAAAGGCCAGGCCTTACAATGGTTTGCTCATCAGGAAGGAATTAAAGCAGAAGAGATAATTGCTTTTGGTGATGGTTACAATGACCTTGATATGTTGGGTTTTGCTGGCCTGGGAGTGGCAGTGGCCAATGCCAAGCCGGAAGTCTTGAAAAGGGCAGCTCTAGTTACGGGTCCACACAATGAAGACGGTGTTGCTAAAATTATTGAAAAATATGTTTTAAATCATCAAAGCGGCCAGTAAGTTGCATTATAAACACGGTGTTTTTCAAGCCACAGGGGACGGCTCCACCGTCTTCCCTCCGGCCTTAAAGTATGCTTTAAAGGACGTTCGAATCGTCCCCATGGCGCCGCTTATCATTCAACAGGGACAATGGGCTAAGTAGTTAACTTGATTTTTATTTTTAGAAGGGGGTTTTGAAGTAATTAGTGCCAAAGATCAATCCATTCGGCTTATTATTATAACGGGGCTGTCCGGGGCCGGCAAGAGCCATGCCCTTAACAGCTTTGAAGATCTGGGCTACTATTGTGTGGATAATATGCCTCCTACCTTAATAGGTAAATTTGCCGAGTTATTTGTTCAATCGGAGAATAAGAAGGTTGCCCTGGTCTGTGATATGAGGGGGGCAGCATTTTTTGAAGATCTGTTTGAATCGCTGCAAGAATTAGAACAAAAGACTGTAGATTATGAGATTTTGTTCCTGGTGGCAGATGACGATATATTAATTAATCGTTATAAGGAAACCCGCAGGCGTCACCCTTTTTGTGAAGTCAGCCTGCCGGAAGCGATTCAAATAGAAAGAAAAGGCTTGAGTGAATTAAGAGGTAAAGCGCATAAAGAGATAGATACTTCCTACTTGAAACCCTGGGAGCTAAAAGCCAGGATCGTAGAATTGTATGAACCTGAACAATTAGATAAAAGTATGCAGATAAGGATTGTATCCTTTGGTTTTAAATATGGTTTGCCTCGCCACGCTGACCTTGTTTTCGATGTTCGCTTTTTGCCTAATCCTCATTACGTTCAACATCTGGCTTCTAAAACCGGAGATGATGATCAGGTTAAAGAATACATCTGGCGCTGGCCTGAAAGTAAGCAATATTATATTAAGCTGCGAGACATGCTGGAATTTTCCATTCCATTTTATATCAAAGAAGGCAAAGCCAGCCTGGTAATAACCATTGGTTGCACAGGAGGCAAGCATCGTTCTGTTGTTATCGCCGATGAAATCGCAAAAACACTGGGTTCCCGCTTTAACCTGGCTGTCGAACATAGAGATATCCATAAAGATTGACTGGAGGCTGGTTTAGTTTGTCTTTAACCAGGCAGGTAAAAAATGAACTGGCCAGGTTGGAGGAGCCACTGGCTTGCTGTGGTTCATGGGAATTAAAAGCGCTTTTACTGAAGAACGGTTACTATAACATTAGGCATAATATGCATGTTTTGATAATAGCTGTCGATAACAATGCTGTAGCCCGCCGGCTATTTTACCTGCTCAGGCAGGCGGGCATTGAGGCCCCGTCAATAATCAAAGAACAGGAAAGGCGACTCGACAAAACTCGGTTTTTAGTGCAAATACGCGGCAAAGATCAGATTGACGCGCTGCTGGTTTACCTTGATATTAAGGTTGCTGGGCGTAACATGAGTTTGCCTCGCTTAAACACGGTGATTCCTAAAAGACCTTGCTGCTGCAAAGCTTTTCTCAGGGGGGCTTTCTTAGCTGGCGGCACTATTAGCATTTCCAGGCGCTCTGGATACCATCTGGAGCTAAGCTGTGCTAACCTTGAGGATGCGCGAAGCTACCAAAAAATACTTGAAAAGTTTAATTTGAAAGCTTTACTCAGGCACCGTGAGGACTATGTCAATCTTTATTTTAAGAGTGCTGAGTCTATTGCCGATTTCCTCAGGGGTATTGGGGCCGGAAAAGCTTTGTTGGAATTGGAGAGTATGCGAGTTGTTAGAAGCATGCGTAACCAGGTTAACCGTATTGTCAACTGCGAAACGGCCAACCTGGAAAAAGTTGTTGCCTCGGCTCAGCAGCAGCTTGATTTAATCGATCATGCTGAGAAGAAAGTAGGACTGAGTAACCTCCCTCCCTCTCTTCACGAAGCAGCCCTGGCCAGAAGGAAATATCCGGATGCATCGCTTACGGAATTAGGCCGCAGTCTTGATCCGCCCGTCAGTAAATCAGGAATGAATCACCGTTTTCGCCAATTGAGCAAGATGTTTGAGTTTAAAAAAGAGAATAAAGAAAACTCTCGCAAAAACCATGCCAATACCTGAAATTATAGGCAGGAGTTGCTCTCATCCTGTCGAAATTAAAAGCATAAGGCAGTCTGAGTATTAAATTGCAAATGTTTAAATTTTTTCATTGGACATCAGTATTGTTAAAAAGGCGGGGAATTGGCTGTGAGGCTTGACTACGATCTGAAACTTGAGCAAACCCAAAAATTGATCATCACCCCTGAGCTTAAACTCGCTATTACTCTTCTGCAGTATTCTGCTTTGGATCTTCAAGATCATATCCAGCAAGAGCTGGTTAACAATCCAGTTTTAGAAGTTATGGAAAACCGTGAAGATGAAAAAAACGATGAAGCTGAAGCGGATCAGGAATTAACTGCTCAGGATGAATTAATTTATGGGAATGATTTTCCCTGGGAAGAATATTTTCGCGATATGGGTCTTGATTCCAGATCTGAAAAGGGCGGAAATGTGAGAAGAGCGATTGACAATCAGCCTACAATAGAGAACTGTGCCGGCATGACTGGCACGATGCTTGAAGATTTGCTGAGTCAGCTGCGGATGTTTTCACTTAACGATCGACAGTACAGGCTGGCTGCTTTTTTGGCCGGTAATCTGGATCGTAACGGATACCTGCAGGGAGAATTGGAAGAATTTGCCCCAGTCCTTGGGATTAAAGTGGAAGAGCTGGAAGATGCCCTCAAGCTGGTTCAGAAACTGGAGCCACCAGGCATCGGTTGTCGAAGCCTCCAGGAATGTCTGTTTCTTCAAATTCAAAAAATGAGTAACCCGCCTGCACTGACCATCGATATAGTTAATCATTACCTTCCTGCAGCTGCTGACGGCAGATACCGTTATATTGCTTCACGCCTTAAATGTGATGAAGAAACTGTTAAAAAAACCGTTGCATATATTCGCACCTTAAATCCAAAGCCCGGCAGTGTTTATGGTGAAGGAGAGGAAACTCGCTATATTGTTCCCGATGTGGTTGTGGAAAAAGTGGAAGAAAAATATGTAGTAACCGGTAATGAAGGCAGTATGCCTCAGCTTACAATTAGCCCATTTTATCAGAAAATGTTGAAAGGTAAACATACCGATGAGCAACTCTTTACTTTTGTTAAGAATAAGATTGAAAAAGCTTTCTGGCTAATCCGCAGTATCGAGCAAAGAAGGGTTACCCTTTTTAAAGTAGCTCAACAGATTGTTGATATTCAAAAACCATTTTTGGATCAGGGGATCAAAAAGTTAAAGCCGCTTACCCTGAAAGAAGTAGCGCAGAATGTGGGAGTTCATGAATCGACGGTCAGCAGGGCTGCCGCTAATAAATATATTCAAACGCCACGAGGCCTTTTTCCATTAAAATTTTTCTTTTCCAGCGGCTTTAGCAAGGCAAGCGGATCCGATTATTCAGCCCCGAGCATAAAGACTCATATCCGTGAAATTATCGATTCTGAAGATCAGGCCAAACCATTAAGCGATAAGTGTTTAACCGCATTATTAAAAGAACGGGATATTGATATATCAAGACGGACTGTAGCTAAATACAGGGAAGATCTGTCAATACCTCCTTCTTACAAACGCCGTTGTTGATTTTTTTTAGGGTGGTGATTGTAGTTGATGCCTAAAAAAAGCATAGCAGATATTGATGTTAACCAGAAAAATGTTCTATTACGAGCTGATTTCAATGTTCCTTTAGATCAGGGCAGAGTCCGGGATGATACCCGGATCAGGGCGGTATTGCCGACAATAGAATACTTATTATCCAAGGGGGCAAAGCTAATCCTCGCTTCTCACCTGGGACGTCCTAAAGGTAAATCTGTTTCAGAACTGAAAATGGATCCGGTAGCCTTAAAACTGAGCGAATTATTAGGGAAACCGGTTAATAAAATAGGCCAGATAGTAGGACCTCAGGTATTAAAGGCTGTTAGTGAAATGCAGTCTGGAGATATTCTGCTCCTGGAAAATTTGCGCTTTGAAAAAGGTGAAGAAAGCAATGACCGGGAATTTGCCAGGCAGCTTTCCGAGCCCATTGATCTTTTTGTCAATGACGCTTTTGGAACTGCCCACCGGGCCCATGCTTCGACAGTGGGTGTAGCTGCATATGTGCCTGCTGTAGCAGGTTTGCTGATGGAAAAAGAGATTGAAGAGCTGTCTCGCTGTCTTGAGAACCCACGCCGCCCCTTGACCGCTATATTGGGTGGCGCTAAAGTGTCTGATAAGATTAATGTAATTCGCCGCTTCCTTGAGCTGGCGGATCAGCTCTTAATGGGAGGCGGCATGGCCAACCCCTTCCTGGCAGCCAGAGGTAACAGTATGGGTAATTCGTTTTATGAAAAAGATTTACTGGAAACAGCATTATCTATTATCAGTGAAAGTGAAAAAAGTCAATGCCGATTGGTTTTGCCCGATGACTTGGTGGTTTCCAAAGCCTTAAAAGAGAATAATCCATCGAAAGTAATGGTGCCTGAGGATATAGATGGAGATTGGCAGGCAGTCGATATCGGCCCTCAAACTGTTAAAAAATTTAGCAGCTATATTGCCAGTTCAGCCATGATTGTCTGGAACGGCCCGCTGGGAGTGTTTGAGGTTCCACCTTTTGACCAGGGCACCAGTCAGATTGCCCGCGAAATAGTTAAAAGTGATGCTTATTCAGTGGTAGGAGGTGGCGATCTGGTAGCGGCCTTGGATTCCCTTGGTTTGGCCGGCGATATCGGTTTTATTTCTACCGGCGGTGGAGCCACTTTAGAATTCTGGGAAGGCAAAGAACTACCTGGCATTAAAGTACTGGAAGATAAATAGCATTTTAATATACAAAATACAAGCGGAAAATCTCAAGGTAAAAAACCCTTACAATAGAATTTGAATATACTGGAGGTATGATGGTGGAATTAATAATAGCAGCTAACTGGAAAATGCATAAAACCACTGGTGAAACCAGTGATTTTTGCCGTGCTATCTTGAAAGAAGAAAAATTATTTTCTGGTGTTGAAATTTTGATTTGTCCTCCCTATACCTCACTCCCTGCAGCCGCCAACATTATCGTCGACAGTTCTCTGAAACTGGGTGCCCAGGATTTACATTGGGAAAAGGAAGGGGCCTTCACAGGTGAAATATCCGGAGCCATGCTTGCCGACCTGGGAGTTGAATATGTCCTTGTTGGTCATTCCGAGCGAAGGCATATTTTGGGGGAAGATAACAACAGAATAAGCTCTAAAGTTAAAGCGGCTCTTGATTGCGGTCTTAAACCGATTCTATGTGTGGGGGAAACTGAAGCGGAAAGGGAAGCAGGGGCTACAAACGAAGTGATCGAAGAGCAGCTTATATCTGCCCTGAAAGCATTATCAGCCGGAAAAATAGGCGATCTGGTAGTTGCCTATGAACCGGTTTGGGCCATCGGAACTGGTAAGGCGGCTTTGCCCTCTGATGCTGAAGCTGCCTGTTTGTTTATAACTGAAGCTTTACAAAATATCGCCGGCCCTGAAACGGTTAAAAAAACCCGTATTCAATACGGGGGCAGTGTTAAAGAGGGAAATATCGGCTCATTTGTAGAGCAAACCTCCATCCATGGTGCCCTGGTTGGCGGAGCCAGCCTGAAAGCGGATTCTTTTAGTAAGCTAGTGCATGCAGCCCGAAAGGCGGTCCAAAGTTGAACAAGGTATTATTAATAATTCTTGATGGCTGGGGTTACAGCACCACCAGAGATGGAAATGCTATTAATCTTGCTAAAACTCCAAATCTTGATCTTTTTTTTAATAAATATCCCTGGGCCCTGCTTGGTGCAGCTGGTGAGGAGGTAGGCTTGCCCGTTGGCCAGATGGGCAACTCAGAAGTAGGTCATTTAAATCTTGGAGCCGGACGGATTGTATATCAGGAATTGACCCGGATTGGAAAATGTATCGAGTCAGGTAAATTTTATAAAAATCCAGTTTTTCTTGAAGCTATGGAAATAACCAGGCAAAATGACAGCGCTTTACACCTGGTGGGCCTGGTGTCAGATGGTGGAGTACACAGCCATATTGATCACCTTATGGCTCTGCTGGATATGGCTTTCCGTCAGAATGTTAAAGAGGTCTATATTCATGCTATTCTTGACGGGCGGGATACAATTCCCTTTGGCGCCGCCCCCTATTTAGAGAAACTGGTTGAATATGTGAGAAATCATCAAAATTGCCATCTTGCTACAATTTGTGGGCGGTACTATGCCATGGACCGTGATCGGCGTTGGGACAGAACAGAACAGGCTTATCGTGCCTATACCGCAGGAGATGGCCTGAAGGCAAAAGACCCTCTTCAAGCCTTAAAAAAGGCTTATGATCGAGGTGAGGGAGACGAATTTGTTCAGCCTACCGTAATAGTCGATGAAAATGGTAGCCCTTTAACTAAGATTCGTTCGCAAGACAGTGTTATTTGCTTTAACTTCAGGCCGGATCGGGTTAGGCAGATTACCAGGGCCATGGCTGAAAAAGATTTTGAGCATTTTGATCGAGGGTTAAGACCACCTTATCCATATCTGGCTACGATGACCGAATATGATCGAGAACTTCCCCTGCCGGTAGCTTTTAGCCTTGATGACCTGAAAGCCACCCTGGGTGAAGTTTATTCCAATCACGGCTTGCCCCAGATGAAGATTGCAGAATCAGAAAAGTACGGCCATGTTACTTTTTTCTTTAATGGAGGCAGGGAAAAACCTTTTCCAGGTGAAGACCGGATTATGGTTCCTTCTCCCCAGGTGGCTACATACGACCTGCAACCGGAGATGAGTGCTGCAGAAGTGGCTGATAAAATTATTAAAACTATTAGAGATAATGAGTACCCGCTGATAGTTTCAAACTTTGCCAACATGGATATGGTTGGCCATACCGGTGACATGGAGGCAGCCATTAAAGCGGTAGAAGCAGTTGATACCGCCCTGGGGCGTATTGCCGACGAGGCTATACCCAGAGGCTGGCATATTCTCATAGTTGGAGACCACGGTAATGCCGAAGAAATGAAGAACCCGGAAGGAGAAACTCTGACCGCGCACAGTGCCAATCCGGTTCCTTTAATTCTTTTAAGTCAGAAGGAGCATGCTCTTCATGCAAATGGGATTTTAGCCGATGTGGCTCCTACTATCATTGTTCTGGCTGGACTCTCTGTTCCACCGGAGATGACTGGCAAAAAAATGCTGTTAGAGGGATCAAATTAGGGTAAGGGGGGATTATTGTGGAGGAAAGGATTCAACAGATTAAAGCCCGGGAAATTTTAGATTCTCGAGGTAATCCAACCCTCGAAGTTGATGTTGAATTGCGGGGAGGCTGGCTTGGCCGGGCTGCAGTACCTTCTGGTGCTTCGACCGGTGCCTTTGAAGCTGTTGAGTTACGAGACGGAGACGAGAAGCGCTATATGGGAAAAGGTGTTTTAAATGCAGTGCGCCATGTCAATGAAATCCTGGCTCCCGAGCTTTGTGAACAGAGCTCCCTGGATCAAAAAGGATTGGACTTGCTCATGCTCGATTTGGATGGCAGCTCCAATAAGTCACATTTAGGAGCCAATGCCATTCTTGGTGTCTCCCTGGCTGTGGCTCGGGCTGCAGCAGCTATGCTCGATCTACCTCTTTACCGCTATATTGGGGGGTTAGGTGCCTGTATGTTACCTGTGCCTTTCATGAATATTATAAATGGTGGGGAGCACGCTGATAATAATATGGATATCCAGGAATTCATGATTGTGCCTCTTGGTGCTGAAACCTTTTCAGGAGCATTAAGAATGGGTACGGAAGTGTTTCATCACCTTAAGAAGATTTTAAAGTCCCGAGGGTTGAATACCGGTGTTGGTGACGAGGGGGGCTTTGCGCCAAATTTGGAATCCAGTGAAGCTGCTTTGGAAGTGATTATGGAAGCGATCCGTGCAGCCGGCTACAAACCAGGGGAAGAGGTTTTTCTGGCTTTGGATGCCGCTGCCAGCGAATTTTACCGTAATGAAGCCTACCATCTTGAAGGCAAGACCTTTTCTGCTAAAGAACTGGTCGCTTATTATCGTGATCTGGTTTCGCGTTTTCCGGTAATCAGTATTGAAGATGGCCTGGACGAAGATGATTGGGACGGATGGAAAGAGTTGACTAAATCTCTTGGTAATCAGATTATGCTTATTGGTGATGATCTTTTTGTTACAAACCCTGAACGCTTGGAGCAGGGCATTGAAACCGGGACTGGCAATTCGATTTTAATCAAATTAAATCAGATCGGCACTCTAAGTGAAACCCTGGAAACAATGAACTTGGCCTGGCGTTCCGGCTATAGCTGTATGGTATCACATCGTTCTGGAGAAACAGCCGACAGTTTCATTGCTGACCTTGCTGTGGGAACCAATGCCGGCCTGATCAAAACCGGTGCTCCTTCCCGGGTTGACCGGGTGGCAAAATATAACCAGCTCCTGAGGATAGAAGAAGATTTGGGCCGTTCGGCTTGTTATTATTTTAAATCGCTAAAATAAATTTGTCAAAGCCGCTTTTATATGTTAAACTATTGTGTGTTTAGCTGATAGTTAAAAATGGTGGAGGTTTTAATATGATCGGGACCGTAGTAAATATTGTATATCTGGTATTATGTGTCGCTCTTATTGCAACAGTTCTATTACAATCAGGCCGTAGCGCGGGTCTCGGTGCTATTGCCGGTGGGGCACAATCTCTCGTCGGTAAAAAGAAAGGGCTTGATGAAATGCTGGGCAAGGTAACCACTTACCTGGCCATAGGATTTATGCTTTTCACAATTATTATGGTAGTGGTTTAAACAGCCTTAAATTATATTCAAACTACCGGCAGGGAGCTTCCATGGGCCCTGCCTTTTTATTTATAGGGTTTCAGTCTCGGTTTTGAGGTAAGTATAAATAAAGGAGCTGAAAAAGTAACCTTTGAAAAAAAATAAAAACACATCCGAAATCCTGCGAGATCGCATCATCGATTTGCTCAAACGAAGCCGCCGAAAGTCACTTTCCAGCAAGCATATTATGTCAGGGCTTGAAATGGATAATAATGATGCGAGCATTGTAAAGAATGAATTAAAAAAAATGAGCAGTGAAGGGCTCATCATAAGCACTGAAGGGAACCGTTTCGGCTTACCTGAAAAGCTGGGAATTCTTACCGGCACTTTGGAGAGGAACCGGCGAGGGTTCGCTTTCTTGCGCCCTGAACAAAAGCGTGACGATGTTTTCATCAGCTCAAAAAATCTGGATGAAGCAGCTCATGGCGACAGGGTAATGGTCAAGTTGAACCGCAGAAAAAACCGAAAAAAAAGAGAAGGGACCGTAATTGGAATCCTCAAGCGAGGGAAAAGGCGCCTGGTTGGCACACTGCAGCGGGAAGGCAAGCGATATTTTGTCATACCAGATGATCAGCGTTTTCCAGGTCCGGTCCAGGTTCCGCTGAAAGGAATGACTGAAGCCGAACCCGGAGATAAAGTGGTAGTTGAGATTGAAAAATGGGCCCGGGGACAAAATCCACCACGGGGTAAGCTGGTTGAGTATATTGGGCCGCAAGGCAGCTTGCAAACCGAACAAAAGACTTTCCAGCACCGCTTTGAACTGCCCGGAGAATATTCCCCCCAGGCCTTAAAAGAACTGGATAAACTTCCCGGCGAAGAAGAAATAGCGCGTCTGGCGCAAGAGCAGGATCGAGCAGATTTAAAAGAGATTAAAATGGTAACTATTGATGATGAAATGGCCCGCGATTTTGATGATGCTGTATCTTTGGAAAAGATCAACGGAAATATTTATCGCCTGGGAGTACATATTGCAGATGTGTCTCAGTATGTGCGCCAGGGCAAGCCTATTGATCGGGAAGCCTTAAAAAGGGGGACCAGCATATATCTGGTTGAAAGAGCTATTCATATGCTGCCCTCCGGGCTCTCGGAAAAGGTGTGTAGCTTGCAAGCCGGTAAAGACCGCCTGGCTGTTAGTGTTATAATGGATATTGATAAGCATGGAAATCTTATCGAAGCAGATTTTAAACCGGCTTTGATCCGGGTTAATGAGCGACTTTCGTACCGGCAGGTTGAGGATTATCTTTCCGGGCGGCGGGATGCTTCGGCATTTAAAGATCGCTCTATAGCAATAATGATCAGCAGCATGAAGGAATTGGCAATAATGCTGAGAGAGCGTCGTATGCAGCGGGGCAGTCTCGATTTAGAGATTCCGGAAGCGAGAATCGAAGTGGACGAAGAAGGAGTTCCGTTAAAAATAGAAAAGCGAACTATGGGGCAGTCAGAATCGTTAATTGAGGAATTTATGGTTTATTGCAACGAAACCGTTGCTGAGTATCTGGAAAAAAAGAAACTACCCTGTATTTACCGGATTCATGCCGTGCCCGGAGAAGAAAAACTGACCGCTTTAAGGGAAACTTTGGCTTTGATGAATATTAAAGCAGCGTCTAAAATTAAGCATTTAAAGCCTAAAGATTTAAAGCAATTGCTGGAAGACACAAAAGGAGAAAAAACAGAAAAGCTGGTTCGCTATCTGGTCCTGCGGTCTTTGCCTCAGGCTTGCTACAGTGCTTTTAATGAAGGTCATTTTGGCCTGGCATCTGAGAGTTACTGCCATTTTACATCTCCAATACGTCGCTACCCGGACCTGGTAGTACACCGCGTTCTAAAGCAGCATCTAATGCCTGGCGGTTACTCTAAAGAAAAAGCCAGAAGACTACAGTCTCGCTTACCGGCCATTGCCCAGCAGTCTTCAGAAAGAGAGCGGGCGGCTGTAGAAGTTGAAAGGGCCAGCATAGATATGAAAAAAGCCCAGTATATGGAACAAAAACTGGGGGAGACATACACTGGCATTATTAATGGAGTTACCAATTTTGGCATTTTTGTAGAGCTTGAAAACACGGTGGAAGGTATGATTCCGGTAACGGAATTAAAAGATGATTATTACATTTACAATGAAAAGGCAGCACAATTAACCGGAGAAAGAACTCGAAATACTTATCGATTAGGCGATATTGTAAAAGTGCAGGTTATTAGGGCTAACAAAGAAGAGGGCAAAGTTACTTTTGCTCTGGCTAAAGAGGAGGAAGTCTAAATGGATATTTACGAAGCTTTAAAAGAAAGAAGAAGTGTTAGAAAATATAAAACTGATCCGGTCTCGGAGGACAAGCTTAAGAGTATTCTGGAAGCTGGAAGATTGGCGCCATCCTGGGCTAACAAACAGTGTTGGAGATTCATCGTAGTTCGGGATGAAGAAAAGAAAGCGCAGCTGGCTGCCTCTATGCCGGATAGCAATCCGGCTCGAAAAGCCGTAGGTGAAGCTGCACCGGTAGTGATTGTGCTCTGTGCTGACCCTGAGGCCTCCGGTAAGCAGGATGGCAAGGATTACTACCTGCTTGATTCAGGGCTTGCCATGCAGCAGTTAATGCTTGCTGCTAATGCTGAGGGCTTGGGAACCTGCTGGGTGGCCTGGTTTGATGAGGCAAAGGTTCGTACAACTTGTAATGTGCCGCCCGACTTCAGAATAGTGGCGCTGACTCCGCTTGGATTGCCTGAAAAGCAACCATCCCCACGGTCGCGTAAAGATCTATCTGAGATTACTTATGCTGAAGAATGGGGCCAACCTTTTACAAGCTGATGACTTCGCTTAGTCTGCGGCTAACTTTAATCTGGCAAGAAGGATGAATTAATTTGACTGATAATATGATCAAAATAATTAGCAATAATCGCAAAGCCAGGCATGACTATCATATCGAAGATAGTTTCGAAGCCGGTATAGTCCTCACCGGCACGGAGGTAAAATCTATCCGCAATGGGCGGGTAAATCTTAAGGATTGCCATGCCAGGGTTGAAGGCGGTGAGCTTTTTTTGTATAATATGCATATAAGCCCTTATGATCCAGGCAACCGTTTTAACCATGATCCGGTACGGACGCGAAAATTACTGATGCATAAAGCCGAAATTGGCAGATTGGCTGGTAAAGTCAAAGAAAAGGGTTACGCTTTAATACCATTAAAGATTTATCTGAAGCAGGCTCTTATCAAAGTGGATCTGGGTTTGGCAAAAGGCAAGAAGCTTTACGATAAGAGACAAGATATTGCCGAGCGAGATCGGAAACGTGAAATGGAAAGGACTATGAAAGATAAAGCCATTAAGGAAAAACTCTAGATAACCCAAGATATGGGGGCGTAAGGATTCGACGAGGGTCGTGGAAGCAGAAGCTGCAAGTCCAGGACCATGACCTGGATAAAACATGGAACGGCTATAGACGCCAAACCTAATTACGCACTCGCTGCTTAAATAAAGCAGCGCATCCCTTCTTTCCCTGGTCGGGGGAAAGAGCAGGGGTGTCAAAAAACCGGCCTACCATAGCAGCGGTTGTCCCTCCGCTGGTATGGGACACTTAAAGGGGCTGGCGCCGGAGGATCCTGTTTCGGGGAGCCGGCGGCGCGAGAAACAAAACCGAAACTAAACTTGTAGAGGCTTCTGTATTCAGGCTTTCGGACGCGGGTTCGATTCCCGCCGCCTCCACCAATTTAATTGATAAAGTAACGCGAGCCGTAATGGGCTCGCGTTTTGCTGTGCACAGGGGGACGGTTCTTTTGTGTTGATAATAGCTTATTTTTTTGCTATAGTTAACCAGGGTGATGACATGCCAAGAAGTGCAAGAAAAAAAAGTAGCTCCAGTATATACCATATTATCCTTAGAGGCATCAATAAACAAAGGATATTCGAAGATGATGAAGACTATAGTTATTTTTTGGAAAAGCTTAAAGCCTACAAAGACTTAAGCCTGTATAAAATATATGCTTATTGTCTTATGAGCAATCATATTCATTTGTTGATGGTAGAAGGAGAAGAAACATTAGGAACAGTATTTCGTAGGATAGGTGCTAGTTATGTTTATTGGTACAATTGGAAATACGGCAGATCCGGACATCTATTTCAAGATCGCTTTAAAAGTGAACCGGTTGAAACAGATCAGTATTTTCTTACTGTAATGAGGTATATCCATCAAAACCCGACGCAAGCTGGAATTGTAAAAACGATTCAAGAGTATCCGTGGAGCAGTTATCGAGAGTACAGTCAAAAACCGGTGATATGTGATACGAAATTTGCTTTAGCTATGTTTTCAGCAGCACCTGGGGATGCTTTAGAATCATGGGTTAATTTTACTCATGAAAAAAACAATGATCGATGCCTGGAATATGATGATAAAAGTCGATTAAATGATGCGGAGGCAGCTGAATTGATAAAGAGTGCTGCTGGTGTAAAAAACCCTGGAGATGTCCAAGCTTACAATAAGCAGGAAAGGAATAAGTTAATCAAACTGCTTAAGGAAAAAGGATTATCAATCAGGCAAATTGAAAGATTAACCGGAGTTAGCTTTGGAATTATCAGGGGAGTAAAATAGCAGCACAGAAGAACCGTCCCCCTGTGTTCCCCTGTGTTCGTCCCCCTGTGTTTAAAGGAACCCCTTGATTTGAGGGGTTCCTTTAAACACTACAATTAGTTAGTTTATGTTGCTATCTAAGCAAGGTCAAAGCGATCTGCGTTCATTACTTTATTCCAGGCGCTGATAAAATCGTGAACGAATTTTTCCTTGGCATCCACGCTTGCATAGACCTCTGCTAAAGCTCTAAGTTCAGAATTCGAGCCGAAGATTAGGTCAACTCGAGTGCCTGTCCATTTTAGTTTTCCTGTTTCATAATCGCGCCCTTCAAAAATATCTTCGTCTTCAGTCGTTGCTTTCCATGATGTTCCCATGTCGAGGAGGTTGACAAAGAAATCGTTAGTAAGGCTTTCTGGGTTTTCGGTAAAAACTCCGTGCTGGCTCTTGTTATAATTAGCGTTTAAAGTCCGCATACCGCCAATCAAAACAGTCATTTCGGGGGCGGTTAAACCTAAAAGCTGAGCACGATCAAGAAGCATTTCTTCTCCAGTAACGGCATATTTAGCTTTACTAAAGTTTCGGAAGCCATCAGCTTTTGGCTCAAGGACCGCGAACGCGACTACATCAGTTTGTTCTTGCGAGGCGTCTGTCCGGCCTGGGGAAAAAGGCACTTTCACATCATAACCGGCATTCTTGGCTGCTTTTTCAATTCCTGCGTTACCAGCCAGGATAATCAGATCAGCAATAGAAATATTTTTGCTGCCTGATTGATCAGTATTAAATTGATCCTGGATTTTTGCTAGTGTTTGCAGTATTTTTTCCAACTGTTCCGGCTGGTTAACTTGCCAATCTTTTTGAGGTGCGAGGCGAATGTGTGCTCCGTTTGCCCCGCCGCGCTTATCGGACCCCCGGAAAGTAGAAGCTGAGGCCCAGGCTGTGGATATCAGTTCAGGAATTGATAGGCCTGTCTCAAGGATTTTGCTTTTGAGGGTTTCAACATCCTGTTCATTAACCAGTTCATGATCAACAGCGGGCACAGGATCCTGCCAGATCAATTCTTCTTCCGGAACTTCGGGCCCTAAATAGCGTGAGCGTGGGCCCATATCGCGGTGAGTCAGTTTGAACCAGGCGCGGGCGAAGGCATCGGCAAATTGATCAGGATTTTCAAGGAATCTTTTGGCGATGGGGCTATAGATTGGGTCCATTTTTAGGGTAAGATCTGCTGTGGTCATCATGGTTGTGACTTTTTTGGAGGGATCATGGGCTGCTGGTACAAGATCTTCATCATCGGGATCAACCGGGACCCATTGCAAGGCGCCAGCAGGGCTTTTGACCAGGTTCCAATCATATTTAAAGAGAACCTCGAGATAGCTATTATCCCATTTTATAGGAGTAGCAGTCCAGGCTCCTTCAATACCACTGGTAATAGTGTCATCGCCTTTACCGCTACCAAAACTATTCTTCCAGCCAAGTCCTTGTTCTTCAATTCCGGCACCTTCGGGCTCCGGGCCTAAATGAGAATCCTCAGCTGCACCGTGACATTTACCAAAAGTGTGTCCGCCAGCGACCAGGGCGACTGTTTCCTCATCATTCATAGCCATGCGGGCAAACGTTTCTCGCACATCTTTAGCTGATGCCAGAACATTTGGTTCACCATTTGGGCCTTCAGGGTTAACATAAATAAGTCCCATCTGCACGGCAGCAAGCGGATTTTCAAGATCTCGATTTCCGCTGTAGCGTTTATCCCCGAGCCATTCATCTTCGGAACCCCAGTAAATGTCTTCTTCCGGTTCCCAAACATCCTCACGGCCACCGGCGAAACCAAATGTTTCAAAACCCATTGACTCCAGGGCGCAGTTTCCTGCCAGGATCATCAAATCAGCCCAGGAAATCTTATTGCCGTACTTCTGCTTGATTGGCCAGAGCAAACGGCGGGCTTTATCAAGATTGGCATTATCAGGCCAGCTATTTAGAGGAGCCAGCCTTTGTGATCCCGATCCTGCGCCACCGCGGCCATCACCCATCCGGTAGGTGCCGGCGCTGTGCCAGGCCATTCGGATGAATAGGCCCCCATAGTGGCCGTAATCGGCAGGCCACCAATCCTGCGAGTCAGTCATTAAATCATATAAGTCATTTTTAACAGCTTCTAAATCGAGCTTCTTGAATTCTTCAACATAGTTGAAGTCTGCACCCAGAGGATTACTCAAATCTGAATGCTGATGGAGAATCTTGAGGTTTAAACGGTTAGGCCACCAGTCCCAGTTTGAAGTAGCAGCACGTGTAGTAGCACTTCTTGTTTTTCCCGTTACCGGGCATTTGTTTTCTTCACTCATTATTTTACTCCTTTCGGAAATCTGAATTTATATTTAAAAGGCATTTAGGACAAACACCTTTAAAATATACGTCTTTATCAATAACTTTAAAGCCATTTAACTCCTCGCTTTCCATGGAGTCAAGATCTAAAGTAAAATTGAAGATGGTTCTGCATTCATTGCATTTAAAATGTCCGTGGGGCTCGGTAATTATATCATAGCGGGTTTCATTGTCTTCTATAGTCAAAATCTTGACCAGGCCGGCTTCAACAAATAGATCAAGGGTATTATAAATAGTGGTTTTAGAAAGAGTGGGTATTACGCTTTGTAGATCTTTATAAATCTGATCTACTGTTGGATGAAAAAAGTTATTTATTAAATAATTTAACACAGCGACCCTTTGAATTGAAGGACGTATATTGATATTTTCCAGTTCGGTGGATAGATTTTTATACAATGGGTTCACTTATGATCCTGCCTTAAAAGTTTAAAATAGTTTGTATTTGTAATGATTGTTAAATTGAAGTTACTATAAAAAGCTTCTCCTGTCAATAGGAATAATCCTGGTAACGAGGTAGCGGTTATGACTGGCAGTATTTATTTTTAGAATAGCTAAATAATGCAAGCGCCCGGAAACTCGCATCTTGATATGCCAGTAAACATAGAATTAAATCAGCCAGGCAGCCTGATGAGAAAATTAAAGTGATGCTATTGTCTGATGAAGAAGGATGTGTCATAATTCTTTTCACGGGAAAGATATCTTTAGGGATAGAATACCCTGTAGCTAATACTATCATTCTGGTATAGAATCAATTTACAGGGAATCATTAAAATAGTGTAGAATGTTTTAAGAGCTACTACTGGAGGAGAGTATGGGACGTAAAGGATCGGGAAAAGATAAACAGCAAAAAAAGCCTAAAAAGGCAATTTCAAAAGATCATGCTGCAAAGGTTAAACAAGGTGAATTTGCTCATGCAGGCCGCTTAAAGACATGGGTTCAAGAAATAGGTCCGCTTATAATGCTGCTGGTAGTATCAGGTTTACTATTGATCGGCCCTTTTGAACGTGGTTTATTCTTTCCCCGTGAATTGCTGGCCGCAAAAGCAGTAATATTCTCCCTGCTTATTTTTTGGGGCTGTTTCCGTCTGGCAACAAAAGACGGCAGATTAATTGAATCTCCTCTCGATATATGCTTGATTATTTTACTGTTTGCGTACCTGGCATCTTTCTTTTTTGCTGTTCAAAAGCGAGATGCCCTCGATGAACTGCTAAAAATCGCTTCTTATATTGTGATTTACCTGGCAGCAATTGAAATATGCCGTTACTGGCGTTGGCCTTTTAAAAAGACACCTTTTACCAATAAACAGCTAGAAAATCAATCAGATTTAGAAAAACCCGCAGATGTTTCGGCAAGTTTACCGGGTTTGAATATCTTGCTTCATATTTGCCTGGGGGCTGCTTTTATCGTAACTGTAGCCAGCCTGGGGGCCGCTGCCGGTTACTGGGAATTTGCCGGAGCCTATACTTCATATCGCATCGGTTCTCCCATGGGTTATGCAAACACGGCTGCAGCTTATCTCATGGCAGCTTATCTGCTGGCGCTGGCCCTTGCTCCAATGGTTGGAAAATGGGCCCAAAGCTTATATCTTATTCCGGCTGTTTTAATGTTGATTACAATTATTCTCACTTTCTCTCGCGGGGCCTGGTTATTACTCCCTCCGCTGGCAATTTTGCTAATCATTGTATCCTCACCAGGCCAGAGAGTTCGTGCTTTTCTATATTTGGCCGTTACAGCAGTGGTGGCTGTACCGGCGGCATTTGTAGCTGATCCAGCTTTCCGGGCCGGCACCCTAGCCCCAGCCTGGCTAGCGATGCTCGTAGCTCTAACGGCTGTAATTGTTCTTGGTTTTGGGGTCGAGCTATATCTTTCCAGGAGCAAAAAAGTGCGCCTGGCTTTAGCGGGTGGAGTGGTAATTGCTGCCATAGTTGTATTGATAATAACGGTCATTGTCCCTGCTACTGGACCGATTGAGCTTGAAATGGCCCTTGATGATGAACAGGCAACGCAACGAGTTGAACAAATTATAGATAATGTTGCTCCTAATAAAGACTATCTAATAAGCCTGGAAGTAAAGGCAGGACAAGATCCATCGGTGGATAGTGATTTAAGTAGTGATCTCTGGGGCATTAGGGTGCTTGAAGGAATGGAAGGTTATAGGGATGTTGAAATTGTTAATCATCACGGTGGAGAAACCGATGGTTGGGAGACAAAAGAGCTTTCATTTAAAACCAGTGAAGAAGCCTTAAGGCTGACAGTTCAGGTATATAATCGCTATCCAGAAACCTCTGCTGCTTTTAGAAATATCAGTTTAATTAGTGAGGAGCAAGATACACAGTTAAGCTTTGCCTTCAACCGTATTTTACCGGATCGCTTTTATGACCGCTTATTCTCATATTCGCTTGATCGGAACCTTGATCGCAGGCTTGACTTTTACGTAGATGCAGTCAAGATTATCAGAGATTATCCCCTTTTTGGTGCAGGGGGCGGAGGATGGAATGCCCTCTATCGCAGCTATCAAGAATTTCCCTATGATTCTACCGAGGTGCATAATCATTTTTTGCAGGTTTGGATTGAAGCAGGGTTTTTTGGTTTTCTAGCTTTTACAGGAATCTGGATCAGTTTTACCGCTGCATTTATAAAAAACTGTGTTAAGAAAAAAGCTGTTTCTCGAACCTGGCAGTATTGGACCGCTTCTTTCATTCCTGTTGCTGCTCTGGGAGCACATAGTATTATAGACTGGAATTTTTCGCTTGCTGCTGTAGGCATCTTTCTTTTCGTTTTGCTGGGAGCCGGCCGCAGCCTCGATCAAGCTAACTGGTTTGGCAATCCAGAAAAAAATACGATCCCCTTTAACCGCCGAGGATTGTTTATAGGTATTTTTGGTTTGATTGCAGGAATTTTTCTCCTTACTTATAACTTTGCCTTGATCCATGGCCTTTATGCTACCTGGCGTTCACAAGAATATATGCAGCAGCGTAATTATAAGCAGGCTATCATAGAAATGCAAAGCGCTATGCGGACTGATCCCTACCGGAGCGATAATTATCACAATTTAAATGTGTTACTTGAAGATCGCATCCAAAGAACCCAGTCGCTGGCTGATGTTGAAGCGATGCTTGACCTGGCCAGAAAAGCATATGAACTCGAACCTTTTAACCCTAACTATGTTTCACGATATGGTAACTTGATGTTGCAGTATGTAGATGTTGAAGAAGGTTTAAAATATCTTGATTCTATGATTGAATTACGTCCCTTTATGGACAGCAGCTATCTTCAACCGGCTATTTCCCGGCTACAAATTGCCGAATATCTATTACAAGAAGGCGAGCAAACTCAAGCAGAACGTTTTCTTAATGAGGTTATTGCCATTGAACCGTTAATGAAAGAGTATTATGGAGAAATAGAGCCCCTGGCTTTTGTGCTGGGAAGAGCCAATTATTTACTGGGAGATGTTAATAAAGCAGTTCAATACTATGAAAAAGTTGACGAGGAAGATTTTTACTACGATCAGGCATTAGAGGAATTGGCCGAAATTGCTATTAGTAATTGATTAAAGCTGATTTTATAAAGGTTTATATCTGCTGGCTGTGCCTGGAAAGGAATTATATATGCTGTTTAGAAAGGGTTTTTTAATATATACTACTCTCCTGGTTTTGCTTCTGCCGGGTTATTTTACTTTACCGGGCTGCACAGAAGTAGAAAGTGATTTTTCTAATAATAATTTAGAAGATCCTGATTTAAAATATGAAAATGGAAAGGATAATCAAATTATGGAACAAAAGCATAAATATATTGACAGTAACAGTCCGCTTTTGGATCAACAGGTGCCTGCTAACCTGGAAACTGCAACTTTAGCCCTTGGTTGATTCTGGGGCCCTGATGCCCAGTTTGGGCAGATTGAAGGAGTTTACAGGACCCGTGTCGGTTATGCCGGAGGGACTTTGCCAGATCCCACTTATCATCGGTTGGGTGATCATACCGAAGTATTTCAAATCGATTACGACCCCACCTTAATATCGTACGAAGATATCCTTAATATTTTTTGGGTTAACCACAATCCGGCTTCCAGGGCCTGGTCCAGGCAATACATGGCAATGATTCTCTATCATGACCAGGGCCAGGAGCAGATTGCCCGTAATAGTAAAGAAATTGTTGAAAAAGAGCAGGGCACTAAAGTTTACACAGAAATTCAACCCCTGGATAGCTTTTACCTGGCGGAAGATTACCACCAGAAGTATTACCTGCAAAATACCGATAAGCTGGCTTTAGAAATAAAGTCCTATTATCCTGATATCGAAGACTTAACAAATTCAACGGTAGCTGCCCGTCTGAATGGTATTGCCGGCGGCTACGGAGACCCTCAATTACTGGAAAAAGAGCTTGACCTGTACGGTTTATCTACCCAAATTGAAGAAATATTGCAGGACGTGGTTTATGAAAATCCTGGAAGACCTTAAAAAATATTTTTGTTCTGAGCTGTTAATATTTCATCAAGCAGCCAGATAATGATCAGGTAATTATACTGCAAATCAAAGTAAAAATAATAATGAGATTCGATTTAATTAAACAGGGTGTGAATTATTACCCTGTTTTTGTTTCCAAATAAAATAAAAAAATGAGCAGAAGAAAAAGTTATCGTTGCACTATAATTAAAAAAACGAAAGTGGGATTGACTAATATATAGAAAATTGCTATAATTTACTTATCAAAACAATACTCTCAAACTCTTCCACCGATCGCAACTACAGTAAAGGCTACTTGATTAACAGATTCAACAAAATTGTTAATGAGGATATGAATATATTTAATTGGGAAGGGGGATAATGATGAGGTTTATACTTATTGGAACCTGGGAACCCCAGCAGAGAGATGAAGTGGTTAATAAGAGGTTGGAAAATGGCAGGCTGACTCCTAAAGGGATCGATATTATAGGTGAATGGCTCGATGCTACGGGAGGAAGAAGTATCTGGTTGATCGAGGCTGATTCAGCCAGGGAATGCTTTAAATGGTCACTGCATTGGAGCAATTTGTGCCGCTTTGAAATTATTCCGGTTGTAGAAGTAAAAGACGACAAAGCCAAAGAATTAATATAATAGGAAGGGGCAGGCATCCTTAAAATTTTAGAGAAGTTTTTATTGAAATAAGAACCGCTCAGAAAACTTTAAATAGCACTTTTTCTTTCTAATCGTGCAGTCAATTTGCATACAGTTCCAGATAACTCCGGCTATCTAGAATAACAGTTTTAGTAACGGCAGATTATCAATCACCGCTTCGCTTCCGGTTCGTTCGGTTAAAAACGGAATCAGCGTTCGATTCCAGCAGAATAAGCAATCAATAAAATATGTAGTGTTATTCTTAAAAGAAATATTATTATTTTAAAGTCTGCTTCTTTATATTGTAAAAGGTCTTTGCTAAAATTAGTAATAATATGGTATTCTTATAACAAGGTTTTAATTAAACATATTTCAGGGGACGTAGCTCAGGGGGAGAGCGCTTGACTCACATTCAAGAGGTCGGAGGTTCGAAACCTCTCGTCCCCACCACGAAAGATGAAACCACCGGGGTGTTTTTGCTCCGGTGGTTTTTGTATGGCTTATTATGAAGAATATCGATTAATTACCCTTCCAATTTTATTTAGGGTTCACTCAAATATAACTTTACTTTGCGATGCTTAATTGCTACATAAGAAAGTGGGTGAAAAACTAACAACCATTATCTCTTATGTTTGATAAAGCCCTTAAATAAAGGTAATAATGCACTTAAATATGTTTAAATGTT
>PWYU01000003.1 GCA_003567725.1 Syntrophomonadaceae bacterium | reverse complement strand
GGCGCTGGTTTGACCGGGACGAACGGGTTTCCTGGGTCGAATCCACGCGCGATTTTGCCCTCCAAATCCTTCCCCTGCTTTTTGCAGGGGTCCTGGTGGCCGGATTCCTAATGGGGCGTCCGGAAAGCGATGCCGGCCTGATCCCCGTCCATTACATCGAAGCTTTAGTGGGTGGAAACAGCTTTCAGGCCAACCTGGCAGCTTCCATCATCGGGGCGTTCATGTATTTCGCCACTTTAACAGAAGTCCCCATCCTGCAGGGCCTGCTTGGCTCAGGAATGGGACAAGGACCCGCCCTGGCTCTGCTGCTGGCCGGACCGGCCTTAAGCCTGCCCAACATGCTGGTTATCAGAAGCGTCCTCGGCACCCAAAAAACCGTTATTTTTGTAGTTCTGGTGGCTATAATGGCCACCATCTCTGGGATGATTTTTGGAACCATTATGTCCTAGCCTTTTTGAGTCCTCTGCAGGTACAAGCAAAGGCCTCCCCATAGAAAGCGGGGGAGGCCTTTTTGTCAAAACTTTACTAGATCGACTGGTTACTCGACCATTCATCTTAATAGAACATTACCGTTCGTCCCCGGCCATCTTGTTAGTGTAAGCAGACAGTTTAGGGAACCAGCGGGCAGTTCTCAAGCAAATGGTCACCAGCACTAACATGATTGGCACTTCAATCAGAACACCCACTACTGTAGATAGAGCAGCCCCAGAACCCAGTCCGAATACGGTAACCGCTGTAGCAATCGCCACCTCGAAATGGTTGCTGGCCCCGATCATGGAAGCCGGCGCCGCCTCTTCATACGTCAGGCCGATAAGTTTGGCTGCCAGGTAACCCACACCGAAAATAAATAAAATCTGAATGATCAAGGGGATTGCAATCATAACCACGCCCAGGGGGTTTTCAATTATAACCTCACCCTGAAGCATGAAGAGATATATTAAAGTAGCCAGCAGGGCAACAACAGAAATAGTGCCCATATGCTTTAAGAAAACCCGCTCGTACCAGTCAATGCCCCGGGTCGCAATCAATCGTTTGCGGGTAATGTATCCTGCAACCAGGGAAACCCCCACATAGAGCATAATGCTTAAGAAAATAGTCCAAAAAGGTATGGGCATTTCGGCAACACCCAGGAGAAAGTTGCCCAGTGGAGCATACAGGACAAGCATGGCCAGCGAATTAATAGCCACCAAGACCAGGGTCAGGCCCATAAACCCCTTGGCCAGGTAACTGAAAACCAGGACCATGGCCGTGCAGGGTGCAATACCGAGGAGGATCATCCCGGCCATGTACTCGCCAGCCAATTCATAACCAATATAAGGAGCCCAGATAACGCGCATGAACAACCAGGCGAAAAAGAACATGCTGAAAGGTTTAATCAGCCAGTTTACGATCAGGGTTAAAACAACCGCCCGCGGCGCTTTTACCGCATTTACAACTTCGCTGAAATCTATCTGCAGCATAATCGGATACATCATGGCAAAGAGTAAGATAGCAATCGGGATATTAACCTGTTCTATCTGGATCTCACTTAAAGTCTCAGCCACACCAGGTATAACGCGGCCAAGCCCGATACCGATCAAAATGCACAAAGCCACCCAAACTGAAAGGTACTTGTGGAAAAATCCAAGTTCATAAGCTTTGTCTTCACTCATCTCTTTTCATCACCTCTTAATAAAAAATAACTACTTGTTTGAAGTTGCTTGATCCTTTTTGAAAATAACCCAACTTGTGCTCTTCAGCCAGCGAAAAATCCTCCTTACGTGTGTTATACAATGTGACTGAACCTGAACAATTAAAGACATAAACTGCCTTCAAAAAATTTATGCCATCAAACTTTTTCAAAACAAACCGGTTTCCCTGATTAAATTTCATTTTGGGTTTAGCTGGAAGTTTACTTTTCCTGCCTTCAAATCATCGCAAGTATAACCTTTGCTCTTGTAATAAGCCATCTTTTCATAATCATTCCGGCATTGATCCAGTTTCATCATTTCTGATGTCAGGATCACATTAATAAATGGGTATTCTTTAATGGTTTCTGAGTTGATCTTGTAATAAACATATTTGGCCGCTTTATAATATTCCAGCAAACCGGCATTAGTAAGTTTGTTCAGGTGCCTGGAAGTATTGGACTGACTAATACCCAGCAAAGTTTCTAACTCGCAGACACAAAGATCATGGTGCTGCAGCAAATTAAGCATCCGCAAACGGGTATCATCAGCTATGGCTTTAAGGAGCCTTGTTAATTTGGATTCCATTCCCGATCACCTTCATATGAACAAATGATCATACTTACTTTTGTTAATATAATAAAATAATTTTTCTTTATTGTCAACAAGATCACTTTCTACATATATTAGGCCAATTTTCTACGATACAAAATAGCCGATTCCAAAGTTAGCAAAGATCTGGATAATTAATAGAGTTAACACAACCATTGCTCCTATTTCAGTATTTCTGAAACCAGGATTACATAAGCCCGAAGGACAAGCCTTCGGGCTTATTAAGCAAGCTGTTATAAACTTCTTACTAAATCTAAAACTCAACCTTAACCGCTTCGCGAGAAGCCGGCTCTTCATCCAGGTTGAAATAGTTTTCCTGGTGGAAACCGAACATACCGGCAACGAGGACTGTCGGAAAACGCTGAATAGCTGTATTGAATTTCATTACAATCTGGTTATAAGCCTGTCTTGCAGAAGCAATCTGTCCTTCAGTATTGGCAAGCTCATTTTGCAGCTGGCGGAAATTGGCATCGGCTTTCAGTTCGGGGTAGCTCTCAGCCACGGCAAACAGGCTTTTTAAAGCACCGGTAAGCATATCCTCCGCCCCGGCCTGCTCGTTAACATCACCGGCCTGCATGGCCATACTGCGGGCTTTGGTTACATTTTCAAAAGTTTCTTTTTCATGTTCGGCATAGCCTTTTACTGTATTTACCAGGTTAGGAATTAAGTCATAACGTCTTTTTAACTGCACATCAATTTGCGACCAGGCATTTTTTAAATTCTGACGCAACCCAACCAGGCGGTTGTAAGTAGCAATAAAAAACAATATAGCTAAAACAACTATCCCAATTACAATCCAAATCATTCCAGTCAACTCCTTATCACTGATAAGTATTTTATTACAATTCGTTATCCCTTAAAGCTGCAGTTCAACAACATCGCCATCTTCCAGCACATATTCACGAGCTACTGGTTGCCCATCAAATTTAGACGATCCCCAAACTAAAGCGTTTTTTAGCTGCTCAGGAAAATCTTTGTGCACTTGCCCGGCAAAATCAAACACTGTGCTGCCCCGTTTCAGAATAAAGGGGCGCTCCATGTCGGCAGGCCTGTCTGGAGATTTACCGTAAATTCTGATCACATCCAGGAGGTTGTAGAGTCTTTCTTTAAGCTCTTCAAGGCCCTTTCCATTTATTGATACGGACAGGGGATCAAAATCCGGCATTAAATCTTTCATCACTTCCAGGTTTTCATTGGCTTCGCGATAATCAATCTTATTGGCTACAACCAGAAAAGGAATGGGAGCAATTAGTTCCCCTTCTTTAGAAAGATCTATTACATCCCTATCCTGCAGAACTTTCATCAATCCTTCGTACTGTTCCAAGCATTCAGCAGTAGAAACATCTATTATAACGAGCAGTGCGTCCGCTTCTTTAAACGTCCCAATCAGGCCTGATGGGACATTGTCTTCCATAAGGGGTGGAGTATCAACCAGCTGAATCCAGGTATCTTTATAGGGCATCATCCCCATTGCCGGAATAGCAGTAGTGTAAGGATATTCAGCTACTTTAAGTTTAGCCCTGGTAAGTGCAGTCACCATGGAAGATTTGCCACTGTTAGGATAACCGGCCAGCACAACCTGACCGGCGCCCTGCTTTTCAACTCCAAAAGGATCATAGCCCTTGGCCGTTGATTTTTTCTTTTTACCCTCTTCTCTTATCTTAGCAAGCCTTTTTTTTATATCACCCTGCAGTTTTTCAGTTCCTTTATGCTTTGGTATAACCATCAGCATTTCTTCCAGGGCCTGGATGCGTTCATCCGTAGTTTTAGCCCGGCGGTATCTATCTTCTGCTTCATAATATTGCGGTGTCAGGTTTGCCGGCACTTATAACCCTCCCTAAACCTGTAAATACACTTACATAATAGCATAGAAACGGGATATTTTACAGTTCTATGGCCTAATTTTCTTGACACTCTAACCGCTTAAATGCTAAACTATATTAGCTTAAACTTGCGCCTGTAGCTCAGGGGGAGAGCGCCTGCTTGACACGCAGGAGGCCCGTGGTTCAAAACCACGCAGGCGCACCATAATAATCTATTTAAAAAAGAGCTTTCAGCTCTTTTTTTTGTTTATCACTAGCGTAACCCTCAAAAAATGTTCTCATCATTAAAAGACTGTTAGTCTTGTTCATTGCTTGCACAAGTTGCACTAACTTACTCATAGCTGCACAGAGATTGGTCACTACATTCCCATGCGTCATCAAAGTACTGATCGAATTAGAAAACTTTCAAAATAAACCTGCCTTAAATAAGTAGTGCCCTTGTATCCTGTGATTAGGATACACGGGCACTACTTGCAGCTATAAAAAATCCTAAATGATAAAATAGATGCTAATTCTAAGCATAGCCTTTATCAGAAATGATCTTACTTTAAAGATCTGCCAGGCTGGCATCGAGTGCCGAAGCTATTTTATCCATCCCTTCACGCTCAATAACAATCGGCGGAGCTATCCTCAGATTGGTTTCATGAGTTTCTTTAGCGTAAACTCCATGCTTCATCATATTCATACTAAGCTCATGTCCATCATACTGAGGATTAATTTCCACTCCAATTAACATGCCCTTACCCCTGATTTCTTTTACTTTCTCAGGATACTTCCTGGCAATCTCTTCCAGCTTATCTTTCAAGTACTTACCATTTTTTGCAGCCAGGTTAGTTATATCCCTTTTCTCAAGTTCATGAATAGTCAATAACCCAACAAAAGCAGCGAGCGGATAACCACCAAAGGTGCTCCCTTCACCGTGCGGCTCAAAGAGGTCCATAATTTCTTTTTTACCGCACAGGCAGCTAACCGGAATCACTCCAGAGCTCATCGCTTTACCAAGCGTAATCAGGTCCGGTTTTTCCAAGCCGTATAACTGCCAGGCAAAGTTATAGCCGGTTCTGCAGTAGCCGGTTTGGATTTCATCAAGCACAAAGAGAGCGTTATTCTCCTTGCACAGCTTTTGAACATCATGCAAATAATTATCATCAGGGACATATATTCCTGCTTCAGCCTGGATCGGTTCTATAAATACAGCGGCAACATTGCCATCGTGCTCCTTGAGCTTTGCTTCTAAAGCTTTGACATCGTTGAAGGGGACCTGCTCAAACCCTTCCATTAAAGGTTCAAGGTCTTTTCTTGTAGTTTCATCATCCATCATAGCTGTAGAACCAAGGCCCCTGCCATGAAAAGCATTATTAGCAGTAATTATATAGGGAGTCTCTTTTATGCCTTTACCATCTCTACCACCATAGTTTCTAGCCCATTTTCTAATAGCTTTAATTGCAGCTTCGTTCGCTTCAGTGCCACTGCTTTTAGGAAGAAACATATCCATCTGTGTAAATTCCTTTAGTTTTACCAGCCATGGGCCCAGGTAGCTATGAGATATGGATCGGGGAATAGTAGCCATCTGAGAGACATAGTAATTAACATTCTCTGTTATAACTGGATCTTTATGACCGAAAGGTACGGCAGAATAACATGCCAGCCCATCAACCAATTCTTTTTCCACTTCTCCATCTTCAGTTTCCTGCCTTATTTTTATCTTATAAGGCTTAGAACCTCCACCAAGAACTAAAACCCCATGGAAAGGCTTATAGATTCTAGCTCCAAGTGTATCCAGCGCTACGTTGTGCTCCTCAATCGTCCAATCCTTAATTGGCTTTCCCTGCACTACATAATTCTCAATAATGGTATTCATAAGCATCTCCTTATTTGGGTAGGTTAAACCTAAACTACTGAACCACTGTTAACATATGCTTCATTATTGAATCAAACTTGTATGCTTTTACAATATCATGCAAATCAAAGATATGTAATATAAATATTGTATAAAAATTACGGTTATTTTTTATACTTCTATTATAACAAAATGACAGTTATTCCAGGCCAGCAAAGCGGTTAAATTCATCAACCACTTCGAGCAAGTCGGAAGGAAGCATACTGCGAGCTTTTTCCTCGATTTTATAGGGAACTTCACCATAATAGGCTTGCGCTATCGCTCCGGCCATGCAAGCAAGCGTATCGCTATCACCTCCAAGTGACACCGCTTTGCGGACAGCATCCTCATAATCATCGGCTTCGAGAAAAGCTATTATCGCTTCTGGAACAGAGCCCTGACAGCTAACATCAAACTGATAGTTGGGGCGGATTTGTTCTAAAGTCCGGTCCAGGTTATAACCAAAATGTTCTTTAATATATAATTTTATTTGTCTTTTGCTATACTTTTGTCTGGCCAGATGCACTGCTGCCGCAACAGCTTGAGCGCCCTTAATACCTTCCGGGTGATTGTGAGTAACTGAAGCGCTGAGTTTGGCTTCTTTTAGGACAACCTGCAAATCACTAAAGGCAAAACCTACCGGGCCCACTCGCATAGCTGAACCATTTCCAAAACTGTAATAAGGTTCTTCACTTTTAGAAAAAGCCCATTGCATAAAATTACCACCGTATCCAGCATTAGGGAAACGGCGAGCATAATCTTTTAAAACATGAGTATACTCTTTCCCGGAAACAATAGCGTCAGCCACGGCAACGGTAAGCACAGTATCGTCTGTAAACCTTGAGGCCTGATGGAAAAGTTCAAATTCAGTAGTTTTTATACTGAAATGTTCGTAAACAGAACCGATTATATCTCCGGCTATGGCGCCAATCATAATGGTCCACCTCTCGTTGGAACAGATGCCGGGTAAACAGTGTTCCCGGCATCTGACTAAGTCTTCAAAGCTGATTTAATTATAAATCAGTTTACACCCGCTTTCAATGGGTTTTCAACTCGCAGGAAAAGCCCATGCCTGAAACGCCCTTGAAAAAGCCGGGAGACTTTCATCTCCCGGCTTAATCAATTCTCATCCAAGCTGTAATAAGATCTACTTAAGACGCCTGGGGTTGTTTTTTGGGTTCGCTAAAGGAAGGCCGCCTCATCGCTTTATCTATATAAGGCACAAAGGCATTCATAATCAAAATTGAGAAAGCCACTCCTTCTGTTGGTGAAAGGCCAAGTCTGAAAATTACTACCAGGATACCAATGCAGGCTCCAAAAATTAGCTTGCCTCTATCGGTAAACGGACTGGTCACCCAGTCGGTAGCCATGAAGAAAGCGCCGATCATAATACCACCGGTAAAGAGGTGGTAGAGCGGATTCTGTCCGGCAATCAGGGTTAATATCACTATTGCAGCCAGCATGGATACCGGAACATGCCAGGTAATGTGCTTCTTATAGAACAGGTATGCTGCTCCAATAAGAAGGGCAAGTGGAGAAACCTCAGATAAAGCTCCTCCCGGGAAAGCCAGGAACAACTGCCCCAGGGGCGGCATTTCCATTCCTGCATTGAGCATGGCCAGCGGTGTAGCCTG
>PWYU01000052.1 GCA_003567725.1 Syntrophomonadaceae bacterium | reverse complement strand
TATGGATATTGAACTGATTACTCCAATTGCCATTGAAGAAGGGGTGCGCTTTGCTATTCGCGAAGGCGGACGCACCGTCGGCGCCGGAGTAGTCACGTCGATTGATGAATAAACAGCAGGATAACAGGCAAGCAAAATAATGCTAACGATTATTTTAAAAAAGCGATGAAGCAAAAGGTTGCCGGCCCTGGGCCGGGTAATTTTTGCGGAGCAGCTCTGATTTAATCAGGCGATAAGGAGGATTTGTCCATGGCCAACCAAAAAATCAGAATCAGGTTGAGAGCTTTCGATCATCAACTACTGGACCAGTCGGCCGGTAAGATTGTAGAGACGGCGCGCCGCACCGGGGCCGATGTTTCCGGACCCGTACCGCTACCGACAGAAAGAAGCCTTTACACAGTAATTCGGGCGCCGCACAAATATAAAGACTCCCGGGAGCAATTCGAAATGCGCACTCATAAACGTCTGATTGATATTCTTGAACCGGAACCAAAGACAATCGACGCTTTGATGAGGCTTGATTTGCCCGCCGGTGTGGACATTGAGATTAAGCTCTAAGTGATAGACGGGAGGTGCCTTACAATAATGGTTAAAGCAATATTGGCGCGCAAAGTAGGAATGACCCAGGTTTTTGATGAACAGGGCCGGGTAATACCGGTAACAGTTCTGGAAGCTGGCCCGTGCCGGGTAGTCCAGGTGAAAAGCATGGACAATGATGGTTATGACAGCATCCAGCTTGGTTTTATAGAAAAGAAAGTTAATCGGGTGAATCGTCCGCTAAAAGGACATTTTAAGCGAGCGGGCGTCAACCCGCAGCAATATCTGCGCGAAATTAGAGTTGATGACTCCAGCACTTACAGCGCCGGACAGGAATTAAAGGTGGATAGTTTTTCCGCGGGAGATTATGTCGATGTCAGTGCTACTGCCCGGGGTAAAGGTTTCGCCGGATCGATCAAGAAGATGGGCTTTAGTAGAGGCCCGAAAACGCACGGTTCTCACTACCAGCGCGGCCCGGGATCACTGGGCTCTGTTGATGCCGCCCGGGTTTTTAAGGGACGACCGCTTCCCGGACGTATGGGGAATTGGAGAAGAACTGTCCAGAACCTGAATGTTGTGGAATCTGACGGCGAAAAGAATATTTTGCTGGTTAAAGGTTCTGTGCCCGGCCCCAGGGGCGGACTGGTGGAAATTAAAGAATCGATAAAAAAGAAAGTAAGCGGATAGCCTAAGGAAAGGAGATGCCCTGAATATGCCTAAATTATCGCTTTATAATAGAGACGGCGAGCAGGTGGACGAGATAGAGGTCCAGGCCAGCCTTTTTGGGGCGCCGTTGAATCAAGGAGCTCTCTATCAGACGGCTGTCTGGCAAGCGGCAGGACGTCGGCAGGGTACAGCTTCAAGTAAAAACCGCAGCGAGGTGAGAGGCGGCGGAGATAAACCCTGGCCTCAAAAAGGAACAGGGAGGGCCCGCCACGGTAGTGTTAATTCTCCGATCTGGGTCGGAGGCGGAGTGACATTTGGCCCCAAGCCGCGAGATTTCAGTAAATCTGTCCCAAAAAAAATGAAACGCGTCGCCCTGAAATCTGCCCTTAGCGATAAGTATAATGAAGGTAAAGTGGTTGTCGTAGATGATTATGCCATTGATGCTCCGAAAACCAAGCAAATGGTTGCCCTGCTTGAACAGTTGAAAGTAGAGGGAGGAGCGCTGGTGGTTAATGCTCAACCCGATATGAATATAATTAAGGCAGCCCGTAACCTGCCAAAAGTAAAAACCATCCTCGCCCGGCAGTTAAATGTGCTTGATATCCTTAATTATAACTATCTGGTTATGAGCAAGGACGCCCTTGAGCAGGTTGAGGAGGTGTTTGGCGGATGAAGAAAGATCCACGTGATATAATAATCCGTCCTATGATTAGTGAAAAATCGACCGAACTTATGGAAGAAAATAAATACACTTTTGTTGTATCAGGCAAAGCGAATAAAATTGAAATTAAACAGGCCCTTGAGGATATTTTTGATGTCCAGGTTCAAAAAGTGAACACTGCAAACTACAGGGGTAAAATGAAGCGTTTGGGCCGTTTTCCGGAAGGCAAACAGCCTGCCTGGAAAAAAGCGATTATTACACTGGCCGAAGGCAGCAAACCGATCGAGCTGTTTGAAAGCCGCTAAGAAGGAGGGAGTATTACAATGGCTGTAAAAAGATTCAAACCCACTTCACCGGGGCGGCGTTTTGCGACTGTATCGACGTTTGAGGAAGTAACCAAAAAAAAGCCTGAAAAATCTTTACTGGCTCCTTTAAGTAAAAAGGCCGGCCGGAATTCCTACGGCAGGATTACTGTTCGTCACCAGGGCGGAGGCCATAAGCGAAATTACCGGGTTATCGATTTTAAACGCGATAAAGACAATGTCCTGGCAAAAGTTGCGGGGATTGAATACGATCCAAACCGGACGGCGAACATAGCTTTACTGCACTATGTTGATGGAGAAAAGCGCTATATTCTGGCCCCTATGGGTCTTCGAACAGGGCAAAAGGTTCAATCCGGGTTTAAAGTTGAAGTAAGGCCCGGCAATGCCATGCCGCTGCGTTCGATTCCGGTGGGCACCTTTGTCCATAATATTGAGATGAAGCAGGGCGCCGGCGGCCAGCTGGCCCGTTCAGCCGGAACGGCAGCGCAGCTGGCGGCAAAAGAAGGCAAGATGGCCCATATCAGGTTGCCTTCAGGTGAAGTCCGCCTGGTCCCGCTTGACTGCCGGGCTACTGTGGGCCAGATTGGTAACGTAGAGCATGAGAACCTGACTATCGGAAAAGCCGGCCGTGGACGATGGATGGGTAGAAGGCCTACAGTCCGGGGTTCGGTTATGAATCCTTGCGATCACCCCCATGGGGGTGGAGAAGGCAGAGCCCCCATCGGTTTACCCGGCCCGGTTACCCCCTGGGGCAAGCCGACCCTGGGATATAAAACCAGGCGGAAAAGAAAAGAATCTGATAAGTATATTCTCCGCCGGCGTAAGAAATAATAGTTTTGCAAGAGGGTTGCCTGCTGCGGCCGGAAATCCTTTAGTAATCGGCTTAAAGGGAGGTAAGTTAGATTGTCGCGTTCACTGAAAAAGGGCCCCTATGTAGAGGCCAGTTTGATGAAAAAAATTACACAGATGAGCGAAAAGGGAGAAAAAAAGGTTGTTAAGACCTGGTCCCGCCGTTCCACTATATTTCCTGAAATGGTTGGACATACAATCGCAGTCCATGATGGTAGAAGGCATGTCCCAATTTTCATCAGCGAAGACATGGTTGGACATAAGCTGGGCGAATTTGCCCCGACCCGCACCTTCCGGGGTCACGGGCACCATACCGAACGCTCTACCACTATTAAGTAGGGCAGAGGAGGCAGGATGATTTATGGAAGCAAAAGCGAAAGCTCGACATGTACGCGTTGCGCCGCGCAAAGCAAGGGCTGTAATTGACATGATCAGGGATAAAGATCTTGACGAAGCCTTAAGCATTCTGCGTTATACCCCGCGAGGTGCAGCAGAGCCTGTGGCCAAGGTGGTAAAATCCGCGGCGGCCAATGCTGAGTTTAATCATGAAATGAAACGGGGCTCGCTGTACATCGATCAGGCTTATGTTGATGAAGGGCCTACCATGAAGAGAATTCGGCCCCGGGCCAGGGGAAGGCGAAACCTGATTTTTAAAAGAACCAGCCATATAACGGTTATAGTTAAAGAAAGAAGGGGGGTTTAAAGGTGGGACAAAAAGTTAACCCCATCGGTTTCCGGATTGGAGTTATCCGTGACTGGGACGCAAGATGGTTCTCCAGTAAAAATTATAAAAGCCAGCTGCATGAAGATCTGCAGATCAGGGACTTTATTCAAAAAAAGCTGGAAGGATCTTCAGTATCAAGGATTGAGATCGAGAGAGCTGCCAATAATGTCCGGATTAATATTCATACCGCAAAACCGGGGATGGTCATAGGCCGGGGAGGTGCCGGCGTTGAAGGTTTGCGCAAGGAATTGGAAAAATTAACAGATAAAAAAGTGCATTTGAATATCATTGAAATCAAAAAACCGGAAATGGACGCTACCCTGGTAGCTGAAAGTATTGCTTCCCAGCTGGAAAGACGGATTGCTTTCAGAAGGGCTATGAAGCAGGCTATCTTCCGGACTATGCGCAATGGAGCCAAAGGAGTAAGGATATCTTGTAGTGGTAGGCTAGGCGGAGCTGAAATGGCTCGCAATGAAACTTACCATGAAGGGACTGTACCTCTGCAGACGTTGCGTGCAGATATAGATTATGGATTTGTTGAAGCCAAGACAACTTATGGGCGCATCGGGGTTAAAGTTTGGATTTTTAAGGGTGAAATATTGCCCCCGAAACCCGGTGAAGAAAAACCTGCAGGGGAGGTAGACGCCAATGTTAATGCCTAAGCGGGTAAAGTACCGCCGTCAGCACCGCGGCCGGATGAAGGGGCGGTCTAAAGGCGGTACCATAGTCCAGTTCGGCGAATATGGGTTGCAGGCTTTAGAGCCTTCCTGGATTACAAGCCAGCAGATTGAAGCAGCCCGGATTGCTATGACCAGATCGATTAAACGGGGCGGGAAGGTATGGATTAACATCTTTCCTGATAAACCGGTAACCGAAAAGCCGGCAGAGACCCGGATGGGTAAAGGTAAAGGGTCCCCTGAATACTGGGTGGCAGTAATCAAGCCTGGCCGGATTATGTTCGAACTGGCCGGTGTGGATGAAGATGTGGCCAAGGAAGCCCTGCGCCTGGCAGCCAATAAGTTGCCAATCAAAACTAAGTTTGTAAAAAGAGCTGAAGCGGGTGGTGGATCCGAATGAAAATAAAAGAAGTTCATGAGCTTAATGAGCAAGAGCTGGATGATAAAGTAAAAGAGTTAAAAGAAGAGCTTTTTAACCTGCGTTTCCAGCAAGCCACCGGCCAGCTGGATAATGTTATGCGCATCAAAGAGGTCCGCCGTGATATTGCCCGGGTTAAAACCGTGCTCCGGGAACGGGCTCTTAGCTAAGTTTGAATAAGAAGGGAGGCCCATCGGTTTGACAATCAAAGGTAAAGTACGGAGCGGCCGGGTAGTTAGCGATAAAATGGACAAAACCAGAGTTGTAGCAGTGGAAAGGTTAACCCGCCATCCGTTATATGGGAAGATTATTCGACGGACTAAAAAACATAAAATGCATGATGAAACAAATGAGTCCCGAGTAGGCGATATAGTAAAAATGATGGAAACCAGGCCTATCAGCAAGGATAAAAGATGGCGTTTGGTGGAGATCATGCGCAAATCGAAGCTGTAGGATTCTCTTTTCGGATAGCCTGCCGGAAAGGGGATGAAAGGAGAGGCAACCATGATTCAATCTGAGAGTATGTTAAAGGTAGCTGACAACTCGGGAGCGAAAAAGATCCTGTGCATCAGGGTTCTGGGTGGATCAAAACGTAAAGCGGGCCGGATCGGCGACATAATTATCGGTTCGGTAAAGGAAGCTACCCCCGGTGGGGTAGTAAAAAAAGGCGATGTTGTCAGGGCAGTTATTGTCCGCACCAGAAGCCGGTTAAACCGCAGGGACGGGTCCCATATAAACTTCGATGAGAATGCAGCTGTGATAATCAATGAACTGAATAATCCGCGGGGCACCCGGATTTTTGGACCTGTCGCCCGCGAATTAAGGGAGAAAGATTTTATGAAAATTGTTTCTCTTGCTCCGGAGGTTATTTAGCAGTTCATTACGGAGGTGGCGAATAAGTGGTGGATATGAAAAAAATGACTGTTCGCCGGGGGGACAAAGTAGTAGTTCTTTCCGGTAAGGATAAAGGCAAAAAAGGCAAAGTAATTGCCACTTCCCCCCGTATGGGCAGGGTAAAAGTGGAAGGAATAAATATTATAAAGAAGCATGCCAAGCCAACCCGCAGGGTTCCCCAGGGTGGAATCAGGGAGATGGAGGCCGAATTTCCGGCATCCAGAGTATTGCCCCTCTGTCCTTCCTGCAATAAAGCGACCCGGGTGGCCAAGAAAATTCTTCCTGATAACAGCCGGATCCGGGCTTGTCGGAAATGCGGCGAATCGCTGGATAAGTAAGGAGGGTTAAAGCTAAGCATATGTCACGGATAAAGCAGAAATACCTTGAAGAAGTAAGGCCCGCGCTCGTAAAACGTTTTGAATACAAGAACACTTTACAGGCGCCGCGGATCGAAAAAATAGTGATCAACATGGGCCTGGGTGAAGGAAAGGAAAACCCGAAAATCCTCGATGCAGCGGTAAATGATCTTTCGATTATAACCGGTCAAAAGGCGATTATAACCAGGGCGCGCCGCTCAGTGGCAAGCTTTAAAGTTCGTGAAGGCAACCCGATTGGTTGTAAATTGACCCTGCGAGGCATTAGGATGTATGATTTTTTAGATAAACTTTTTAGCATTGCCTTACCCAGAGTCAGGGATTTTAGGGGCATATCGCCACATTCCTTTGATGGGCGGGGTAATTTTACCATTGGTATAAAGGAACAGTTGATTTTCCCCGAGATTGAGTACAGTCAAGTGGAAAGAGTGCTCGGCATGGATATAACTATTGTAACTACCGCCGAGACTGATGAAGAAGCACGCGAGCTATTAACCTTGATGGGCATGCCCTTCCGGGCCGCCTAGTTAAAGCTGCAGCGTTAATTTAAGGAGGGAAAGGATGGCCAAGAAATCGTTAATTGCCAAGGCCAAGAGAAAGCCTAGATTTCCGGTCCGTGCTTACAATCGTTGCTATGTTTGCGGCCGTTCAAGGGCTTACTTGCGGAAATTCGGCCTGTGCCGCCTTTGCTTTCGTCATCTGGCCAACGAAGGGAAAATTCCAGGAATCAAAAAAGCCAGCTGGTAGATGATGAAAGAATGAGAGGAGGTTGTTACTGCCTATGATGACAGATCCGATTGCCGATATGCTGACAAGGGTGCGTAATGCCAATAATGTCCGGCATAAAACTGTGGAAATTCCTGCTTCGAATGTAAAGCGTTCTATCGCCAATATTTTAAAGCAGGAAGGGTTTATCAAAGATTTTGAGCTTATCAAAGATAACAAACAAGGTATCTTGCGGGTTCATCTAAAATATGGTCCAGACCAGGAGAAAATAATTAGCGGCCTGAAAAGGATCAGCAAACCCGGTTTAAGGGTATATGTGAAAAAAGATGAACTGCCCAAGGTCCTGGGTGGGCTGGGAATAGCTGTTATTTCCACCTCTCAGGGATTAATGAGTGATCGTCAGGCCCGGGAAACGGGCAGTGGCGGCGAAGTATTGTGCTATATTTGGTAGCATAGCGAGGAGGATTACCGATGTCTCGAACCGGTAAAAAACCTGTTGCTGTACCAGATAATGTTCAGGTACAGCTTGACGGCAACCATATAACCGTTACAGGACCGAAAGGGAAACTATCAAGAGAGCTGCACCGGGAAATGATTATTGAACAGGAAGGCAATTTGGTTCATGTCAAGCGCCCTTCTGAAAATCCGGAACATAGGTCGCTGCATGGTTTGACCAGGACCCTGATTGACAATATGGTCCTAGGGGTAACTGAAGGCTATAGCCGCAACCTGGAGCTGGTAGGTGTAGGTTACAGAGCAGCTTTGGAAGGCAAAAAACTGGTCTTAAACATGGGTTTTGCCCATCCGGTTATTTTTGCTCCCGGTGATGATATGGAAATTGAAGTGCCCAGCCCTACTAAAATAACCGTAAAAGGTATTGATAAACAGCAGGTTGGAAATATGGCCGCGGTAATTCGCAGGACCTATCCGCCTGAGCCTTATAAAGGTAAGGGCATTCGTTATGAGAATGAACAAGTCCGCCAGAAAGCGGGTAAAGCGGGCAAATAGTCGCCTGGAGGTGTATAATAGTGGTTCAAACAAAATTACGTCAGGTCAACCGGAAAAAACGCCACCGCAGGGTCCGGACAAAGGTCAGTGGCACAGCGGAGCGCCCCCGGTTAAATGTTTTCCGCAGCAGCAAACATATTTATGCCCAGGTGATTGATGATCAAGCGGGAGAAACCATGGTTGCCGCTTCAAGCATTGATTCGCAAATGCGTTCTGAACTTAAACATGGCGGTAATCGCGAAGCAGCCCGTAAGGTTGGAGAATTGCTTGCTAAAAGGGCTGTGGATAAGGGCATTAAAGATGTAGTTTTCGACCGGGGCGGCTACCTCTATCACGGCAGAGTCAAAGAACTGGCCGATGGGGCCCGCGAAGCCGGGTTAAAATTTTAGAAAGGGGGAATTGCACGGGTGTCAAAGATAGAACCATCACAGGAACTGGTAGAAAAGGTAGTTCAGGTCAACCGTGTGGCCAAAGTGGTAAAAGGAGGCCGCCGTTTTAGCTTCAGCACGCTGGTGGTTGTTGGTGATTATAACGGCGTGGTTGGCGCTGGTATGGGAAAAGCCGGTGAGGTTCCGGAAGCAATACGAAAAGGTATTGAAAATGCCAAAAAGAATTTGATTTTGGTCCCCATGGTCGGGACTACTATAACTCATGAAATTACCGGCCGCTTCGGGGCTGGAAAAGTTTTATTGAAGCCTGCTTCTGAAGGTACCGGTGTGATCGCCGGAGGGCCTGTCCGTGCGGTTTTGGAGTTGGCCGGAGTGAGAGATATTTTGACTAAATCCCTCGGCTCCGATAATGCAATTAATATTGTCAATGCCACCATGGAAGGTTTGAAATCGTTAAAGCGGGCTGAGGAAGTAAGCTCTTTGCGCGGAATTGAAGTTGAAAAGCTGCTAGGGTAAGGAGAGTTGACAGTTATGGCAAAAAAACTGCTAATCACCCTAATTAAGAGCCCACTGGCCCGTAAACCAAGGCATCGAGGCACTGTACGGGCGTTGGGTTTGAAAAAGATCGGCCAGACGGTGGAACATAAAGACACACCGGTGATCAGGGGTATGGCCAATACAGTAGGTTATTTAATTAATGTTGAAGAAAGCAAGTAACTGGAGAAGCGTTAGACAGGGAGGTGTAGCCGATGCGTTTACACGAATTAAGGCCTCCTGAGGGAGCCAGGAAAGCGGCTAAACGTAAAGGAAGAGGGATGGCTTCCGGCCTGGGTAAAACTTCCGGCCGGGGCCAAAAAGGGCAGAAGTCACGATCAGGATCCGGGATCCGTCCCGGTTTTGAAGGTGGGCAAATGCCATATTTCCAGCGTTTACCGAAGCGCGGTTTTAAAAATATTCATAAAAAAAGTTGGAATATCATTAACTTAAATGATTTGAACAGTTTTGAGGAAGGGACAGTAGTAACACCGGATCTTTTACTGGAAGCCGGCATGCTGAATAACCAGGGTGATCCACTAAAAGTACTTGGCAACGGAGAACTGGATCGTAAGTTGGAAGTCCGGGCTCACCGCTTTAGCAAGCAGGCCCAGGCAAAAATTGAGGCGGCCGGTGGGAAAGTAGAGGTGATTTAAAGTGCTGGAAACAATTCGGACAGCCTGGCGAATAAAAGAACTAAGGGAAAGAATACTTTTCACCCTGGCCATGTTTGTGATTTTTAGGGTTGGTTCGGTGATCCCGGTGCCCGGAGTAGATGCAACCCGTTTGGCTGCATTTTTCCAGGAAGACACCATTTTTGGTTTTGTTAATATCATCGGCGGTGGAAACCTGGCTAATTTTACCATATTTGCCCTGGGCATTATGCCATATATTAACGCTTCCATTATAATGAACCTTTTAACGATTGTTATTCCCAAGTTGAAAGAGTGGAGCCAGGAAGGACCTGAAGGGCGAAAGAAAATGACTCAGATTACCCGTTATGGGACGATTGTCATTGCCCTGATCCAGGCTTTTGGATTGTCGACGATAATAGCCGGAGAAGCAGTAGTGGACAGAACTACACTATCTTATATAACAATTATTATATCATTGACAACTGGTACTGCTTTTCTGATGTGGATGGGTGAACTGATTACTGAAAGAGGAATTGGTAATGGGATTTCCCTGATTATTTTTGCCGGTATTGTAGCCGGTTTCCCAATGGGTGTAGCCATGATTGCCGAACAGTATCGGTTTGGCGAAATCAATATGCTGCTTATTGTCCTGGTTGCTTTGGTTTTACTAATACTGGTCGTTGGCATAATCGCTCTTGACCAGGGACAAAGACGGGTAAACGTGCAGTACAGCAAACGGGTGGTAGGCCGTAAGATGTATGGCGGTCAGGCCACACATATTCCGATGAAAGTAAATCAAGCAGGAGTTATTCCGGTTATCTTTGCCTCGGTAATTTTGAGCTTTCCACAAACGCTGGTCAGTTTTATCCAGCATCCTATTGCTCAGAGTATTGCCGCAAGCTTAGGCTGGGGTTCTAACCTGAACTTGATATTATATGTAACCTTAATTATATTATTTACTTTCTTTTATACTGCAGTACAGTTTGATCCCTTTCAGGTGGCAGGAAATATCAAAAAATACGGCGGTTTTATTCCCGGCTTGAGGCCGGGGCGGCCCACAGCTGATTACCTGGCCAGGATCACTTCCCGTTTAACTACAGTTGGAGCCTGTTCACTGGCGTTTATTGCTGTTTTCCCAATACTGTTGGAACGTATGACGGGAATGAATATAATTTTCGGAGGAACCGGTTTAATTATTGTGGTCGGTGTAACCCTGGAAACATTTAAACAAATAGAAAGCCACATGTTAATGCGCAGTTATCGTGGATTCATGAAATAGAGAAGATTTATGATTAAACTTAAGTCGTCTAAAGAAATTCAGTTGATGCGGGAAGCAGGCAAAATTGTTGCCGAAGTTCTAGAGCTAATGGCAAAAACGGTAAAACCCGGTGTTACCACTGCTAAACTGGATAGTTTGGCAGAAAAACAGATTAGAAAGCATGGGGCTGAACCGGCTTTTCTCGGCTATAATAATTTTCCCGCATCGATTTGTGCCTCGATAAACAATGAAGTTGTGCATGGCATTCCAAGCTTGCGCAGATTAAAAGAGGGCGATATAATCAGCATTGATGTTGGTGCTTACCGGAAAGGTTATTATGGTGATGCCGCTGCCACTTTCGCGGTTGGAACAATTTCGCCTGAAGCGCAAAACCTGATTGATGTAACACGGACATCTTTGCAGAAAGCTGTAGATCAAATGCAAAATAAAAACAGGCTTTCCGATTTATCTCATGCGGTACAAGCCTATGTTGAAAAAAAATCGATGTCTGTTGTGCGCAATTATGTCGGCCATGGCATTGGCGAACAAATGCATGAAGAACCACAGGTGCCAAACTTTGGATTGCCGGGGCGAGGACCTCTTTTGCAGCCGGGAATTGTTTTGGCCATTGAACCGATGGTTAATACCGGCAACTGGGAGGTAAAAGTGCTTGATGATCAATGGACTGTAGTAACCAGCGATGGCAGCCTTTCTGCTCATTTTGAGCATACGGTTGCGCTTGGCGAAAACGGCCCTGAGATCCTGACTTTTTCCAGCCTTCCATAGGGGGGAAGAGTAATGACTGATCTAAAGCCCGGACAGCTGGTTCGTTCATTGGCCGGCCGCGACAAAGGGAAACATTATCTGGTGCTAAAAGAGCTTGATGATAAATATGTGCTGCTGGTGGATGGGCGAAGACGGTCAGTTACCCGGCCAAAGAAAAAGAATAAAGTTCATCTTCAGCATTATGAACGCAGGGCAGAGTTTGAAGTACCGTTTGATCCCGATAAGTTAACAGATAACCAGGTAATTGATTTTTTAAAAAAACTGGTGCCGATAACCGGGGGTTCCGAAGAGGAGGTTTAGCTGGTAACATGAGCAAGAAAAAAGATATTGTTGAGGTAGAAGGCACAGTAGTTGAACCGCTGCCAAATGCCATGTTCCGAGTTGAGTTGAAAAACGGGCACAAAATTCTGGCCCATGTATCGGGCAAGATCCGGATGAACTTTATTCGTATTTTGCCGGGCGACCGGGTTTTAGTAGAGTTATCGCCTTACGACCTGACTCGGGGACGAATTACCTACCGTTATAAGTAAGGAGGTTCGCTATCATGAAGGTGAGGCCCTCAGTGAAAAAGATGTGTGAAAAATGTAAAATAATCCGGCGCAAGGGCAGGGTTGTAGTGATTTGTCAAAATCCTAAGCATAAACAAAGACAGGGTTAAGTTTTCATTAAACTATTATTTAGTGATTTTTTAGCCAGGATGAACCATGTTCAAGGAGGTGTAATGGATTGGCCAGAATTGCAGGAGTAGATTTACCGCGTGATAAAAGGGTAGTAATTGCGCTAAGCTATATTTATGGAATTGGGAGGAACAGGGCGGCTGATGTCTTGTCGCATACAGGAATCAATTCTGATACCAGGGTTAGGGACCTGACTGAAGATGAATTAGGTCGGCTGCGTGAATTTATTGATAAAAACTACAATGTCGAAGGCGATTTGCGCCGGGAAGTAGCATTAAATATTAAAAGACTTGTAGAAATCGGCTGCTACCGCGGGATCAGGCATCGGCGCGGCCTTCCCGTTAGGGGTCAGAAAACCAAGAATAATGCCCGGGGACGAAAAGGCCCGCGTAAAACTGTGGGAATACGCCGTAAAAAATAAGTGATTTTTTGTAGAAGGGAGGAATTAAGAAACCTTGGTGAAGAAAAAGACTACTCGTAGCAAGCGCCGCGAGAAAAAGAATATTGAACGCGGGGTTGCTCATATCAAGTCAACCTTCAACAATACTTTTATCAGTATCACAGATATTGATGGCAACGGTATATCCTGGTCCAGCGCCGGTAATGTAGGATTTAAAGGATCGCGTAAATCGACTCCCTTTGCTGCTCAACTGGCTGCAGAGACAGCGGCTAAAGTTGCGATGGATCACGGCATGAGACAGGTCGAAGTATTCGTTAAAGGGCCGGGCGCCGGAAGGGAAGCAGCTATTCGCTCCCTGCAGGCGGCAGGTTTGGAAGTTAACGCTATTAAAGATGTGACTCCGATTCCTCATAATGGATGTCGTCCACCGAAGAGGCGGAGAGTATAGTTACTATCAAGAAGGAGGTGTAATATTACCTAAATGGGACGTTATACAGGAGCAGTTTGTCGTTTGTGCCGCAGAGAAAAAGATAAACTTTATTTAAAAGGAGATCGCTGCTACTCCGATAAATGCGCAGTTGTCCGCCATGGTTATGCACCAGGGGAGCACGGGCAAGCCCGGCAAAAGTTTTCTGAATTTGGCCAGCAGTTGCGTGAGAAACAAAAAGCCCGCCGTATTTACGGGGTAATGGAAAAGCAGTTTCGCAGATATTTTAAAGAAGCTGATCGTCGCAGGGGGGTTACCGGTGAATTGTTGCTCCAGCTTTTGGAAAGCCGGCTGGATAATACTGTTTTCCGCCTGGGATTAGCCCGCTCCCGCAATGAAGCAAGGCAGTTGATTAATCACGGCCATTTTGAAGTAAACGGCCGTAAAGTCGATATTCCTTCTTATTTGATTAAACCGGGAGATCAGGTTGCAGTCAGGGATATCAGGAAAAATAAAGCTGTTTTTAAAGAAATTATCGAGACAAGAGGACAGCAGGAACCGGTAGATTGGCTGGAGGTTGATCATGAGAAACTCCAGGGCCAATTTTTAAGAATACCCCAACGGGATGAAATTGACGTACCGGTAACTGAGCACCTGATTGTGGAGCTTTACTCCCGGTAATTAAATATGCACCCTCAATATATTAAACGAGGAGGGTAAACAGGAAAATTATGATCGAAATTGAAAAACCAAAAATTGACAATGTGGAAAAAGATGATCAGAATAATTACGGCCAGTTTGTGGTTGAACCCCTGGAAAGAGGATATGGCATTACCCTTGGTAATGCTCTGAGGAGAATTCTCTTATCTTCTTTACCTGGTGCAGCGATAACCAATGTAAAATTTGACGGGGCGTTGCATGATTTTTCAACCCTGCCTGGTGTATTGGAAGACACTATAGAGATCATCTTAAATTTAAAAGCTGTTTCTTTGAAGATTCATTCGGAAGAACCGCAGACACTGGTTATTGACACCGATCAGAGTGGTGTAGTTCAGGCAAAAAATATAAAAGCACCTTCTGATGTTGATATCCTAAATGAAGAACATCATATTTGCACCCTGGAAGAAAACGCCAGGCTGTATATGGAAATGACCGCTGTAAATGGAAGGGGTTATGTTCCGGCGGAAAGGAATAAGCTTCCCCAGCAACCTATCGGGGTTATACCTGTTGATTCACTATTTTCTCCTATCCGTAAAGTTAATTATAAGGTGGAGGATACCAGGGTGGGGCAGGTTACAGATTATGACAAATTAACCCTGGAAGTGTGGACTGACGGCAGCATCAGGCCTGATGAAGCCATCAGCCTGGCTGCAAAAATATTAAATACTCATATTTCTCTTTTCGTCAATCTTACCGAACAGGTAGACGAAGTTGAAATTACTTCTGATCGTAAAGAAGAAGATTTGGAGCGGATCTTTGAGATGACCATCGAAGAGCTCGACCTATCAGTGCGCTCTTATAACTGCCTGAAACGGGCAGGAATTAATACCGTGGGTGAGCTTGTTAGAAAGCCGGAAGAAGAGATGATGAAAGTTCGTAACCTGGGTAAAAAATCGCTGGAAGAAGTTGAGCAGAAGCTGAAAGAGCTTGGCTTGGGCTTTCAAGAAAGCGGAGAATAATTGTTTGAGCAAGTTTTCAAGGAGGATCTAAAGAATGTCATACCAGAAATTGAGTCGGAAAAGCGGCCCCAGAAGAGCTTTATTGCGCGGCCTGGTGACTTCATTCTTGCGAAATGGCAGCATGGAAACTACTGCTGCTAAAGCGTCTGCAGTAAGACCGCTGGCTGAAAAAATGATTACCCTCGCCAAAAGAGGAGATATGCATGCCCGTCGCCAGACCCTTGCTTATTTGCTTGATGAAGATGTGGTTACCAGCCTGTTTGAAAAAACCGGGCCTAAAATGGAAGGCCGCGATGGCGGATACACGCGGGTGATCCCAAAAGGGTCCAGGCGGGGAGACGGAGCCCAGATGGTTATTTTGGAGCTCATAACTGATTAATTAATATGGCCGGTCAATCTGCAGCTATTATAGAGTCAAAAGATGCATATTTTAGTTACTCAGGCGATGGAGAACCATCGCCCGCATTATCTGGAATTAATTTTTCTGTAAAACGGGGAGAATATGTAGCCTTAATTGGCCCCAATGGTTCCGGAAAAACAACTTTATTGAAATTATTTAATGCCCTTTTGATACCTTCCAATGGAGAGGTCCTGGTAAAGGGCATTTCTACAACTGAAGAAGATAAATTGCCGGAGGTGCGACGGTCCTGTGGGATGATCTTTCAAAATCCAGATAATCAACTGGTAGCAACCACGGTTGAGGAAGATCTGGCTTTTGGCCTGGAAAACCTGGCACTTCCAGTCAGTGTGATACGCAAAAGAGTTAAAGCTACCGCTGCCCTGCTTGGCCTGGAAATGCTACTTAAACAACCGCCCCACTTGCTTTCGGGTGGAGAAAAACAGCGGGTAGCCATTGCCGGGGTTTTGGCCATGGAACCAGATTGTATCCTCATGGATGAACCGACAGCCATGCTTGATCCTGCCGGCCGGCACAGTGTTTTAAATACAGTCCATGCATTAAACCGTAATCGGGGTATAGCTGTAATCCATGTGACTCATTTTCCAGAGGAAGCAGCTCTTGCCGGCAGAGTTTTGGCTTTAAATGAAGGGCGTGTTGTCGCCGATGGTGCTGCTAAGAAAGTTTTAACTGACCTGGATCTACTGCATAAAATTGGATTACAGGGAACCACTGCCGGAGAACTGGCCGCCTTACTGCGCCTGGGCGGATGCCCGTTGCCTTCGCATATTTTAAACAACCGGGAGTTGGTTGATAATATATGTACATTGGCACAGAACAACTGACGCACACCTATATGCCCGGCACCCCCTTTGCTACTAAAGCTTTGCAGGATATAACCTTCAGCCTACAGCAAGGTTGCTTTGCGTTGATTATCGGACCATCAGGCTCGGGCAAATCCACCTTGATTCAACATTTAAACGGCCTGTTAAAGCCGACTGCGGGGCGGGTTTTTTTTGCAGGTCAAAGTATAGGCAGCGATAAACAGGCTTTGCTTGGCCTCAGAAAAAAAATTGGGCTTGTTTTCCAGATGCCCGAGGAGCAGTTTTTTGCCGAAACGGTATATGATGAAATTGCCTTTGCACCCAGAAACCAGGGACTGACTGAAAATGAAGTGGAGGAAAGGGTGAACAATGCTTTTGAAAAAACAGGTTTGCAATCAGCAAGTTTATTAAAGCGTCATCCTTTTCAACTCAGTGCCGGTCAGAAAAGGCTGGTTGCCATAGCAGCTGTTCTATCTTTAAACCCCGAAGTTCTGATTCTTGATGAACCCACTGTTGCCCTGGATCTGGACAGCAGGGATCACTTGTTCAACCTCCTGGCGCAGCTAAACCAGGAAGAAGGCCTGACTATAATTATATCGACCCATCACCTGGATCATGTGGCTGCTCTGGCGGATACCGCCCTGGTATTAAAACAGGGGCAGTTAATGCTTGCGGGTTCTTTAGATGAAGTATTTAGCAGACGTAAAGCATTATATGAAATGGGATTGTCTTTACCGGCTGTAACAGAAATAATGCACAGCCTTGCTGAAAGAGGTCTTCCGGTAAGCACATGCGTTTATACAATGCAAAAGGCAAAACAAGAGATACTAGCCGCAAAGAAAAGAGGGTAGTAATGGCTCGCAGTATAACTATGGGGCAATATATTCCCGGAGTTAGCATTATTCATCAGCTTAATCCGCGTTTTAAATTATTAACCCTGGTCCTGATTTTAGCCTTACTGTTTTTGTTGGAAACATTCGGCGCCCTGGTTGTTTCTCTTGGTATGGCCCTTGCCCTTTTTGCCATGGCCGGTGTTCCCTTTAAATATCTTTTACGGGGCTTGCGGCCTGTTTTGTACATTTCAATTTTCGCCCTGATTATATATTTCTTTTTCACCTCGGGTGGAGTCGTCCTGTTTCGTATTGGATTTCTAACTGTTGAATCTGAAGGGGGGGAGCAGGGAATATTTATCATCGCCCGTTTGGTAGTGCTGGTCCTGTTTTCGCTTTTAGTTACTTTAACCACGACACCGTTATCATTAACCCATGGCATGGCTTACTTCCTATCACCGCTGCAGCGCCTGGGTCTTCCTACGGAAGAGGTAGCTATGATTATGGCGGTGGCCTTGCGGTTTATCCCTACCCTGATGGAAGAAAGCCAGAGATTAATGCGGGCTCAACTGGCGCGGGGAGCTGATTTTGAAACTGGCTCGATCTTTAAAAGAGCCCGGAACCTCGTCCCTTTAATTGTCCCCCTTTTTGTCAGCGCTTTTAGACGAGCGGACGAGCTGGCTATAGCAATGGAAGCAAGGGGATTCAGGATCGGCGCTAAGAGGACCCGGATGCAGGATGATCTCATAACCTTTAAAGATTGGGCTGCCCTGGTCATTACCCTGGCCTTGATTGTTCTTGTCTTGATCTTTAATCTTTAAACAGCCAGCAGCAGCTTAAAAGGAGCTGTAGAGATTGGTAAATATTTTATTACACCTGTCATATGATGGCACCAACTACAGTGGTTTTCAGATCCAGGAGAACGCACCTACTGTTCAAGAGGCAGTAGAACGGGCTTTGAGGATCATTTACAAACAGCCGGTACGTATAACCGGGGCTGGAAGAACCGATGCCGGGGTTCATGCTCTTGGCCAGACAGCATCCTTTAAAGCGCCTTTTAATATAGAAAAGGAAAAATTGCCCAGCGCTATCAATACCCTTCTTCCGCCTGATATAGTAGTTACCGGGGCGGAAGTGGTCAATAACCACTTCCATGCCCGTTATGATGCCCGGCGAAAAATCTACAGTTACTCTATTGACAGGGCACCTTATCCTCAAGTTCTAAAGCGCCTTTACTGCTGGCATCTACCGGATCGGTTAGATCTTGAAGTGATGAGCAAGGCTGCTGCTTTGTTTGAAGGGAACCATGACTTTAAATTGTTTCAGGTTTCAGGAAGCGGAGTAATGGATACGAAGCGAAGCCTCTTTAAAGTAAAACTGGAAAACCGGATAGAGGAACAGTTGCTTATAATAACCTTTGAGGGAAGCGGTTTTTTATACCGGATGGTTCGCCTGATTACCGGTTCGCTGGTCAGGGCCGGTTTGGGCAAACTAAGCCTGACGGCTATAAATGAAGCCATAAAAGGCAATGACCCCTCAGCAGCTGGACCAACTGCTCCGGCTGCGGGCCTCTGTTTGGGGAAAATATTTTACCATTAAACTCTTGTAACTACTCTCAGGCATAGCCCGCTAAGCCACAGGGGACAGTTCCACCGTCTCCCCATCAGGCCCTTAAAGCTTATGCTTTAAAGGACGTTCGAACTGTCCCACTGGCGCCGCTTATTGGGGTAGGAGCCTTGTCTTCCGCGCCTTTTAAGGGGCGCACCGGGGCTCCTGCTCGGCATCATTTTGGTTTTCTGATGATAAGCTGGGCGCTGAAAAGTAACTGGTAGACTGGAAAAGCATAAAACAACCGTTGCAAAATGGGGGTTGACATGCACTTCCATATCAGTAGTTACAAAATCTTAATTGAATAAAAGCCCCGGTTTGGTTATAGCCGAAAATAATTTACCTGATAATCGTTAAAAGAGCGCGGTTTTAGCTTGACATAGCAGGGTCGGTATATTAAAATGTAGGTTGTGGCTTTACTGGAAGAGTTAAAAGGAGAGAGTGGAAATGCGCACTACGTATATGGCTAAACCAAGCGAAATTAAACGCAGCTGGTACATTATTAACGCTGCCGGGCGCCCCATGGGTAGAGTGGCAACTGAAGCGGCAAGTTTGTTAAAAGGCAAACATAAACCGGAATATACTCCCCATCTGGATACCGGTGACCATGTCATTATCCTCAATGCAGAAAAGATGGTTTTAACCGGGCGTAAGGCGGAGCAAAAGTTTCATTACCGCCATTCAGGGTATCCCGGGGGCCTAAAAAAAACCGACTATGCTACCTTGATGGATAAGAATCCGGACAAAGCGATGTACTATGCTGTTCGGGGCATGCTCCCCCACAACCGGCTGGGAAGGGCTATGTTGAAAAAACTACGAGTCTACAGGGATGACCAGCACCCTCACCAGGCACAGCAGCCGCAAGTCCTGGGAGAAGGGCCGGAAGATAAGAAGGAAGGGGGCCCTAACTCTTGAGCGAAGTACAATATATGGGAACGGGACGCCGTAAAAAATCTGTTGCAAGAGTCCGTTTAATGCCGGGTAATGGTAAAATTGTAATTAACGGTAAAGAAATGGACGACTACTTTGGATTGGAAACCCTTAAGCTAATTGTCAAGCAGCCGCTCGTGGCTACTGAAACCGAAGGCTCATTTGACGTAATCTCTAAAGTCGAAGGCGGGGGATTTTCCGGTCAGGCCGGCGCAATCAGGCATGGAATAGCCCGTGCTCTTTTACAGGCAGATGATGATTACAGGCCGGTTTTAAAGAAAAGTGGTTTCCTAACCCGTGATCCACGGATGATAGAACGCAAGAAGTACGGCTTGAAAAAAGCCCGCCGCGCGCCACAATTCTCCAAAAGATAAGTTCTTAAGAGCAATATATCATTATATATTAAGAGACCGCCCAATTTGGGCGGTCCTTTAAGTTAGTGGGCCTCAACGTTCAGCAATTATATTATCTGCAGTCTGGTAGCCATCCCTGTCCTTAATTTAAGGCTTTATGCCTCTTACTTTGATGTAATAATCAAGCTTATTGTTAAGCATGTCCCATTCTTTTTTAGTGGTTTCCAGGCTAGTTTGATCGAGATCCTTGATGATTTTTCCGGGCAGGCCCAGGACCATCTTTTTTGAAGGAATTTCTTTATTGGGAGCAACAAGGGCTCCTGCTCCGACAATAGAATGGTCTTTAATCACCGCATTGTCAAGCACCCGTGCGCCAATCCCTATAACGCAATTTTTGCCTATAGATGCTCCATGAATGATAGCGCCATGACTGATGATCGTTCCGCTGCCTACCGATAAAGCTCCGCCTTTGCCGGGTTCAATAAGAGCATGCTCCAAAACCATAACCCCTTGCTCCAGGATAACCTGCCCTTCATCTGCCCTGATCACTGCACCGGGCCAGACACCTACTCCATCATTTATGACGATATCACCGATCAGGATGGCCATTGGATCTACATAAACCCTATTTCCAAAAACCGGTTTCTTGCCATTATATTCAACAAGATTCAAGAAAGATCCCTCCCCTGTGGATTTATTCAGTACAACACTCTTTAAAGTAAACGGTTTCGGATTCCATTTAAGCCGTGATCTAATAATAGCACAAACAAAAGACCTTGATAATAATTAACTCTTAAGTCGGGTCCCAATTTATCTTTAAAAAGCCAGCCTGGATCAAACGGCACTGCCATCACTTTCTTGAGGACATGTCTCTGTTCGTTCTCTGAAAATCTGCCCTTTCGCCATCGCTGGCATTTGCAATACACCAGAATAGATATGAAGAAGTAAAAAATTTGAATTAGAAAGGCATATTTAAGTAGAAAAAGCCTTTAAAACGCTGCAATAATCGGGATTATGGCCAGGAACGGTGTTATGCAGTGTTCTTAATAAGTTGTCAAACCGGCAGATCTAAATTATAATAAGCTTAGCTAAAAATTTTATAATCTATAAAAAAGAAGCTGGCTATTTTAAAGCCGGAGTAACTGGTGGAACTCTATCTAAGAAGAAGGTAATGGCGATGAAAGTTCAAAAATACATTGAGCAAAAACTTGAACAGGGTGCTGTTCATATCACCTTGATTGATCCTTCCCGGCAGGTTCCTGAGGCAGCGGGCAGGCTGGCTGTGACTGCCCAGGAGGTCGGAAGCGATTTGATATTTGTAGGCGGATCTTCCGGGGTTACCCAAAGGGCTCTTACAGAAACTGCAGAAGTGGTTAAAGATAGAACCTCTATACCGGTTTTGTTTTTTCCTACCGGCACTGAGTCTATTTGCCTAAACCTGGATGCTTTTTTGATGCTTAGCCTTTTAAATTCTCGTAATTCTAAGTTTGTCAGTGGCACTCAATCTAAAGTTTCTTCAGTTTTGAAGCGCTTGGAGGTTGAAGTTTTATCAATTGGCTATATTCTGGTGGAACCGGGTATGAAGCTTGGCGAAATCGGCGAAGCAGACCTGGTTGCCCGTGATAATTTCTGGCAAGCCATCGGTTATGCCCTAACCGCTCAATTCATGGGGATGAGTTATGTCTTTCTCGAAGCCGGCAACGGCGCTGCTCAACCGGTTCCAGCTGGCATGATCAGGGCGGTTAAAAGAGAACTAACCGTACCTTTAATAGTTGGTGGTGGTATTCGTACCGCCATAGATGCGCGCAGGGTTCGACAGGCAGGTGCCGATATTGTGGTTACGGGTACGGTTATTGAAACAGCAGGCTACAGAGAAAGGCTGCGCTCAATTTTGAGTGCCCTTAAAGAATAGTATCTTTAGAAATGTTATAAACCTGATCGATTTGTATTCTAAACCTGGGGCAAATGCCACCAAAAGCCAACTAATTTAGAGCCTGGTAATGATGATGTTTTGAATTTTAACGGGCACAATCTCCACCGCGGCCGGTTACTGTTTCCAGGGCATGATCAAGCACTGGCGTAATAACGGCCAGGCATTCCGCCACTGCTTTTGGACTGCCAGGAAGGTTAATGATCAAAGTTGAACCGCTTATTCCTGCTACAGCTCTGGATAGCATGGCTTTGGCTGTAGCTGCCGCTGTTTCCCGCCTAATAGCTTCAGCAATACCGGGTACTTCCCGATCAATTACTGCCAGGGTGGCCTCAGGTGTTACATCCCGTGGGCTCAACCCGGTTCCGCCTGTAGTAAAGATTGCCTCAACTCCTTTTGCAATCATTTCCTGCATCTTGGTACTTAAGGCTGCCTGTTCATCGGGAACGATGGCAGTTTCAACTACATCGCCCCAGGGTAACAGCGTTTCGCTAATTACCGGGCCACTTTTGTCTTCACGTTCCCCGCCGGCTCCTTTGTCGCTGGCGGTGATTACTCCAAAACGGTATGAAGGGATAATCTCCAGTTTATCTCCTGTTTTGATAGCGCCCTCTCTTAGGACTTCAGCAAAAATTCCTTCACGAGGCATGACGCAATCGCCGGCTTGATAGTAGATGGCACAGCGGTCATGGCATTCTTTACCGATCTGGGTGACCCGTAAAAATGCTTCATAACCGGCCTTTAACCTGGTACCGACAGGCAGACTGGCCAGCTCAATGCCTCGCGTAGTCAGGTTTTCAGCGAAATCACCCGGGCCGACATCCAGACCCTGAGCGGTCATTTTTGCTATGCTTTCTTCAGCCAGAAGGCTAACCTGACGATGCTCGAAACCGGCATGGGCATCGCCTTCAAGGCCCCTGTCTTTAATTAATAAACTGTTGCCGATATTTTTTTTGCGCTGCCCTTTGTTAGGGCTGGTACAAACTGCGATTATTTCAGGCATTAGTTTTGTTCACGGCGATAGTGGCCGGAACGCCCTCCTTTCTTCTCAATGAGGCGGATATTTGTTATAGTCATGTTTTTATCGATAGCTTTACACATATCGTAAATAGTCAGGGCGGCAATACTGACGCCGGTCAGCGCTTCCATCTCCACCCCGGTCTGCCCTGCCAGTTTAACCCTGACCCCAATTTCTATTTTAGCCGGATCGCTTTTTTGGGGATTAAAGTCAACTTCCACACCGGAAATGCCTAAAGGGTGGGCCATAGGAATTAAACGGCCGGTTTCTTTAACTGCCATTACGGCAGCCACCTGGGCTACCCCGAGGACGTCTCCCTTAGCCATGGTTCCGGCCATAACCTGTTGTAAAGTTTCCGGAAGCATAAAGATTTCACCGCGGGCATAGGCTTCCCGGATGGTCTGGTTTTTAGCAGAAACATCGACCATTTTAGGCCTGCCAGATTGATCGAAGTGAGTTAAACCGCTTTTTGAATGCAGGTCTTGATTGTTCTCACTACGGTTTTCTGCTGCAAGCTCAGCCTGCCCTGCCTGTTTTACAACCGTTGTGCATATAAAATCTACCAGGGCAGCCGGGTTGTTAATATTAATAACCGGTACCGCAATATTTAAGTCTTCGCGGTCGGTGATAACGGCAATAGTGTTGGGCAGTAAAAGCGGTTCCGGGTTGAGGTCGCTGCGGACCACTTCAATCTTTGGGTTTGCGGTTCTTTTATTACCCTCGATAATTATTAAGTCCAGGTCTTTTAATAAACCAGCTGCGGCTTCACTTCCGTTTATTGCTAAATTTGAACTGATTAGAATAAAACTATCTTCGGTAGTCAAACCGGCGATTTCAGCTCCTGCTTTGGCAAAGCGCCAGCTGTCCTTGCGGGGCAAATCTAACTCATAGTGGCTCAGGTTGCCTTTTAAGGCGGCTACCCTGAGGCCGCGTTGTTTCAGGATTGGAAGCGTATTCTCCAGGATTGTTGTTTTTCCCGTCTTGGAGCGGGATGCGATCAGGTGAATAATTGCTGGTGGCAAGCCTCAATCCCCCCTTAAAATAATAATTAGGATTTGCTAGTAACTACTCAGGCTTAGTCCGCTAAGCCACAGGGGACGGTTCGAGCGTCTTCCCTTCGGCCTTAAAGCTATGCTTTAAGGGACGCTCGAACCGTCCCCATGGCGCCGCTGATTCAACAAGGGCATAAGCCTGAGTAGTTAGGTTTGCTATTGATTTAACCCCCGGTTTTGGACATGCCCCGCATGGTCCCGGGGTTAATTGATCCATATTTGCCGTCTGCTGTCATTTTGTGCTCAACCGGCTTTCCGCAGAGAACTTCCCTGATCAAGTTTTTCAGGGCCTCTTTGTCGCTTAGAAAAGGCTGGACCGGTTTTTCATCCTGCCAGTAAAGACATGCTTTAAGCGACCCTTCAGAAGTTAGGCGCAGCCGGTTACAGCTGTCACAAAAGTGTTTGCTAATCGGGTGAATCAGGCCAATTGTTCCTTTAGCGCCGGGGATGCTATATGATTCAGCCGGGCCGGCCCCTCCTGGCAGGGGAACCGGTTTCAAAGGCAGTCCGGCTTTTTTAGCTGTCTTTTCTACAAAGCTAAGCGGCAGGTAATGGTTGCTGTAACCCTGATCATGATCGCCAATTTGCATGTACTCTATAAAGCGTATATGTAATGGTTTTTCCATGGCCAGGTTTAAAAAGGCGAGCACTTCGTCATCATTTATCCCTTTCATCAAAACGGTATTTAGTTTAACCGGGTTTAGGTCATAATGCAGGGAGGCATCGATACCTTTAATCACATCCTCAAACTTGCCGCAGCGGGTTATCTTATGGTATTTATCAGCATTAAGAGTATCAAGACTGATATTAACCCGGTTTAAACCTGCCTTTTTCAAAGCTTCAACATAGCGGGGCAGAAGAGTACCATTGGTAGTCATAGCCAGGTCCTTAATACCGGGAACTGCCGCTATCATTTTGATTAAATCGACCAGATCTTTTCGGACCAATGGTTCTCCTCCGGTAATTCTGATCTTACTAATGCCCAGTTCAGCAGCAGCAGAAACAACCTTCAAAATATCTTCATAGCTTAAAATTTGATCATGTGAAGTCTGCTCAATGCCGTCATTACCCATGCAATATATACAGCGCAAATTACAGCGGTCGGTAACAGATATTCTCAAATAGTCATGCTTTCTTCCTTGTCCGTCCAGTAATATCATGTTCAGGGCTCCTTTTATACAAAAGTACATGTTCAAAATTATTTCCCGGGCAATTGATTCATTTCAAGTCTACTCTTTCCTGCTCATAAGCTTCCCGGCATCTCTCATGCTGTAACCGCCCATATCTTCAACTTTTTTTTGAAAAGCGGGATCAGTAATAATTTCAAAGATAGGTTCTGCCTCCTTGCTGCTATAGAAAGAATTGCTCATCAAGAGGTCATAGCGTTCTTCTGCCAAAGGTACAAAATCTAAGTCAAATGCTTTAGCGGCGGGTAAGATGCCGAGGCCCGCCCGGGCAGTCCCTGCCGCTACGGAAGCCGCTACGTTTAAATGCGTAAACTCTTCTCTTTCATAACCGTAAATCTGATCCGGGGACAGCCCTGCTTCCCGCAGTAAATGGTCGAATAAGATGCGGGTCCCTGCGCCTTTCTGACGATTAATAAAGCTAACCCCTGATTTGGCCAGATCATCGATGGTTTTAATATTATCGGGGTTACCCGTTGGAACGATCCAGCCCTGCATTCGATAAGCCAGGTTGACCAGCCTGAGGTCTTTAAGAGTTAGCATTTTATCGATGTAGGGCCAGTTGTAATCGTTTTTATCTGGATCGAACAAATGGACCCCGGCCAGGTGAGCCTGTCTTTTTCCTATGGCAGCGATGCCACCCATGCTGCCTAAATGGGCGGAAGATAAGCTTAAGTACGGATCACGCTCTTTTAAAGATGTAGCCAATAAATCGAGAATTAAGTCGTGGCTGCCGGCGGCCATTAAATTATGATTAAGCTCATAGTCGGGCCGGTAAAGTTCGATGTCAACCATTTGATCCTGCTCGTAACCGAGCGAGTTGGCTGGAATAACCAGCAAGCCATCGGCCCGCACTAAAGACATGGTTACGCCGGCCCCTCTGGTTAGAGGATTGGCGATAAAACGGCCATCTATATAGCCTATCGTCATCCGGACAAATTCCTCTACCCCCAACTCTGAAACCACCCTGCGTCCCAGGGTAACAGGCATTTTTTGTCTCTCCGGCAGGGGAAGCCCAAAATAGCGGTAGATTAAGGGCCGGGTAAACCATTCCAGGCTCATGTAGGCAGAAACGGGATAGCCGGGGAGGCCAATCACCGGTTTTTTACGGATCTGCCCGAGGATGGTCGGTTTGCCGGGCCTGGTAGCTACACCATGCAAAAACACTTCTCCCAGCTCTTCAATGGCTGCAAAGGTATAATCTTTATCTCCTGCCGATGAACCGGCATTAATGATCACCACATCAAATTCATTTATCGCTTCCAATAATGCTTTCCGGATCCTGTCAGGATCATCGGGAACCCTTGATTTAATTTCAGGATCTGCTCCCCATTGTTTTAAATAAGAGAAAATCACGGTGCTGTTAAAGTCGGGGATGCTTCCTTTTTTGCGTTCTTCACCCGGATCTATAATTTCAGATCCACTGGGTATAATTGCCACCCGGGGCGCCTGTAAAATTTCAATTTCTGTTATTCCTCCGGCCAAAAGAGCTCCCAGATCTTGAGGGCGCAGGCGGTGTCGCCCGGGAACAATCAATTCCCCGGCTACTACATCTTCGCCTACGGCCCGGATGTGCTGCCAGGGTGTGGCCGGAGCGATTATCTCAGCCTTGCCGTCGGTATTAAAATGGACCTCTTCTACTTTGATAACCGCATCAAAACCGGAAGGAAGTGGTTCACCGGTGTTTATGTTGCGATAATTATGTTCCGGTTCAAGCTGGAGCGGGGACTGATCGGATGCGCTAAAAGTTTGCTCAGCTACTACTGCAATACCATCCATTGCAGCAGCGTGATAACCGGGCATGGAGTACCGGGCAAAAACAGCTTCAGCCGTTACCCGGTCCAGGGCTTTGCCTGTGGCAATATTTTCAGTATGATGCGGAAGCTCTACTTCCGCCAGAAACTTTTTTAGAGCTTCCAGCCTGGGAAGATTGCTTAAATAAATTTTGCGCACAGGGCACCTCCGTTATTATAACCAAACATTAAAAGGTTAGTCTTTATCAATCCCATGGAATTATTTCCACTGTTTCTTCTGCGCTCAGTCCTTCTTTTTCAGCAGGAATAACCAGAAGACCATCTGCTTCAGCCAGGGTCCGCAGCATTCCAGAGCGGCCGAAAATTGGGAGAGCTTTTAATCCCTCTTCACTGTTTTCCACTTTGACTCGCACGTAATCAGTTCGTCCGGAACGAGAAGCTATATTGCGGTTCAAAGTGGCCTTGATAGTAGGGAGGGGTAATTTTTCTTTATGACCGCTCAAGCGATCGATTATGGCTTTTCCGAAGATCTTAAAAATGTTTAAGGCAGAAACCGGGTGGCCTGGCAAACCGAGAACGGGTTTTCCGTCACAATTGGCAAGCAGGGTCGGTTTTCCGGGTTGTATGGAGATCCCTTCTACCAGCAGGCCGGGTCGGCCCAGTTCCTGCATGGTCCGGGCTGTAAAATCGCGGGTTCCCACCGAGCTGCCTCCTGAAAAAACCAGTAAGTCAACCTCTTCTAACATGGCGCGGCTTTTTTCCACAAAGATAGCAAACTGATCAGGCAAGATCCCACCATATTGTGCTTCCGATCCTGCTTGCCTGGCCAGGTGCAGCAAAGCCGGGGCATTGCTGTCCCTGATCTGGCCGGGTTTGAGATTGGGCTGGTTATAATTTACCAGTTCATCACCCGTGGAAAAGAAACCTACCCTGGGCCGGCGGTTTACTTCAATTTCAGTAATGCCAAGTGATGCCAGCAGGCCAATTTCAGGAGCGCGCAGGCGATGCCCTTGTTTTAAAGCTGAATCGCCTTGTTTTAAATCTTCCCCCCGGTGAATAACATTTTCGCCGGGGGCTACCTGGTTGAAGCTTTGCACCGTGGTGCCGGTAACCTCGGTATCTTCAATCATAATAACCGCATCAGCTTCTTTGGGAAGCATGCCTCCGGTGTGGACCAGGCAGCACTGGCCGGGCTTGATAGAAGGGGCAGTTTGGCCCATTAAAACTTCACCGGCGTTATCAAAGATGGCAGGAATGCCCTCGCTGGCGCCAAAGGTCTCTTTAGCTGTCACTGCATAGCCATCAACTGTGGATCGATTAAAACCGGGAATATTTTCAGGCGCATTGATCTCATATGCCAGGCAGTAACCTCCTGCTTTTTCAAGGCATATGACCGCTTTTTCTAACGGTTCAAACTGGGCAGTGATTATTTGTAATACTTTTTCAGGGTCTGTGACCCGCATTAATTTCATTTAAGCACCTCATTTGCAGGCAAAACATAAATAAAGCCGCGCCTCCTAGAAGAAAACGCGGCCTTTTTGGGCATAGTCTCCTTTCCAAATACGGGAGGCAGGGGGATTTCTCCCCCGACCCAGGCCTTGCACCATAGTTTTAGCCAACTGAAGGTGAAAAGGCTCGGAGTTGTTATGTTGCTTTCATTTCCATTATAGCATAATGATTAAAGTACGGGAATATCACGATCCTTGAGGAACCTCTGCCTCCTTAATTGGGGGTTTTGTTCTTGAGGAAAAGAAACCAGTGTCCAGCGGCAGGCGATTTATTAAAAGAGATCCTTGAAGAAAGGTTTTTTAAAAGCATAAATTCCGGTAATTACCTGCTAAGAGGATCAACTTCATGCTCATTGGGTAGTACCTTGTCTTCTCTTCCTTCAAAAACCCGCATCACCGCCTGCAGGGAGACTATCAGGCCCTGTCGATCTGCCGGCTTAAGGTTTTGAGCCAGGTTGTTGAAACGATAAGAACGCCTTTCAAAAACAAGGCGTGACAGCTGGCGGCCGTAAGAAGTAAGAGTGACCCGTACTATACGCCGATCTTTTTCGTCTCCCTGGCGTTTGACCAAATTGAGATTGACGAGGCGGTTGACAAGTCGGGTTGCTGCGCTTTCAGCCAGATAAATCTCGGAGCTAAGTTCACCCATGGTTAGATTCTCATGAAAATAAAGCACCAAGAGGGCATTGATCTGGCTGGGGGTGATGCCCAGCCCTGTTAATTCACGGTTTTCTTCAGCATTCAGGTAATGCATCAGCTTGGGAAATATCGCCTGAATAGCAGAGGTGAATTTTTCTACGTTTCTGTATTCTTCAACCATTTTTGTGCTCCTAAATATTAAACCTACAGGATATCTTAAAAATATGTCTAACTGTTTTTATAAAAGTAGCGCCAATATATTCATAGATTATGGTATTTACATAAATCTGTCAAGCCTGGAGGATTATTAGAACTGCATAGACAAATTAGTCACAATATTGCAATATAATTCCGGGCGCAGGAGAACATTTACAAGTGTCGAAAGAACATAATAGTGGCTTGTGAAATAATTAACAGAGCCTGGTTAAAACAGGAGAATGCTTGATGCAGAACGATTTTTTAATGCGTGTGGTTTTTCGCTATGTCCTTCTATTTATCCAGGTATATACCTTCTATGTCATCCTGCACGGCCATATCTCACCCGGAGGAGGCTTTGCAGGAGGAATAGTGCTCGGCCTGGGCCTGGTCCTTTATGCTTTGATATTCGGCCTGGAAACGGGAACAAAACGCCTGCCGCTCCACTATGCCCTTTTCATTATCGGGGTTGGGGAACCATTGAGGGAATCAAGTTCTTCATGCCCCATACTACCGCTCCCACTTCACCGGATGAGCTTTTCGGCATCGGACTGATCTCGGTAATGAGCCTGGCCATGATTTGCTGGTGGGAAGTTCTTTGTTAACAATATTTTACCTGCTCCTTGAGCAAAAAGAGGAACAGCTTGAACCGGAAGAAGGTGATTTCAATACCCGCCCTTGATTTCACAATCATCCTGGCCATGATCAGGGCCTTTGCCGACCCAACAGCAGCGGACCGCCTGGTGGCCATAAATTTTATTGCGGGACAGGTGATCCTGTTCACACTGGTCAGCTCTCCCCGGCACGACATCGCCCTTTATATCGATGTAGCCCTGGTATTTGTGCTGGGGGCTTTTATAGCCACCACCGGGGTGTTGAAACTGCTTCATATCTTGTTTTGTAACTACTCAGGCCTGGCCCGCTAAGCCACAGGGGGCGGTTCCATCGTCTTCCCTTCGGCCTACGCTGCGCTTCGGGACGCTCGAACCGTCCCCATGGCGCCGTTTATCATTAAACAAGAACAATAGGCTGTGTAGTTATCCTGTTTTAAGCAATTGTTCGCTGCAAAAGGATTTGGTATACTTGAACTGAGGAATTCGCTGCACTAGCAAACAGGAGATAAACTTGATCCAAAATTAAAACTTCTGCTAAGAAATTTTTGACTGATAATATGAAAAAATCCCGGACTAAAGGCAGGTGGATAAAATGCTTTCAATCGTAGGAATAGCGCCGCATCCTCCGATTATTATTCCTGAAATTGGCCGCGGCAGGCTTGATGAAGCCCGAAATACCGTACATGGTATGAAAGAATTGAGTAAAAGGGTTAAAAATGTCCAACCTGAACTGATAGTTGTTATCACGCCACACGGTCAGGTGGTTAGCAATGGCCCTGCTATTATGGCCGCAGACCAATTGACCGGAAATTTTGGCCAGTTTGGTTTTCCGGATACCACTGTTGAGATGAAAACAGATCGGGAGCTGATCGATCTCCTGGTAGAAGAAGCATCGTCTTCACCTGTTAAACCGGTTTTGTTAGGAAAACAGAACCAAAAAAATGATAGCGGTAAAACCCTTGATCACGGGGCTATGGTTCCTCTTTACTACTTGCAGGAAGCCGGTCTGGACCTGCCGGGTCTGCATATTACAATCAGCCTCGATTCATACCATGATCTCTACCAGTTTGGGCAGGATGTGAAAAAAGCCATTGATAAGAGAGGAGTCCCCACAGCTGTTATTGCCAGTGGAGATTTGTCGCATCGCCTGAAGCCTGGGGCTCCTGCCGGTTATAGCCCGAAAGGTAAAGAGTTTGATCAACAATTAGTAAGCTTGATTAAACAAAAAAAGGTTGATGATTTGCTTAATATGGATCAGCACCTGGTAGAAGAAGCCGGAGAGTGTGGTCTGCGGCCAATTATTGTTGCTCTGGGCATGCTTGCTCAATCTGGCTTCAACCCCGAGATAATATCATATGAAGGGCCTTTTGGGGTTGGCTACCTGGTTTCAGCTTTATATCCTCAGGACAAAATTATTAAAATCCCGGGAAAGGGGGTATAGCTTTTGACTGATCATCATTTAAAACTTCACCCTGCTGAGCTGGCCCGCAAAGTTTTGAATTATTACCTTACTAATGGGAGAATGCCTGAACTGCCCGATCCCCTGCCGCCTGAATATGAGACCAGGGCCGGAGTGTTTGTTTCTCTAAAAAAAGCAGGGGAGTTGCGTGGTTGTATAGGGACTTTTGAACCGGCTCGCGATAATCTGGCCGAAGAAATAGCAGTTAATGCGGTCAGTGCTGCAGTCAGGGACCCTCGGTTTCCGCCCGTGAGTAAAACCGAACTGCCTGATTTGGATTTATCGGTAGATATTCTGGGCCCTGTTGAAAAAGTAGAAAGCAAAGAAGATCTGGATCCCCGGCAATACGGGATTATGGTCCACAAAGGATCTCGTTCCGGGCTGTTGTTGCCAGATTTAGAGGGTGTAGACACAGTTGAACAACAGCTTGATATTGCTTTTCGGAAAGCCGGAATAGCACAACATGAAAAAGCCGAACTGTATCGCTTTAAAGTAACCCGTTACCCGGAACAACGAAATTAAATAATATAGCAGCTGCAGGAATGATTTAAGGAGCGGTTTAGAATGCATAAAGCAAAATATTACCAGAAAAAAAAGGATTCAATTGATTGTTTGCTTTGCCCTCGCAATTGCCGTTTAAGCGAGGGGCAGATTGGTACCTGCGGAGTACGCCAGGTACTGGATGGTGATTTGTTTTCCACTAATTATGGCTGCCTGGCAGCAGTAAACCGGGATCCTATCGAAAAAAAACCTCTCTATCACTTTTATCCCGGTAAAACAATATTGTCACTGGGGACTTTTGGGTGTAACCTTTTGTGCTCCTTCTGTCAGAACTGGACCCTGGCGAGGGGAAATCCGGAACAAGCAGCCCAGGTTATCAACCCTGAAGATGTCCTCAAGATGCTGGAAAATGAAGGCGGCCCGGAAAATATACCCGGGGTAGCTTATACTTATAATGAGCCTTTTATTTGGTATGAATTTGTATACGATACGTCCCGCTTGCTGCATAAAAATGGTTATAAAAATGTTTTAGTTACCAATGGTTATATAAACCGCGAACCGCTGGAAGAGATCCTTCCTTATATCGATGCCATGAATATAGACGTAAAAGCATTCAATGATGATTTTTATAAAGAGTACTGCCGGGGTTCAAGGAGCCCGGTTATTGAAACAGTAGAGCAAGCTGTAAAGGAATGCCATGTTGAAGTTACATGTTTACTTATTCCAACCGTTAATGATGATCCGGGTGAACAGGAAAACATGGCCCGGTGGCTTGGCAGCTTAAGCCCAGATCTGGTGTTGCATTATTCTCGATATTTTCCGCAGTATAAGCTTGATAAACCTCCTACTCCGGTTTCTGTAATGGAAAAAGCTAGAGATATAGCACGTCAGTATTTACATTATGTTTTTTTAGGCAATATAGACTTGCCTGGTGCTGCTGATACTCATTGCCCGCACTGTGGTAATTTACTCATAAATCGCAGCGGTTACCGTATTAAGATCTCCGGCCTGGAAGGAAATTGCTGTAACAATTGTCACAGTCATATTAACATCATAAGATCTTAAAGTACGCATTCGAAAACTCCGAAGGTTTTATCCGCTGCTTTTTGATCTTTGCGGGTTTGATGCAGATTATGCACTCGCTGTTGCCTCTTACTATGACTTACTCGCTCGGCTCTGGATCGCTGACTACAGCAATCATTTGAGGAAAAAAGCCAAACTGAAACGCTTTACCCCCCAGGCAAGGGAAATTTTGAAAGCTAAACAGAAGCTGCCTCCCAAACGCTCGGGTGTGGTTAGAAGATCAGGCAAAGCAGGCAATTAAATCAACAACCCGGTAATAGCTGATAAGAAGCATAAAAAAGTTGGTCAAAAGCAATAAGATGATGTTAAAATATATAGCACATAACTTTTTGTCTAACTGCAGGTATTTTTATGAGAGTTATAGAATAAAATATAAGGTGACATAACTTCAACAACCCACCAGGAAGATTTAAAGAGGGATTAACAAAAAGTGGCTATTTTAGATCGGATCTTAGCAGCAATTCTTCAGCTTAATTTAGAGTGGCGTGATATAATTGATATCATTATCATGGCTTATTTGTTTTACCGGATTATCCTGATCATTCGCGGCACCCGGGCTGAACAGCTGGTCAAAGGTTTAATAGTTCTTCTTCTGGCCATGATCATTAGCGACCAAACCGGACTTGATACCCTCAACTGGACCCTTCGCCAGACTATGACAGTTGGTTTAATTGCCATACCGATTGTATTCCAACCAGAACTGCGGCGAGCTTTAGAACAACTTGGCCGGGGCAAAATATTTAAAAGCACATATTGGAGCTGGAGCACGCAGGATTTTGAAAGCATGCTTGATGAACTGACTAAAGCTATTCCGGTCCTGGTCAAAAGGCGGATCGGCGCTTTAATTGTAATGGAGCGCTCAACTGGCCTCAAAGATTGGGTTGAAACCGGAATTGCTGTTAATGGGCTGGTAACCGCAGAATTACTGGTTAACATTTTTTTCCCGCGCAGCCCTCTCCATGATGGTGCAGTGATCATCCGTGGTGATCAGATCGTTGCTGCCGGTTGTTACCTGCCCTTAACTGAAGATCCCGGTTTAAGTAAAGAATTGGGGACCAGGCACCGGGCAGGTATAGGAATCACTGAAAATTCTGATGCGGTAGCTATCATTGTTTCAGAAGAAACGGGTATTATATCGGTCGCTCATGATGGTGTCTTGACTCGCTATTTAGATGAGAAAAAATTACGTAAAATATTGACCGATTTGTGTAAGCCTGAGCGCGGCGACAGCTTCAGCCTGTGGTCATGGAGGAGTAATAAATAATCATGGATAAGTTCTTGCGCAGTAATAATTTTGCCCGTCTGATAGCCATCTTTATAGCTATTATCCTGTGGCTTTTTGTAGCGGGAGATAAAATAACCCGGACTACTCCTGCCCGCCAACCCTGGCAGGATGTCCCACTGCGGGCAGAAAACTTAGACCCGGACTATATAATTACAGATATGCCTTCTTCAGTTGATTTGATTCTGGAAGGACTGCCTGAGAGCTTTGAGGATCTTACAATTCAGGATCTTGATGCATTCGTCGATCTTTCCGGTAAAGAATCCGGCAGTCATCTGGTCAGGGTACAGGGTCGCTCTCCGCGCGGGTTAAGCGTAGTCTCTTTTGAACCGGAGCAGGTCAGGGTCGTTATTGAGGAATACCTTTCAGACAATTTCTCGGTGGAAATAGAAATTGTTGGCGAACCGGCTGAAGGATGGCAGCTCGTTGACTATACAGTTGAACCCGAAGAGGTGCTCATCGGCGCGCCTGAATCAATATTTGAGCAGATAGAGCGGGCTATGGTTATCATCGATCTTAACGGGATGAAATATGTGGAGAGAATTGAACTGCAACCAACCGCTTACGATGATGCAGAAACACCGATGGCCAATGTTTTAATTGATCCTGAATCCGTTATCATCAGGGTAGAATTCGAACGGATTGAAGAACCTGAGCCGGAAGAAGAACCTGATGAAGAGGAAGAAGCTGAAAACGGGCAAGAAGAGGAAGAAGAGGAAGCTTAAACTTGTAATCTTAACCCCTACAGGCCGGTGCCATGAAAGGTTGGATTTCAAAGCCGCGGGGACGGTTCCATTGTCTTCACTGCGGCCTGCGCTGCGCTTCGGGACGCTCGAACCGTCCCCATGGTGCCGCCTATCATTCAACAAGGGCAATAGGCTGAGTAGTTACTTTGAGAATTTATATTGAACCTGCACAGGAGGGCTGCTATTGGAAAAACTATTTGGAACAGATGGTATTAGAGGGGTGGCCAATCGGGATTTAACCCCTGAACTCGCTTATAGAATTGGTAGAATTACGGCCTGGATGCTGGGCCAAAATAATGAAAATCAATTATTTGTTATTGGCCGGGATACCCGCTTATCAGGGACTATGCTTGAAGGCGCCCTTACTGCGGGTATTAATTCTGTTGGAGGTGAAGTGCGCCAGCTCGGCGTTATTTCCACCCCGGCAGTAGCTTATCTTACTAAATCTTTAGAGGCATCAGCTGGGATAATGATCTCGGCTTCCCATAATCCAATTGAAGATAATGGCTTGAAAATATTTTCTAATAGCGGTTTTAAGTTGCCAGACTCCCAGGAAGTTGAAATTGAAAAATATTACTGGCAGAAAAATGATAATTTGCCCCGTCCGGAAGGGTTCGCACTCGGTCAGGCATTTTATGATGGCCAGGCCGTTCAAGAATATTTTGATCATTTGAAAACAAATTCTGCTTCCCTTGAAGGCTTGAAACTGGTAATTGATTGCGCGCATGGCGCTGCCAGCAGAGTGGCCGGGGAATTGTTGCAGCAGCTTGGGGCTGAAGTTATAACGATTCATAACGAACCTGATGGCAGCAGGATAAATGTTGCCTGCGGTGCTACCGATACCGCCGACCTGCAGCAAGAAGTACTTAATACCGGTGCGTCCCTGGGGCTGGCTTTCGATGGCGATGCCGATCGCCTTATAGCTGTTGATGAAAAAGGTCATATTGTTGATGGCGATGCTGTTATGATTATCTGTGCCATTGATATGGCTCAAAAAAACGGCCTCAAGCAAAACACCCTGGTGGCTACAGTTATGAGTAATGGTGGATTAGATATTTTAGCTGAAAAGCACGGCCTGAAAGTAATACGCACAAAAGTGGGAGACCGTTATGTTTTAGAAAAAATGATCGAAGATGGTTATAACCTCGGCGGTGAGCAATCCGGTCATATCATTTTTTCCGACCATGCCACTACCGGCGATGGCCTCCTTACAGCACTTAAATTACTAAATGTAATTAAAGATCAATCCCAACCGCTTTCCAAACTTGCTTCTCGCCTGGAGCGGCTGCCGCAGGTTTTAGTCAATCAAAAGGTGGCTACCAAAAAAGGGTTTCATGAGAATAAACGTATAACAGATGCCATAAAAAAAATTGAACAAGAGCTGGGAAAACGGGGACGGATCCTGGTTCGGCCTTCCGGCACCGAAACAAAAATCAGAGTTATGGTAGAAGCTTCTCTTGATGAAGATAAACTTAAAGAGTATGCCAATGAACTGGCTGATATTATTAGCAAAGAGCAGTCCTGAAGGTGAACATATTTATTAGCAACCTGGTAGCTACTCAGCCTATTGCCCTTGTTGAATGATAAGCGGCGCTATGGGAGTGGTTTGAGCGTCCCTTTAAGCTTAGCTTTAAAGCCGAAGGGCAAACGATGGAAACATCCACTGTGGCTTGGCGGACTACGCCTGAGCAGTTAATGCAGTCTGTTAAGTTAAACAACGGCCAGTGATGCAGACTGAAACCAATCTTAAAAAAATACGGGGGGACAATATATGTGCGGTATAGTCGGCTATATCGGAACCAGGGCTGCAGGCCTGGTTTTGATTGAAGGTTTGAAGAAGTTGGAATACCGTGGGTATGATTCTGCCGGTGTAGCCTTCCATGAAAACGGGCAGTTAATTATCACTAAGGCGGCCGGTTCAGTTGCTGACCTGGAAAAATTGCTCGAAGATAAACATAAAACTTTCAGGGCAGGTGTGGGGCATACCCGCTGGGCCACCCACGGCCCGCCAACCGATATGAATGCCCATCCTCACAGCAGCGCTTCCGGTGAAATTGTAGTCGTCCACAATGGTATTATTGAAAATCACCGCGTTTTACGCAAGCGTTTAAGTGAAGAGGCCGGTATCAAATTCCGTTCTGAAACTGACAGTGAAGTACTGGCTCATTTAATTGAATATTATTATGATGGTGATTTGCTAAAAACGGTACGCAGGGCAATGTCTGAAGTTGAAGGTTCTTACGCTCTTGTAGTGGCTTGCTCTAAAGAGCCTGATTTGCTGGTATGCGCCCGTCAAGACAGCCCTTTGATTATCGGGCTTGGCGAGGGAGAAAACTATGTTGCTTCTGATATCCCGGCCCTGCTTGCGCATACCCGTAAAACCTGTATTATGGACGACGGTGAATTTGCCTCGATTACTTCTGAAAAGGTTGAGCTTTTCGATAAAGAGGGTTTGCCTGTTGAAAAGGATATTTTTGAAGTAACCTGGGATCAGGAGGCCGCTGAAAAAGGCGGCTATGATCATTTTATGCTCAAAGAAATCATGGAGCAGCCCGATGCCGTGCGAGAGACTTTACGTCAAAGGGTGGATTTAGAAGCCAACAAAGTTGATCTGACGGAATTAGAGTTTTCAGCTCAAGAGCTATCTAAAATAGAAAAGATCTTTATTATTGCCTGCGGCACCGCTTATCATGCCGGATTGATCGGTAAAATGGCTATTGAAAAAATTGCCGGCATACCTGTAGAAGTTGATGTTGCCTCAGAGTTTCGCTATCGCGATCCGCTTCTTAATCCCAACCAGTTGGCCATTGTGATCAGCCAGTCTGGCGAAACTGCCGATACCCTGGCCGGTTTGCGGATGGCCCGATCTAAAGGGCTTAAAGTTCTGGCCATAACCAATGTGGTTGGAAGCAGCGTTTCTCGGGAAGCAGACCGGGTCCTGTATACCTGGGCCGGACCTGAAATAGCGGTTGCTTCCACTAAGGCTTATGTAACGCAGTTGATAGCGTTGTACCTGGTTGCCGCCTTTTTTGGTCAAGCTCGAAAAAATATTGAACCGCGGCAAGCCGCTGAGCTGGTTCAAGGGTTACTGGCTATTCCGGGACAGTTAAAACAGATTTTATCTGAAGAGAGCAGGGCAGCAATAAAAACTTACTGTGAACACCTTGTTAAATGGAACAATGCTTTTTTTATAGGCCGCAACCTGGATTATCCTGTAGCCATGGAGGGAGCTTTAAAGCTTAAAGAAATATCCTACATTCACGCCGAGGCATGTGCCGCCGGTGAACTTAAACATGGCCCGTTGGCCTTGATTGAAGAAGGAATGCCGGTAGTTGCCCTGGCTACCCAGGAAGCAATTCTTGATAAAACCCTGAGCAATATTCAGGTAGTCAATGCCCGGGGTGGAGCAGTTTTTGCCATAACCCGGGAAGACTTTGACGATGTTTCCAGGCAGGTCGAATCTGTTTTTTACTTACCGGCAGTAATAGATGTTTTGACCCCGGTTTTAAGTGTAGTTCCTACTCAGTTGATTGCCTATTACACTGCTGTCACCAGGGACTGTTCAGTTGATAAGCCCCGTAATCTGGCGAAAAGCGTGACGGTGGAATAAACAATGAACCCCCGTTTGCATTTAACTGGCTGGCTGTTGTTTCTGCTATGCGGGATCATTTATCTCATAGCATCTATTCGCGATGGCGATCTGTTAATGATTGCAGGGACATTGTGTTTTATCATGGCTGTTGCCATTTTCCTGCTTCCAGTTATAAAGCGCTAATTGAATAAGCTAATATGACCGGTAAGGAAGGTTTTTAAGCCTGGTCGTTGAATTAAAATATATTCAGCTTCAACTTGTGGGGATGCTTAAGAGATAATAATAAGGGCCGCAGTGCCGGTTCCGAAAGATTAAAAAGGTGATTGATATGGCTAAAGAAACCGAAACCGCAGTTATGACTAATTTTATTTACAACATGATCAAAGAAGATTTGGAAAAAGGAGTGCTCGGTGATAAATGCGTGCATACCCGTTTCCCCCCTGAACCTAATGGATACCTGCATATCGGCCATGCCCGGGCAGTTCTGCTCAACTATAGGCTGGCTAAGATTTTTGGCGGCAAGTTTAACCTTCGTTTTGATGATACCAACCCGATCAAAGAAGAGCAGGAATTTGTCGATTCGATTATGGAAGATCTGCGCTGGTTGGGTGCAGACTGGCAAGAACGTCTTTTTTTCAGCTCAGACTATTTTGAAGCAAAATATGAATTTGCCCTGCGTCTGATCAAAGCCGGAAAGGCTTATGTCTGTGATTTGGACCAGGAGCAGATCAGAGAGTACCGGGGAACTTTAACTGAACCGGGAAAAGAAAGCCCTTACCGCAACCGTTCTGTGGAAGAGAATCTCGATCTTTTCAAGCGGATGCGCAGTGGTGAGTTTCCAGACGGCAGCCGGGTGCTTCGGGCCAGGATTGACATGGCTGCGGGTAACCTGAACATGCGTGACCCTGTTCTTTACCGGATCTTGCATTCGGCTCATCACCGGACCGGTGATAAATGGTGTATTTATCCTATGTATGATTTTGATCATCCTTTTTCCGACGCTCACGAGGGCATCACTCATTCGCTTTGTTCAATAGAATATACTGATCACCGCCCGCTATATGATTGGATTGTCGATAATGCAGTGGCACTCTATCCTGAAGCAATCGCGTTTCGATCCCGGCAGACTGAATTTGCCCGTTTAAACCTGACCTATACTGTTATGAGCAAGCGTAAACTGCGCCGCTTGGTGGAGGAAAAATATGTAGAGAGCTGGGATGATCCCCGCATGCCGACCATTGCCGGTATGCGCAGGAGAGGTTTTTCTCCTACTTCCATCGCCGACTTCCAGGAACGGGTGGGAGTTTCACGGGCCGACAGCACAGCCGACCTGGCTTTGCTTGAACACTGTATCCGTGAAGAACTTGAAACTTCTGCACCGCGTTTGATGGCTGTGCTCGATCCGATCAAGCTGGTTATTACAAACTGGCCGGAAGGTAATACTGAAATGACCGAAATGGAAAATATCCCCGGCGATGAAAGTGCCGGAACCAGGAAAGTACCTTTCAGCAGGACCCTCTATATCGAGCGGGACGATTTTATGGAAGACCCGCCGAAAAAATTTTTCCGGCTGGCTCCGGGCAGGGAAGTCCGCCTCAAGGGAGCATATATCATCCAATGTGAAGAAGTGATTAAAGACAGCGAGGGTAATGTTGTCGAGCTGCGCTGCAGTTACGATCCTCAGACCAAAAGTGGAGCCGATACCAGCGGCAAGAAAGTTAAAGGGGTTATCCACTGGGTTTCTGTTGTACATGCTGCCTGGATCAAGGTAAATCTATACGATAACCTTTTTAGTATTGAAAACCCTGAGGAAGAAAAAGATGTAGATTTTACTGATAATATTAATCCGCGGTCGCTTCTGGTTTGTGAAAATGTTCCATCCGAACCGGCCGTCGCTGCAGCGGATCCGGGTTCTCGTTTTCAATTCCTGCGCAAAGGCTACTTTTACTATGATCCTGTAGCTACAAAAGATGATAAACTGGTTTTTAATCGCATCGTTCCCCTTAAAGACAGCTGGGCTAAGATCAAGAAAAAGTAGGGTAGAGGAAAGTGGAAAAATAACCAGGAAAGGTTTGCTGAAACACTAATAATAATCGCTGTGGTTTTTGTAATTGTTGCAGCCGCTAAACTTTGATTCTTCGACGTAAATTGTGAATGATGGCTTAGGATGATCGCAAAGATTAAGGGGGATAAGGATGGATAAAGTAACAGTCAGGCAGCTGGTTGCCGATGCAGAAGAATTTGCGGAAAAAGAAGTAACGGTGAACGGCTGGGTCAGAAATAACCGGGATCAAAAATCTTTCGGGTTTATAGCCCTCAATGACGGAACCCACTTTAATACAATCCAGATTGTTTATGAAAGAGAATTACTGCCAAACTACGATCAGATTGCGGCAATGAGGGTTGGTTCTGCTATTCAGGCCACCGGGAAACTGGTGCTCACACCCGAAGCAAGACAGCTCTTTGAAATTAAAGCGACCGAGGTACAGTTAGAAGGCGACTCTCCTTCCGATTATCCGATTCAGCCCAAAAGGCACAGCCGGGAATTCTTAAGAGAGATGGCCCACCTGCGCCCCCGGACCAACCTGTTCAATGCCGTTTTCAGGGTCCGATCTCTGCTGGCTTATGCCGTCCATCAATTTTTTCAGGAACGAGGGTTTGTTTATTTACATTCTCCTATTATTACTGCCAATGACGCTGAAGGGGCAGGTGAACTTTTCCGGGTTACTACCCTCGATCCCAAAGATCCCCCTCTTAAAGACAGTGGGAAGGTTGATTATTCCAGCGACTTTTTCGGTAAAAAAACCAACCTTACTGTCAGCGGCCAGCTGGAAGCAGAAATATTTGCCCTGGCATTTAAGGATGTTTATACTTTTGGGCCGACCTTCCGGGCTGAAAACTCCAACACTCCCCGCCATGCGGCCGAGTTTTGGATGATTGAACCGGAGATTGCCTTTGCTGATTTAAAAGATAATATGGATCTGGCTGAAGAGATGGTTAAGTACCTGATCAACTACCTGCTCGACAAGGCAGTAACAGAAATGGACTTTTTTAATCAGTTTGTTGATAAGGGATTGAAAGAAAAGCTAAAACAGATCGCGAATGCTGAATTTGCCCGTATTACCTATGCAGAAGCGATTGAAGCCTTGAAAAAAATAAAGCAAAAATTTGAATACCCCGTAGAATGGGGTAAAGATTTGCAAACCGAACATGAAAGATGCCTGACCGAAACAATCTATCAAAAGCCGGTTTTCGTGACCGGTTATCCCAGAGATATTAAAGCTTTTTACATGCGGGTGAATGATGATCAAAATACGGTTGCTGCCATGGATTTACTGGTCCCCGGAGTGGGGGAAATAATCGGCGGCAGCCAGAGAGAAGAGCGGGCCCATGTTTTGGAGCAAAATATGGCTCATTTTAAGATCAACAAAAATGACCTTTGGTGGTACATGGAACTGCGAAAATATGGTGGAGTGAAGCATGCCGGGTTTGGACTGGGGTTTGAAAGGATCCTGATGTATTTAACTGGAGTGAGTAACATCAGGGACGTAATCCCCTTTCCCCGAACAGTCAATTCCTGTGAATTTTAAACCCGCTTAACAGCAGCGTTCCGAACGTCCCTTAAAGCGCAGCTTTAAGGCCGATGATGAGCAATAAATCTAAGGTGACTCCTTTTTCAGGTAAAAATTAAATAAGGGGGGTATCAGTATGGATCCAGCAAATGAGCGTGACTGGATTATGGAAAAGCTGAATATTGGTAAGGAAATGCTTTATTTAACTCTCGAAGATGTAAAAAAAGCCGGGCCTTCAATTGAAGACATTCTCGCTTTGACTCAAAGTGCCTTAATTGCTCACGGCAAAAAAGAATATGAGATGCCGGCTAAAATAGGGGTGCATCCCTATGAAGAGGTTTTTTACCATGCCATGCCGGCCTATGTTCCTTCCAGGAATGTGGTGGGTTTGAAGTGGATTGAATGTTATCCTTCCAACCCTTCAAAATTTAACTTGCCCCAGACCACCGGACTTTTGATCATAAACGATGTGGAATCGGGTTGCCCGCTGGCTTTGATGGACGCAACCTGGGTAACGGCCATGCGTACCCCGGCTGTTACCAGCCTGGCTGCTAAAGTCCTTCATCCTGATGCCGAAACTTTTGGGATGTATGGCTGCGGCGTACAGGGGGTTGAACACTGCCGTTTTATAGTCCACACCCTGCCAAACTTGAAAAAAGTATATGTATACGACATCAAGGAAGAGGTCATGGATAATCTGGTTAAAACAGTGCAGCCGGAAATTAATGCTGAAATAATTTGTGCTCAAGATCCCGAAACAGTAGCCAGGAATTGCGAAGTTATGAGCTCTGCAACAGTTATTCTGCTGGAGCAGTTATCTGTTGTCAAAGATGAATGGGTATCGGGGGGGCAAACTATCTTGCCCTGTGATCTTAATACCTTCTGGGATCCTGCCATATCGAAAAGAGCGGATAAGTATATTGTTGACAGCGCTGAAGAGCATCAACTTTTTGCTGAAATGGGATATTTCCCTGGTGGACTGCCTGATATTTCCTGCGAAACAGGTGAAATGTTAGCAAACGCAAGTCCGGGTCGAGAAAACCCTGATGAACTGATAGTATGCAGTAATATCGGTATGGCGGTATGTGACGTAGTGGTTGGCAAGGAAGTCTTCAGACGGGCCCTGGATAAAGGTATGGGCAGAATATTGCCGTTATAAGCCGGCTTTTAAACCATGAAGCACCAGGCCCTGCCAGGTTGTTCGCTTCAGAGCTCGCTTTACCGGCAATTCCGAGCCTTCACCTGATGGCTCGCCTGAGTTTTAATTTCAGGTTTGTTTTTAAGGTTCCAATACCGCTCCAAACCAGGTAAATGGAAACTGCTAATGATCCCAGGGCATCTATATAACGGGTAGCTGGCGAAGCAGGATCAATCACCACAGCAGAAAGGGCAGCGATAACGCAAAAATCGACTACGGTTTTAGCCCGGTACATCATGCGCTGCGAATCGATGACCGGGTTGTATTGCTCGGCTGTCATTTTGGTGTATCGACGCCAGAACCAGGAGTTTGTGATTAAGCCCAGTGTGGCGATGGCCAAGCCGGGGTAGACATTTCCTCCCGGTTCAAAAGTATCCATCCGGACCAGGGTGATCATAAACATGATCAACCCGGAGGTGCATAAAGCTATGGCTACGCTCAGCCCGGCTATTTTCTCCAGACGTGCTTTTTTTTCGAAACTTACTTTCTGTCCTTTTTCCACGGAGCGGAAGACCCTCCAGGATATAAACAGGGCGATTAACTCAACACTGCGGCGGATAAAGTCTGCCAGTTGGGTAGTGGATTGGCTTAAAATTACAGCTATACCTGTTGTCAGAGGGGCCCACATACTAAGAAGCAAGGCTGTGATCAAAGTTTTTTCGCGGCTGGCAATTTGCTCTTCTGATAGCGGGGTCATTCTACCACCCCAGGAACATAAACAAATAGGCTAAAGGTAGAATGATAAATGAAGTGCCAAGCGGAACCGTGAGTGTATCCAGCCCTTTCTTGGAGAATAGCTCTAGTATCCCACATACGGGAGCGGCTACAATGGTTATGAGTAAACTGGGCAGCCATGATAACCCGGCATAAAAAACCAGGGTTAAAAAGAGGGCAACAGAGGCGGTGGCGATCATGGCAGCGGTTCCTTCAATGGTTTTTGCTCTTTCTATATAGCGGTGGATTAATCTACGTCGACCAATGCTTGTACCTACCAGGGCGGCAGCAGCATCACCAAATCCCCAGGCCATTACAGCCACAGCGGCAATATAGTGCCAGCTGGTTCCCAGCAAGCCCCAGAAAATATAAATGAGCAGGGCAAAACTGAGCTGTACATAGATGAGTTGTTTGCGAAGCTCACCCTTGTTTTTGGATCGATCGACAAACAATCTTTTATAAACAGCTGTTTTTTCAAGCAATAAAAGGGCTGGATAGCCGAGAATTACCAGTAAAAAGGCAGCTCCAACAGCCATATACCAGGTGCTGAACAATTGAAGTAGTATAAATATGGAAAGGCTGTATCCCACATGGTGCATTTTTCGTACGTATTCAGTGGGAATTTTAAACCAGTATTTAAACAATACCGGCAATAAAGCCACCACAAACACATAATAGGTCATTAAAATTATGGTTCCAATCAAATCGCTATTCAACAGAAACACTCCTTAGTTTATCTAAGGGAGGTAAAAATACCGCCTTTAAACAGGTTGTATAATTATCAGGCAAGTCATAATTCATATTTGCTTTTATTATAACAAAAGAATAGCCTTCTTAATATGGTTTATAACAATAACCTGGCTAAAGCATAAAAACAAGGCCGTTAAAGCTGAGATATTTTCATAAAAATGCTAACAATCATTGGCCGTGGAGACTTTAGATCGGTTTAAATAAATTACAGGGATTAGAAATAGAACGAGACCCGCTTAAGGTGTTAAAACTGAATTCCCAGAAAGGAACAGGAGCTGCTTTGTTTAGGAGTCGCCGAATAATGATTTTATGCTTTCCTCCGCTGATAAAAAGATCTATAATTATAATATAGAGCTTAAAGATATTTTTTAATAAAGCTGCAGCAGTTAAAACGGCATAATGCCAAAATTGGGAGGTTTAATAAGCTATGTGCATGATCACTTTATACAAAGGCAGCGCAGAAGAAGAAAATAAAATTGCAGACAATATTACTAAATATACCCTTGATTTGGAAGCGAAAAAAATTAAAGTATATCCCATGCTTAAAGAGCCGCAGGAGTTCGCCATCGATAAAGGGCTAAGCTGGGATGAAAGCAACGATTCTATGATTATTGAATAATCCAGGCATTAATATTTTTGAGCAAACCTGGTCCGGGCAGTTCAATGCTAGTTTGAGCTGCCTTTTGTTATAATACAGTTGACAAAATGGCAAAGGCCTTTACCGTCATGCCATAAGAGGACCTTTAGATCAGGATAATAGGCTTTAAATAACAGGTATTGCTTCTTTTTATTTATCTAAACTACTCAGCCTATTGTCTTTGCTTAATGATAAGCGGCGCCATGCGGACGGTTCGAAAGTCCCTTAAAGCATAGCTTTAAGGCCGAAAGGGAGACGGTGGAACCGTCCCCTGTGGCTTATACTGTCATTAATGTGCCGAGCAGCATGAATAAGAATCCAGGTGGAGGTATTAAGTGGCTAATCATCTTGCCATCAGTTTGACAAGGACTGCACGGTTAATCTATGCCGGGGGGAGCGCTGCTTTTACCATGCTGGAAAGGTTGATTTTGCTCTACGTTCCTTTCTATTTCTTGCCTCCCAGGGAGTACAACCTGCCAAACCTGGTTCCTGAAGAGACTTTTATGGGGCTGGTCACAGTTCTGGGAGCTGCTCTGGCACTGGGCAGAATTGTCGATGCAGCAGCAGATCCGGTTGTTGCTACCATTAGCGATAATTTGCGATTGGGTATGGGCAGGCGCAAACCCTTTTTATTATTCAGTGCTGTGCCTTTGGCTGCTTTTACCATTCTTATTTTTAACCCACCCTATCCCGGTCAGGAACATATTGTCAATGGTATTTGGCTGGCTTTAATGATGGGCTTATTCTATCTGGCTTTTACAGCCTATGTTAACCCTTATTTATCATTGCTATCTGAGCTGGGTCATACAGATGCCATTCGGATTAACCTTTCAACTTTTGTTGCCCTTTTCGGCCTGATGGGTATGATTCTTGTTACCGTCATATTTCCTGAGCTGGTTAGCCGCCTCCAGGATGCCGGAATGGAGCTGCGTGCATCATATCGCTTTGCTGTTACCCTGGGAGCTTTTCCCGCAATGCTTTTATTGCTTGCTGCTGCTTTGAGTTTTAATGAAACAAAGCATTGCTGCCCGGTTACTTCTGAACGGTTGGGGCTTCGACAATCAATGCTTCAAACCTTAAAAGTACTTCCCTTCCGCCGTTTTGTCCTTGGTGAAGTTTTCATGCAGTTTTCCATGAACCTGGTCACCCTGGGCATGCTTTATTACACTGTGGTCATATTCCGGCAGGAACAGAGGTTTATGACCGTTTTGGCCGTGCTTGTTTTTGGGACGGCCCTCTTAGCCTTTCCCCTGATTAATGCTGCTGCCAAAAAGCATGGAAAAGGTAAAATCTTGAGCATCTCTGCGCTTGTTCTGGCTTTATGTACCCTGGGCATATTCTTACTCAGCTTTAACATGTCAGGTATTGCTTTTTACATTGGGGTGGCTTTATTCACTCTGGCCGGGGTTCCGACAGCTGCTTTCAGCATCCTGGTAAATCCTACTATTGCTGAGATAGCCCGTTCACAGGCTATCCAGACCGGCGGCCGCCGGGAAGCGATATTTTTCGGAGCGCGGGCGGTTCCTTTGAAAATAACTATTGCCATCGCCGGTGCAGTCTTTGGGTTCCTGCTATCGGTTTTTGGGCGGGATATTGCAGATCCGCTGGGAGTGCAGCTTACTTTATTGTTGGTTGCCCTGGCCAGCTTTGGGGCTTTTATAACTTTCCGCGGCTACCCGGAAAAAGAAGTTCAGGAAGCCCTGCTGGAAGAAGAAAAACTTTATGGCAGCTGATTAAAGTTTCTTGTAACTACTCAGCCTATGGCCCTTGTTGAATGATAAGCGGCACCAAGGGGACGATTCGAGCGTCCCGGAGCGCAGCGTAGGTCGAAGGGAAGACGATGGAACCGTCCCCGTATTATTAAAAGGATGCATAAGGGATTGCTAAAAAAGCCTTGCCAAATTTGCGCGTAAATTTAGCGCTTAGAACCTAAACGCTAAATTGTAAGGTAACACTTTACAGTGTCTGTCAACTGGTTATAGCCTTCTTGATTAATTTATACGGGGAGTGAAGCTTTTTGATTATAAGAAAAATAGATTTAAATACAGAGATAGAACAATTGGTAGCAGTAATCAGGAAATCTTTTATTACGGTGGCCGATGATTTCAATATTACTCCTGATAACGCCCCAAGCAATCCTGCTTTTATCAATAAAGAGGCATTGTTGAAAAGCGCAGAAAAAAAGGATATTAATTACTATGGCTGTTATGAACAGGAAATTATAATTGGCTGTTACGCTCTTGAAAAAGCCTGGCAGCAAACCTATTACCTGGAAAGGCTTGCTGTTGTCCCCGAGAAAAGACAGCAGGGTTTCGGCAGGAGACTGGTGCTTGATTCTTTAAGGAGGGTCAAAGAAGAAGGCGGGACAAATATTTCTATAGCAATTATTGATGAACATGAAATCCTTAAAAACTGGTATAAAAGCCTCGGGTTTGTTGAATCGGGTCGAAAAACATTTGACCATTTGCCGTTTGATGTTTGTTTCCTTCGGTATATGCTCATAGATTAAGGCGTTCTGTCAATTTAGTAATTGTTAACTTTGCAATGGCCGAAGGCGGGGCTCTGCAGGTTATATCTGATCTTGATTTTCCTGCCCTGCGCCTACCCGCATCCTGGTCTCTGCCTTAATTACTGGATATTGACTCTGCTTTTTTATTTTTCAGTTGTTATAACAGTCCTGCAATATTTTCAGATAGTCGTTTTTTCTTATAGAGCGGCAGTTACTTTCAGATGAGCCGTTTTGTTCAGATATTTCGGCCAGGTATTCAAAATCTTGAGGATTAATTTTCTCCAGTTCGCTGAACTTTGGGATGCCAATTTCTGATGAAATATGAGCCAGTTCTTGCGCCAGCCTCCTGGAAGCTTCTTCTGGCCTTAAGTTTGTTATATCCAATCCACAGGCTGACGCTGCGCGGGCATGGCGCACCGGGGCTGCTTCGGCATTGAAGGCGGTAACTGAAGGTAAAAAGATGGAGTTGGCGATGCCGTGTGCTGTATCATACAGGCCGCCCACAGCTTCAGCCAGACAGTGGACGGCGCCCACATCGGCATGAGAAAAAGCGATACCGGCCATGACAGAGCCGATCATCATATCGGTGCGGGCTGCCTTGTTGCTGCCATTATCTACTACTACCGGTAGTGCAGGATACAGCTTTTCCATGGCGGCCAGAGCCATAGCGTCTGAAAAGGGATTGGCTTTACGGCAGGTATAAGCTTCGATGGCATGGATTAGGGCATCCATACCGGTAGAAGCAGTCAACCCTACAGGCAGAGTATAGGTGGTTTCGGGATCTACTACGGCCAGCTTTGGGGTGAGCTTTATGTCTTTAACTGATATTTTGATGCTGCGCTTTGTATCATTGATTACCGCTGACCTGGTAACTTCCGAGCCGGTTCCCGCCGTAGTCGGTATGGCAATAACCGGAGTTAATGCTCCAGGTACAGTGCCCCGGCCTTCATAAGCAGCCAGCGAACCGCCAAAGGTTTGCAGCAGGGCAATGGCCTTGGCTGAATCTATAACCGAGCCACCTCCCACGGCCACTATAAGATCGGCTTCAAAGTTCCGGGCTTCTTTACCGCCTCTTTCACAGTCTTTATCTTTGGGATTGGGTTTAACTTCTTCATACAAATAACAATCAAATCCCGCGTCAGTCAGGGAGGATTTTACCCTGCCGGCAATCCCGGCTGCTTTTACCCCGGGATCGGTTACAATAAAAGCTCTCCTGCCAGTTGTTATTTCAGCCGCCAGTTTACCGGCTTCCTTTAGTATTCCTGTTCCGATTTTGATCCTGGTGGGTAGGTGAAAGCCATAGCTATTTAACATGATCATCTCTCCTGTAAGTATAATAGGGTTCTTACATTGTTTTTCAATTGCTAAGTATTTCTTCATAATCCGCCTGGTATCCTGTTTTCAATCAGACGCTATAGATCTTTTAACTCAAATCCAAAAGGAAAATGAACTTTTGCAATTGAATGATCATATTAAGATCTATACCCCACTATAGCTTTGCAGGTAGAAAGGTTGGTCTGGCCAGCAGCTGCCGCAGCGATGATGTGAAATGTGCAGCCATACATGTTATAGTATTGATCAAGTAATTGTAAGATTACCGGGAGGGTTGTAACATGAAACGCCGGATTTTCATAAAGAAAATGATTGGTTGGCTGGCTGCGATCTTAGTGTTTGTCGGTTTAGGCGGCCTTGCTTACCGCTTATGGGATGAAGAGGAAGAGACTGCTTCTGAAAAAGCGGAAGAGCATGACATTGCTGTTGGAAATGAAAGAGCAGATGATAAGGAAGAAAAGAAAGAGAAGGAAGAGGGTAAAAAAGATACTGGCCCCGAGGAGGGTGATAAAATGATCCCCCGCAGGACACTGGGCAAAACCGGTTATGCTGTTTCTCTTTTTAGCCTGGGTGGTGAAGCAACCGTAGAGCAATCAGGCCGGGCTGATGAAGCTGAAGAAATCATCAACAGGGCTATCGATAAAGGAGTCAACTATATCGATACCGCTCCGACTTACGGCGGGGGCGGCAGTGAAAGCAATATTGGTCTGGTAATGGAATACCGCCGTGAAGAAGTATTTTTAGCCACTAAAACCGGCGACCGCAGCTATGATGGTACCATGCGCTTGATTGAACAAAGTTTGAACCGCCTGCGCACCGATCACATTGATCTATATCAGCTCCACAATGTGCGGACTGCAGGAGACCTGGAAAGCATCTTTGCTGAAAGCGGTGCCATTAAAGCCCTGGAAAAACTCAAAGACGAAGGGGTAATACGTTATATGGGAATTACCAGCCACAAGGACCCCGATATCCTGCTGCAGGGTATCAATGAGTACCCCTTTGATTGCCTCTTAATGAGCTTTAATGCCGGAGATATTCATTATGTCCCGTTTCAGGAAAAACTGCTCCAGGAAGCGGTTAATAAGGACATGGGCATCATAGCAATGAAAGTTACCGCCAGGGGGCGCATTTTCCAAGAAAGTGGCCTTCAAAACATGAAGCAGGCTCTTGATTATGTATTTTCATTTCCCATCAGTACAGCCATTGTAGGTATTTCCAATCAGGATGAGGTGGATGAGAATGCCTGCATAGCCGCTGATTTTAAAAAACTGCCCGCTGATGAAATTAAGCGCCTGGAAGATCTTGTTAAACCTTACGAACAGGAGGCCAACTTTTTTAAATACCACTGGTAAAGAGTAAGGGTTTCACACTGCATGCCGCAGGGAATATAAAACAAATCACCAAAAGGCTTCCGCTTCATATAGGAAATAATAAGTGGAAGTCTTTTTGTTGTTTGGGGCAGTCTTATTTCTATTTTCTGATCAGGCTCGGCCCGGGGCTGATAGAATTTTAATAGCGATGAAAGCGCGCCATAAAGCTTTAGCCAGCATCAGTAAGGATAGCAGGATGATCCCATAAACCAGGTCCGGGTGAAACAGGGCCAGCAGCTGCCAGACTGAAAAACCGGCACCGGCAGGAATGTAATACAAAATGATAAATGGTACGAAAAGTTCCAGCAGCAGAGGCAGGATTACTTTTCTGAGCAGGCTGGGAATTCCCCGGGGGCGTTTGGCTTTAATGTTATTTCCCCATTTACGGGGAAGGATAATGATAGATCTGATCACTAAAGATATGAGCATGAGTATTAATATTAGCAGGGTCAGGTATATAAAAAATGGTACCCTGGAGCTGTTTACCGGTTCCCTTCCCATCAAAAACTCTGCCACACCCATGGTTATGGAGCCGGCCGGTATTTCAATCTGGCCGCTGGTGTTGGTTAGGACCACTACCGCCCACTGATCTTCAGGAGAAAAGGCCATTGCGGCATTAAAGCCCTGAGTGGATCCATCATGGTTCATGATCACGGTGTCATTTTCTATTCTTTTCAAAAGGCCCATGGCATAACCGCCGCCGTCCTCTGTGACTATTCCCGGCCGGTGGATTTCATTGACGCTGCCTGTGGAAAGCACATCAATCCCCTTATAGCTGCCCTGGTTTATATGCATTAACATATAGCGGCACATATCCTCTGCGCTCGATATAATAAACCCGGCGGCTAAAGAGTTGTCCAGGTACTGGACATCGGATTCTATGGCAGTCCCGAACCAGCGAACGTGCCCGGAAGCCATACTGCCGGTTTCACCTTCATGTTTGGAAAGGTAACTGTTTTCCATTGCCAGGGATTCAAATAAACTGGAATGGACATATTCGGAATAATCCTGCCCGGTTACTGCTTCAATGAGCAGGCCTAAAATAAGATAATTGGCGTTGGAATATATATAGGCTTCACCCGGTCTGTGTTCCAGGGAGGTATTGCTTAAACCTCTTACTTCTTCTTCCAGGCGTTTGGTGCTGCTTTCGGCCAGGCTGGTAACTCCGGCCAGGTTGGGAATGCCGCTGGTCTGTACCAGAAGATGGCGTACAGTTATTTCATCCGCATCATATTCGCCAGCCATGCTGAACCAGGGCAGGTATGTTTTTACCGGCTCGTCAAGTTCAAGTTTGCCGGTTTCAACCAGTTGCATGGCGGCTGCTGCAGTAAACGATTTGCTCAAGGAGCCAATTATGAAAGGGGTTTCGGGCGCAACCTCTCTCCCGCTTCCCGCGCTTCCGTATCCCTTTAGATAGATGATTTCACCATCTTGAACGATTCCAAGGGCAAGCCCGGGGATGCGGGAAGCGCGCATTTCCTTTTCGATATAGGCATCTACCGCACCGGTATCGAGATTTTCAACAGAAGCAGCATAAAATGGGTCTGCTATGGCTATAAGAACCAATGCTGTGCATGCTGTAATAAAAACTATCACTCTTGTCATATTTAAGACCGCCCTTTCTTGTAATCTGGCCGGGCTTTACCGATGGGAAAGGACAACAATAGTAAAGATTATCGTTATGATAATAGCCAGTAAGAAGTTGCTAAAACCTGCATTTTATAGTTCATAATTTTTACTCCCTGTCTTACTGTCTGCCGAGCATTGCTTCCGGTAAAAAAAGGGCAATTTGGGGAAAGATGGTTATTAAGATTACTATTACAAAAATAGGGATTACAAAGGGCAGGGCTCCCATAAATATTTCTTCCAGCGGAACCTCTCTTATGGTGCCCGCAATAGTGTATAAGTTAAGGCCCATGGGTGGTGTAATCAAGCCCACTTGCATCATCAAAACACATACAACCCCAAAAAAGATGGGATCAAAACCCAGGGCTAAAATTAAAGGGTAGATAACCGGCAAAGTGAGGACCATCATTGATACTGCATCAATAAAACAGCCAAGGAAAAAATAGATCATTAGAATTATTGCCAAAATCGCGAAGGGCGAAACGTCAAGCTGTATGACCCAACCGGCCAGCTGGGCCGGTATGGTTGATATAGCCAGGAAATAGCTAAAAACTGTTGCTCCGGCTATCATAAACAAAACCATTACAGAAACTCGAATTGTTTCCTGCATGGCCTGAAACAGGCTTTTAAAATTTAGTTTTCTTTTCGCCAGAGCTATAAAAAAGAGCAGCGTAGCGCCGGTAGCTCCTGCTTCCGTCGGGCTGAACCACCCTCTATAAATGCCTCCCATGACGATTAAAAACACCAGCAGGATTTCCCATACACCTTTTAATGCTCTGATTTTTTCTGTGAAGCTAACCGGTTCCGGTTTGCCGGGGGCCAATGCAGGGTTTATTTTAACCTGGATTATAATAATAAGCACAAAGGTGGCAGCCAGGACCAGGCCGGGCACAACCCCTGCCATCAGCAGCCGCCCTATGGATTGTTCAACCAGCATCCCATAGACTACAAATCCGATACTGGGCGGGATTAAAAAGCCCAGGGTTCCTCCGGCGGCAATGGTCCCTGTGGCCAGACGTGGAGAGTAATGATGTTTTTTCATTTCTGGGTAAGCTATAGCTCCCATTGCAGCAGCGGTAGCTACAGAAGAGCCCGAAACGGCTGAAAAGCCGGCGCAGGCAGCAATAGTTGCTGCGCCAAGGCCGCCGGGAAAACGGCGCAGCCATTTATCAAAGGTGCTGTAGAGGTTTTCAATCAATTTGCTGCTGGTCGCAAAAGCGCCCATAAGGAGAAAAAGGGGGATAACAATATAAGAATAATTGCTGGCCACATCATAGATTGTTCGTGATGCTACCGGAAGCGCTGCTCCAAGTGACGACAAATGCCAGATGCCTGCAAAACCGACCAGCATCAGAGCCAGGGCAATGGGCATACCCAGGAAGAGCAGAAGGAAGGCGATGATTGTGCCGATTATACCGACATAAACAGGATCCAAGATTGTTCCTCCTTATTTAACTGGTGAGGCTGTTTTATCATACCCGGTTTTTATTGATTTCTTGCCGAGAAGCCGACTGGCCGCTGTTATAAAGTCAACCAGCAGCTCTAAAAAAAGCAATGTCCCGCCCAGAGAGACCAGCAGCCTGAAAGGGTATTGAGAAATACGCAGAACGTCAGAGACTATGGCAGCTGCTCCTCCGTGGGCGACAACCCAGCCCTGCCATATCAGGATAACAACAATAAACATATTTAACAGGTTAATCAGCATTTCAATAACCAGCTGGATTTTCAGAGGAAACCGTGAAACTAAAAGGGTAACCCGGGGATGCCCCTTGGTTTGCTGAGTATAGGCCAAACCTAACAGGATAACTATAACCAGCATATAGCGGGACAGTTCGACAGCACCGCTGATGGGCCAGGAAAAAACGGAGCGGCCTATAACATCTATGGTTGTAAGAAACATCATGGGGATAAGCGCAAACATGCTAACGGCACAAAAATAATAGGTTGTTTTTTGGATGGCTTTTTTTATTGCTTTCAGCCGCTGCATTAATATAGTATCCTTTCACAGTAATGGCGGATTTATCAGTTCCAATCTTCCGGGTAAGCAGGGAATTCAACTCCATGCTTGTCGAGCTCTTCTTTGTATAGCTTTAAGGCCTCTTCACCAGGCAAACCCTGGGCTTCCATTTGTTTGACCCACCGGAGCACAACTTTTTCCGAAAACAAGTCGTTCCAGCGCTGTGCTTCTTCATCAGGCAGCTCGTAAAACTCTACTCCTTCTTCAACCAGGTTTTGCATGATTTCGTCAATGGCATCAACTGTTAAACCTCCTGTTAATTTAAAGGGGTTATCTGTTACTTCATCGATAATCGACTTTAGATCTTCCGGAGCTTGCTCGTAAGTATCCAGGTTCATGGCCACTCCTTCTGTAACACAGCCGAAAGATGCAACCACGGCATGGTTGGCTGCTTCATAAAGACTAAAAGCATAATAAAGCTGGGGGCAGGTTACAATGCCGTCGATGTCGCCCAGCTCCATGGCCATGTAAACATCTCCCAGGGGCATAAAGACGGGTTCTGCGCCCAATGCTTCAATCATGTAAGTTTGCAAACCCCCCGGTGATCTCATTCTTAATCCCCGGACCTCTTCTAGAGTTTCCACCGGTTCAGTCGTCCAAAAGTAAGATTGAATGCAGCCATTTAAGTTTAATATTTTTACTTCTTCAAATTCCTGGTAAAGTATTTTTTCATACATAGCATTTCCTATTTCTACGGCTACATCTTTTCCGTAAACAAAAACCGGCATAGAGAGGACATCGCTTAAGGGAAACCGGCCGGGTGTCCAGGTAGCGGTAAAATAGCCCATATCTGAAAGGCCGTCGGCTACAATGTCGTAATGATCTTCACCAGCTCCCAGTGCTCCACCGTAATAGGTGGTTGTTTCTATCCTACCTTCGCTTTGTTTTTCCAGCTCCTCAAGCATGGGATCCCAAACAGCTGTGCATTCAGCACTGGCTGGCACATGCCAGGTGCTGAATTTTATTTCCATTACTTCTTCTTCATCTGTTATTTCCTCAGGGGCACAGCCGGCTAAGGAGGACAATATTATTAGGGCCAAAAGGATCGGTAAAATCTTCTTTAAGGTATTTTCTTTCATTAGGGTTTCAGCTCCTATTATTGATCATACTCTACGCAATATGAGGTGATGTCTTTATCTATACTATACACCTAGTCTGACCTGGAATAAAGAAAAACGGCGCTGTTTTTATAAAAGTTCTATCTCCTTTTTAAAAGCGAATGGCATTAACAGCAAAATTATTGTTATGATGGTTTAAGAACATTATTATTTTCACCTTCTATACAGCTTGTAATAGTAGAGCATGCATTATACTATAAGCCACAGGGGACGGTGGAACCGTCCCCATGGCGCCGCTTATCATTAAGCAAAGACAATAGAATGAGTAGTTACTAGTTATTAAATATTTGCAAAGGAGGCTTTCGGGTCTTTGAAAACTTTGCGTCTAATTATGGGTGATCAACTTAGTAGGAATATTAGCGCCCTGCATGGTATAGATCCCGATCATGATTTGGTTTTGATGACAGAAGTCTGGGACGAAGCCACTTCTGTTCGCCACCACCAGCAGAAGCTTGTCCTGGTTCTTTCCGCCATGCGCCATTTTGCCGAATCACTGCGCAATGAAAGCATCAGGGTAGACTATATCTATCTTGATGAAAAGAACAATACGGGCTCTTTCAGCGGTGAACTAAAACGAGCAATTAAACGCCACCAGGTTGAAAAAGTAATTATTACCGAACCCGGCGAGTGGCGGGTGCGGGAGATAATAGAAGGTTTTAAAACTACACCGGGCCTCCAGGTTGAAATTCGAGATGATAACCGTTTTCTCTGTTCACAGGCAGAATTTACCCGCTGGTCTGCCGGACGAAAAACTCTGCGCATGGAGTACTTTTACCGCTGGATGCGCCGCCGGACCGGTTTCCTCATGAATGGTAGTGAACCGGAAGGGGGTAGCTGGAACTATGACTCTTCAAACCGCAGGGCATTGACTAAAAAGCTGGTTATACCGCCTCGAAAGAGATTCAAGCTGGATGCTATTACGGTGGAGGTTGTGAACCTGGTTGAAAAAATGTTTTCTCATCACTTTGGTGACCTGGAATCTTTTGGCTGGGCGGTAACCCGGGCTGAAGCGCTGGAAGCTCTCCAGGATTTCATCGAGCATGGATTGCCGTGGTTTGGAGATTACCAGGATGCTATGAAGAGCGGTGAGGAATTTATTTTTCATGCAGCCATTTCACCTTATCTTAACTTAGGCCTGCTCATTCCCGGGGAAGTCTGCTCAGCAGTTATGCAAGCCTACAACCAGGGATCAGTCCCGCTTAACTCGGCTGAAGGCTTCTTAAGGCAGATTATCGGCTGGCGTGAATATATCCGGGGTTTTTACTGGATGTATATGCCCGCCTATAAAAAAACCAATTATTTTGCAGCTACCCGTTCACTTCCTTCCTTTTACTGGTCGGGCGATACAGAATTAAACTGCTTGCGTGAAACTATCGAAGTTACCAGCCGAAACGCCTATGCCCATCATATCCAGCGTCTAATGATTACCGGCAATTTTGCACTTCTGGCCGGTATTGAACCGTCCCAGGTGGAAGAATGGTATTTGATTGTCTATGCCGACGCCTATGATTGGGTTGAACTGCCGAATACCCATAGCATGGCTCTCTATGCTGATGGCGGCCTGCTTAGTTCAAAACCCTATGCCGCCTCCGGCGCCTATATCAACAGGATGTCCGACTACTGCTCAGAGTGCGTCTATAACCCTCGGCTGAAACTGGGCGCCGGAGCCTGCCCTTTCAATTATCTGTACTGGTATTTTTTGATTATTAACGAAGACCGGCTTAGACCAAATCCTCGTATGGGGCTTCCATACCGAAATCTGGATCGTATGAGCGACGAGCAAAAATACATGATTAAGCAGCAGGCCGAGGTTTTTCTTGCCCAAATTGACTCCTGCTAATAGTTGGATAGATCAGCAAGAAAGCCTGCCCATCTCATCAGGTCATAATGTTTTACTGTTGGGGGGATTTCAATGTGGTTAATCCCCTGGTCATCCATTTCAAAGAGGATTGAATTCCTGCCGCCCTTGGCGAGCACAAAGATCGGGTAGACAATGATAAGAAGGGCCATTACTATTCCGACAGATATACCATAAACTATTATAAAAGCACGCAACCCTTCACCGGGCTAACCTTCAAAAGCAGTAACCAGAAAAACTATTAGCGCGGGGGCGAGTGGAGCCAGTAAAAATATCTTGAGAACCATAACGGGGACAAATGTATCCGTCCATAGATTAACAATATAAACCCATCTGTATTTATCGCCCTGCTTAATGATGTTTTCTGTCACCTGCTCGTTTTTTTGTATCCATTTTACTTAATCCTTTGCTTTAATCCCGGTGAGGGCCTGGTAAAAACGTTCCGGTTCTTTTAAAAAAGGCGTGTGGGCGGAATCTTCGAAAATGATCAGTTCTTTTTGAGGGGCTTCGATCAGCTGATAATATTCTTTCGCCAGTTCCGCCGGGGTGTTAAAATCTTTTGCCCCGACCAGGAAAAAGATGGGCACTTCCAGCACCGGGATTTTTTCAATATAGTTAAAATGCAGCATTTTCTCTTCATGCATGGGGCCGCCGCCCCTGTTCATACCGCCCAGAAGACGGTAATAATCTATGACCCGGTACTCCGGCGCATCAAAAACAATCAAAGCTATACGCCATATTTCCTGGTCGAAGTTCCCGCCATATTCGCTTACCAGGCTGGCCAGCTGCCTGTATTCGCTGTGGCTATATGGCGGTTCACCCAGTTCCTCCAGAAACTCTATCCTTTCACGCTCGTTTTTCTCTCTTGCCTTTTCCATCAGCCAATCGTAGGCGATTTGCACAGCCTTTCGATCGTTCACAACCTGGCTAACACCGATGTAAGCGTGAAGGTAATGGGGGTTTTCTGCTGCCAGTTCGATTCCAAGACAGGTTCCCCAGGAGTGCCCCAGGAGATATACTTTTTCCTTGTCCAGCCGCTTTAATATATATTCAATTAGTTCAAGTCCATCAGCTTTAAATTGTTCTAAGCTCATGGTGCCTTCATCAAATCCCCCGGGATTTGATTTGCCGGCACCCCGCTGGTCCCAGTGTACAACAACGAATTCTTTTTCCAGCTCATGGTCCAGATGATGGGCCAGGGGCATCTGAGTTGAACCCGGGCCACCATGTAACCAGATCAAAACGGGGTTGTTTTTATCTTTGCCCCGTATTAAAATCCATTGTTCCATTCCGCCAAGCTCTACCTTTTCCAGTACGGCGATACTTTCAGGGATAATATGACCACTTTCATCTCTGATTTGGCTGGTTTTACCTGAAGTAAAATCAATATAGAAAACAGCCAGGAAGAACAGGGCCACTAGACCAATTACTAGTTTTAGGACAATTTTCACAGCTGCTTTTATCCCCTTTTATAAACTAAAAAACTTTCGTAACTACTCAGCCTATTATCTTTGTTGAATGATAAGCGGCGCCATGAGGACGGTGGAACCTTCCCCTGTGGCTTAGCGGGCTATGCCTGAGTAGTTACAAACTTTCTTATTATAGTTTTAAAGCTTGTCTTCCACCGACTTCACTTTTTGATCGATGGTGCCTTCTTTATCCCGCCGGTCATCGATTTTGATCATGGTACTGACCCGGTGGGCGCCGTTTTTAAAGGGGATTTCGTGCAGGCGCCGGACCAGTTTTAAAATTTGGTTGAGATCGCCTTCTATGATGGTACCCATGGCGGTTAACTCATAATTAAGCCCTTCGCTATTCTCCCTTAACTCTTTTTCACAGGCGGCAACATAAGGGCTTAAACTGGTAGTGCCGGTCCCAAGGGGCACTATAGAAATTTCAACTACAGCCATTTTAAACACACCTCCGGTTACGGATTATTGGTAAAAGTTGTACCTTAAAAATCTTGGAAAAATAAAGCAGATAAAGCAAACATAACTCCTGAAATCAATAGATAAATGCCAATTAGCACAATAATGATAGAAAAGACAACAATTGCTGAATAAATCATGCCCATCCCGAAAGCGAGGTGGATCAAACCGGATATAATAGTGGGGGTGACATTAGTAGTTTTTTTAAGTCGGTTGGCAGTTATGAAGCGGTCGATAGCCAGCATAATGGCAAGAATACCGATAATAGCACCAACCATAGCAATCGTTGCCTCAGGGTTAAAGAGCATAAAAACACCGATGCCGGTCATGATAATTCCGAAAGCTAAAAGCAGGCCCCGGTTTAGAATTGTTTTCCAGCCTAATGCCACCGTAATGATCCTGAAGACACCGATAACAGTGATAACTGCTCCGACAAATATGGCCAGAAATTCGGTTACCCGGTCCGGTGCAGCTAAGAAAATAATTCCTATGACCGTTAAAGCTATACCGAGCAGCAAGCTAAAAGGTCTTACTTTATCATATACAGTCATCAGATCAGCTCCTCAAGGCAGGTTAAATATAAAAACTTACGCATCAAAGCTCAAGCGCCGGGCTTGTAAAATATTGTTATAAAGACTGTGTTTAAACTTTAAGGTTATTATTCCTTAACAACATCATACTATAATTATGGGTTGTTGAAAATAAAGGCATAAAAAATGAGAAGGGGCAGGAAAAGTGCTTCCAGCCCCTTATCAAACCATCGTAAATGATCGCTTTTCATTTAGTAAGAGCTTATTTTTTAGCTATTAACTCGGCAGATTCGACGGTATTATAAAGCAGCATTGTTACTGTCATTGGTCCCACACCACCGGGTACCGGTGTGATATAGGAAGCTTTTTCGGAGATTGGATCATAATCTACGTCTCCCACAAGACGGAATCCTTTTTTCTTGGTGGAATCTTCAATTCTGTTTACTCCAACATCGATAACAACAGCGCCATCTTTGACCATATCTGCGGTAATGGCCTGCGGCTTGCCCATTGCTGCAACCAGGATATCAGCCTGCCTGGTGTACTGTGCAGCATCTTTTGTACCGGTATGGACCACGGTTACAGTAGCATTGGCGCCTTCTTTTTTCTGCATCAGCATTGCTGCCAGTGGCTTGCCGACGATGTTGCTTCTGCCGCAGATTACCACATGTTTACCGGCGGGATCATTGCCGGAACGCATCAGCATCTGCTGAGCGCCATGTGCGGTGCAGGGTAAGGGGCACTTTTCCCCTCTCAATAACAGGCCCTGGTTGACCGGGTGGAAACCGTCAACATCTTTTTCAGGGGTGATGGCGTTAACTATTTTTTCTTCGTCAATGTGTTTGGGCAGGGGAAGCTGAACCAGGATGCCGCTAAACTTTTTGTCGTTGTTCATTTTTTCGATTAAGTTTAATACTTCTTCTTCTGAAGCATCAGCCTGGAGCCTGATGGTTTCTTCATGGATGCCAATTTCTTCGCAACCTTTGGCCTTGCTGGTAACATAGGAAACTGAAGCTGGATCTTCTCCCACCAGGATTACTCCCAGGCCGGGATGGATATCTTTACCTTTTAACTCTTCAACCTTCTTTTTTAACTCCTGCCTGATTTCACTTGCTACTTCCTTACCTGAAATTACTACTGCGGGCATTCATTTTTCCTCCTTTGATTGTGAGATTATAAAAACTTTACGGAATACTTCGATGGGATTGTAATAATGCCTGCGCGATCCTTGCTTATGGATCCGGGCGTTTCTCCTAAGTCAATATTCCTCTACTATTATATTATCCAAAAATGTCTGATTTCCTATTTGCATGAACAACTTTTTTTGTTTTTGATGAAAAGATCATCAGAAATACATTATAAAGACAGCTTTATACCATTAACCGCGCCTTTTCACTGAAAAACTAAAAGAATGTTTAATGTTTATTAAGCGCTTTAATCTTTCTATTAACCATCATCATAAGGATGAAAAATACAAACCTCAGGGCAACCAGAAAAAGCCCGGCTGATAAATCAAAAGAAGCTCCAATAATTATTAATAATTCGATATTTTAATGAAAAAATCCTGCCTTTATTTAATCTATAGTAAGAGTAAGCCCTGATTTTTTTAGGCCTCTAATTGCCGTTTTAATGCTATTAGATGAAAATTTTTATAACAGGAAAGATGAAACATTTGAAAGAATGTGCATCGATCTGGTTATTATTTTTTTCTATAGTGATTTAAAGATTTATGGTATATTATTTATTGATGCCTTAATTTAGACACCTTTGATTCTAATTTTAATATTATGGTTTTATTTTAAAGGCAAAAGCAGTTATAATATATTACTAATATGTTTTGAGGAGGGCTTTTTTTAATGTCTACTTTAATTCCATTAATTGTAATAGGGTTAATCTTCGTTTCAAGTGCTTTCCTAATCAGGTATTTTAACCATAAAATGATGACTGAAAGGGTTTGCGCTAAAAATCCCAATAGTGAATACTGCCGTAAGTATTATCAAAATAAGCTTGATAAAAGCGAAGATGAATACGAACAATGCGATGTGGTTTATGGAGAAACTCCTAAAGGTGGAGTAAAAACAGCTATCTGTTATGTTGATGACAATAACCGGATTGTAAAAAAAGGGCGAGCCAGCAAAATTTTAATTAGGGAACTGGATGATAAAAATAAACCCGTTTATGAAACCTGGTCCACCCTGGAAGAAGCCGAAGAAGAAAAGATTACATAAAGTGTTAATAAGATTATTGCTTAAATAGATCAGATCTTAGCATGAATAAGTCTTTAAACAGCCTCCTTCAGTTTAGATCCAATAAAAAACCGGGAGCAACTTTTCACTCCCGGTTAGATCGAAACATCCTGATATTTTAAAGATGTGCTTCCATGATGTCTTTTATGTCGAGTGGATTGATCGGGGAACCTGTCACTGATTTGTTTTTGCCGCCCAGAACAGCTTCTCTGAAAGTGGGACGAGGATCCGGGTTGTTATAAAAAATACCGGTGGGGATTTTTTCTCCCCATTCCTGGGCCAGGTTAAAAGCCTGCTGCAAATCGGACGGGTCATGCCCTGCGGTGTTGATATCATAAACCCTCTCTTTGAACCATTTGAAGGTATTGATCTTGTTAAAGCTCGGGCATTGCTGCAGGATATCAATGAAAGCAAAGCCCGGTTTTTTTATGGCCTGCTCCAGGATAGTCCTTAGCTGCTCATTATCTCCGGCAAAGGAGCGGGCTACAAAGTTTGCTTTTAAGCCCAGGAGCAGGCTAATTGGATTCAACCCTTGCAGTGGATTGCCTCTTGGTGTGGTAGGGGTCTTGATCGCCTCTTCGCTGGTTGGGGATGCCTGTCCCTTGGTCAGGCCGTAGATCATGTTATTATGGACCATATAGGTTAGATCAACATTGCGCCTGGCAGCATGAATTAAATGGTTGCCTCCTTCTGCATAACCGTCACCGTCTCCGCCAATGGCCAGAATTTCCAAGTTCTTATTAACCAGGCCGGCCCCGGTAGCAACCGGCAGCAGGCGGCCGTGCAGGACATGGAGAGTGTTGGCCTTCATATGCTGTCCCATTTTTCCAGCCTGTCCAATTCCGGCCACCACCAAAATTTGTTCAGGAGAAAGATCCATTCCGGCCAGCGTTTTTTTCAGCACATCCATGATGGCGAAGTTGCCGCAGCCAGGGCACCAGGTAATTTCCCGATCCAGGTTATATTCCTTTACATTTACTACCATGGGAAAACACCTCCGTTTTCAATCTCTGTTAGCACGTATGTAGCATTCATGGGACGGCCGTCATATTTCAGGACGGCCATATCGGGTTGCTTCCCGGTTTCAACCCGGAGCAGGCGTCCCAGCTGGCCGGTAGAATTCATTTCTACCGAAACAATCCTGGTTGCTTTTCCAAACATTTCCATAGCCTCTTCGCCTGGGAAAGGCCATAACTGGGGAAAAGAGAGGACCTGCCATTTTTCCCCCTGCCGGTTTACCTTATCCACAGCTTCCCGGCAGGCTCCAAATGAAGAACCCCAGGTCAAAAGTATAGTATGGGGGTTATTATCGCCGTAACTTTCAGGTGGTTTAATTTTGCCTGCCAGAGTTTTATGCTTGCGCATTCTTTTATCCTGCATCCGGGTTCTTAGTTCAGGATCTTCGGTTGAGTATCCATTTTCCGTATGCTCGTTCCCAGGAACCATCACGCATTTTCTGCTTTGCCCTGGAAAGGCCCGTGGCGATATCCCGGAGTCTGTAATTTTATAGCGATGGTATGTTTCCATTTGCTCCAATAATTCTTCGGGTAGAATTTCGCCCCGATCAATAACTACCTTATTTAAATTAAACGGTTCTACCGTGTAATAAGAATCAGCAAGATGTTGATCGCTTAAGATGAAAACCGGGACTTGATATTTTTCAGCTACATTAAAAGCATGCGCTGCTGTCCAGAAGGCCTCTTCAACTGTTCTTGGAGCGAAAATAGCCCTGGGGAATTCACCGCTTCCAGCATGAAGCGCGAATAAAAGGTCACCCTGTTCGGTTCTTGTAGCCATACCCGTAGCCGGGCCGGGTCTCTGTCCCAGCACAATTACTAAAGGGGTTTCGTTCATTCCGGCCAATGAAAGCCCTTCCACCATCAGGGAAAAACCTCCACCTGAAGTGGCTATCATGGCCCTGGCCCCAGCGTTTGCCGCACCAATAGACATATGGATAGCAGCAATTTCATCTTCGGCCTGTTCGAAAGCAAGAGGAAGGCGGTCAATTTGCCTGGCCATGTACTGCATTACTCCACTGGCCGGGGTCATGGGATATGAACTTATAAAGCGGCATCCGGCTGCAAGGGAACCCAGTGCCAGTGCTTCATTGCCGGTTAAAACCAGGCTTTTGTTTAGGCTGCCCTTTTGTAATTGACAGCTGCAGCGCCCGGAAAAATTGTCTCTGGCATACTCAGCGCCGGCACGGGCTGCCCTGATGTTAGCCTCTGCAATGGCGCTTCCTTTTTTTTGGAATAACCTCTTAAGGCTATTTTCCAGGATCTTGTGGTCGCCATCAAGCACCTGCCAGGCTGCTCCTGCGGCTACTGTATTACCCATTACCGCTTTACCACCGTGTTCTTTACCTAATTCCTCCATAGGCAGGGGAAGAGCGTTTGGAAGAGAATTAGCTGCTTCGATTTTCTGATCATAGATTACAACTCCGCCGGGGTTCAGTTCCCCTGCGTGTAAGTCAAGGGAAGCTTTATCCAAAGCTACCAGAACTTCTAACTTATCGCTGAAAGAATAAACAGGGAAACTGGCGGTACGCACCTGGTAAAAATTATGGCCACCCCGAACCCGGGAGTAATAATCCTGGTAAGCAAATAAATATAGCCCCTGATCAGCAAAAGAGCGTGACAGTATAGAAGCAATCGTATTTATGCCCTGCCCGGCTTCTCCGCCGACTTTCACTGAATAGTCATGAACTTCCACTTAATACCAACCTCCTTTAAGATAATTATTAAGATTATAGTCCTTAAAGTGATAGACATTATAATAATAGTTTTAATCTAGATCTAATGAACAGTCAAAAAAGATGCGCTGATAGGACAGGTTAAGTATTAAGAGAAGGCTTGTTAAAGGTAGTGAAATATACACAGATGAATAATCAAGTAAAAAGGCAGGCCAGGTTAAGCTTCAAAAGCACTTCGGATTAAGCTATTGTTTAATAAACATTAAATATTTGAGCGTAAAAGCGCATTTAGATTAGTTTTTGTCAGTTAATTTTCCACTAACCCAGGTTCCGCTAACAGATCTGCCGTCAGGATGGTGCATCGTGCCCTGGCCGTGACCAAGGCCATTTTTTAAATAGCCCACATACCTTTCACCGCCAGGAAAGGTCATCGTGCCATAGCCTTCAATTATCCCATGTTTGAACTCACCAACATATTTTCTGCCCCGGGGATGAACTAGAGTACCGTCACCGTGTGATTTGCCATTCAAGAATCCTCCGGTATATCTTTCACCGTTTGGAAAGGTCATTGTGCCATAGCCGGTAATCTCGCCCTCCCAAAAATCACCATTGTAGCTTCTGAAATCAGGATGTCTCCAGGCTCCCTGGCCGTGTGGTTCTCCATCCTGCAGTGGTCCTTTATATAAGCCTCCACGCCATTCTATCTTTTCTTCCTCGGCATAATCCTGTTCGCCTTGATCACCGGGTTGTACAGGATCTTCACTTGCAGGCTCAGGTGTTGGTTCACTCTGCTGTTCCCCTGCAGGAGGAGGTTCGGTTTCCTGGCCGCCCTGGGCCGGCAGTTCAGTAATGCCTGCTTCGATTTGTTCTTCTTCCAGATCAGTTTGTTCAGGCTCATCCAAATCATTTTCTTCAGATTCATAGACATCATCTTCCTGATCCAGGGTTGCTTCAATGTCGTTTTCTTCTGCATCAAGATCTTCAAATATAGTGTTATAGGCAAAATTCTCATCACTATCGTCTTCAGTAGTTTCATTATCACGGGTGAGGATTAAATAAAAAGAGGTGGCGCTAAGTGATAACAGGAAAGTAGCAATCAGGATAATGGCAACACGGCCATAATTTAAATTGCTTAAAAACGATTTTTTCTCTTCACGATCCGGTGGTAAAGAGATTACTTCCGGCACCGCAGAATTTTCAAGTTCTGACATCTGGCTGGCTTCAATCCACTCTCTCATGGTATGATTCCAGATTAAAACTTCCGGGTTTATCCGGCCGGTTTCCACTTCCTGTTTTAGTTCTTCAAAGCTATAAGGGCCTTCTATCTGATAATCTTTATAGGCGTACCATTGGACTTCCATTTCATTAAGGCCCCCTTAAAAAAATCATTTTGACATGGGGAGATATTCATATTCTTTCCTGCCAAATTTTTACTTTGCCGCGGTGATAATTAAAAAGTTGCCACTTGTATTACCCTTTCTGCTTAATTATGGCCGCAGCGCAGGTTTAAAAACCATAAATAACCGGTCATTAATCAACCAGTTCACCTCTAACCCAGTTTCCGCTAGCTCTCCTGCCGTCCGGGTGGTACATGGTTCCTTCTCCATGTGCTACACCGTTTACCAGGTTACCTACATACCTTTCACCAGTTGGAAAAGTCAGGGTTCCGTAACCAGTTGCGTTACCCTCGTAAAAATTCCCTTCATACCGGCGCCCGCTTGGATGGTTCCAGGTTCCTGTGCCATGAGGTTTGCCGTCTTTAATTTGACCGGAATATGTACCTCCCTCGTAAGCCATGTTAATTACATCCTGGTCATCATTGTTATCGTCTTGACTTTGTTGAGGTTCTGTACTAATTTGTTGTGGTTGCTGTGGCTCTGGTTCAGGTTCTGGCTCTGGTTCAGGTTCAGGTTCTGGTTCAGGTTCTGGCTCAGGTTCAGGCTCTGGTTCAGGTTCTGGTTCAGGTTCAGGCTCAGGTTCTGGTTCTGGTTCAGGTTCAGGTTCAGGCTCAGGTTCTTCCTGTTTTTCCAAATCTTGTTCAGTCTCTGTTTCTTGTTCTATCTCTTGAACAGCTGCACCATTTTCTTCGCCCAGTATGCCACCAGAGAACAGGGCAAAAACCAGGATTCCGGTTAAAACTACAGCGCCTGCTCCGATCATAGCGCCCATGGGGAGCTTCTTTTTTTCTGCAACAGGTTCCTGGTGGATTGTTTCTTTAAAAGCAGAAGGAACCGGGGCAGTGGAATCAAGCTCGATTTTATCACCGGTGAGCGCTGCTTGAAACTCGGGAACGCTTTGAAAGCGGTCATCTGCTTTTATTGCTAAAGATTTAAGTAAAGCACTTTCCTCAGTTTCATTTATTTCTACGTTAAGTTCGCTTGGCGGTAAAAGGGTGTCTTCAACCATTCTTTCCAAGGCTTCCGGAGGTTGTTGCCCGGTTATTAAATGATAAAAGGTAGCTCCTACAGCGTAAATATCAGTCCAGGGCCCCTGGATACCCTTGCTGCGGTACTGTTCTTCTGGTGCATAACCCGGCTTTAAGATTATAGATAAACTGTGCCCTTTCTCGCTGGCTGCCTGACGGGCTGCTCCGAAGTCGATTAAAATAACCTGTCCTTTATGGTTGATAAAGACATTGTCGGGACTGATATCGCGGTGTAATATGTTTACAGAATGAACTTCTCTAAGCGCGTCTAAAACAGGCATAATAATGCCGTGGGCCTGGTCAAGGGGCAGGATTCCTCCTGAATTGGCCAGGTGATCTTTCACGGTAATGCCTTCAACATAGCTCATAACAAAATAGGCGCTACCGTTGGCTTTAAAGAAGTCGCGGACTGAGACGATATTGGGATGGCCTTCAAATTGGGCCAGGGTTCGGGCTTCCTGTAAAAATTTATCAAGCCCGTATTCATACTGGCTGCCCATACTGCCCGTGTAGGCAGATACCTGGCTATGCCCGGCAGCTCTTGTAGCCAGATCCTGGGGGAAATATTCTTTTATAGCCAGCTTAACATTTAAGTTCAAATCCCAGGCCAGATAGGTTATGCCGAAGCCGCCCTGTCCGAGAACGTTTCCAATCAAATATTTACCTTCGAGAATAGTCCGTGGAGGTAAAAACAGGGGTGATTCTGGTTCTGTGCCCTCAACAAATCCGCATTCTGGACATTCTACAGCGTCGGGTGATCTTTCCCGCATACAACCCATGCAGATTCGATCTTGTTCCACCGTATACACCCCACTATCTTTATATAATCATTTTAAGCTAATAAAATCGTTATTTTCTAACCCTTGCGCTGCTGAACCCTTAATTGGGCGATTATTGATATTATTATAACTCCAATAAACTGTCCTGTGAAGGTAGTTTTTATAAAAAACTCATTTGCTGAAAAAGTATTAATCGCTGTTCAGGCCTAGCCCGCTTCGCCACAGGGGACGGTTCCATCGTCTTCCCTGCAAGGCTTGCGCTTTGGAACGCTGGAACCGTCCCCATATAGCGCCGCTCATGCTTATAAAAAGACATAAGAGCGGAGTAGTTAAACGGAAACAACCTTTCGTTCATTGTGTATTATTATCATCCATTTTATATTTTATCAGGTACAGGCATCTGCTGCCCAATTCGGGCTCTCCAAAGGCGCCGATCATTCCCGTGATGATAAACTCTCCTTCACCCACTGGAGTCATGGAGTGAGCAATTATATTGCTTTCGTCCCAGATACTTTCGACTGCTTCAAGTTCACCTTCAGGGTTAATCAAGAGGAGAGATGCCCTGACAAAAGGTGAAGGTTCATACGAGGTCACTAAAACAAGATACCCTTCACCGGGTGCTCGCTGTACAGAAATCCCTTGACTATTATGGCCCGGAGAAGGATAAGTTTTTTCCCAGATCATTTCTCCGTTACCATCTACCGCCAGCAGGTAAACTTCCTCATAATCTCGGGCATCCTCTTTGAAGTAACCGGTTATGATTGCCCCTTCATCATCGGACAGCATTGCTGCCTTTCCCCGCTCTTCACCGTATCCGCCATGAGTTCTTTCCCATATGATATTCCCATCCCGGTCAACCTGAGCCAGGTAAAGGTCCCAGTAAGTTGTCCCCGCGTTGAAAATCGACCCCACAACCAGGTAATCTTCGTTGGGAAGAAAAAGCACCTGGTTAGCTTCACTTGAATCACTGTCAGTACCGAGGCTTGTAAGCCATAGTTGCTCACCTTGCGAGTCTGTTTTCATCAAGAAACCATAACTTCCTTGATTTCCCGCGATAACAAAGCCATCTTCGCTGCCTGCAACCAGGCTATTACCTCGGCTGTTTTCTTCAAAGACGAAATTTTTCCCCCTCTCAACTTCACCACTGGTATCAACCTTGCTCAGGTGAGCATTGCGGTTTGAAAAGTCTCCCACTGTGGCAGATAGAGCATATCCTCCTTCAGCAGTCTGGATGATATCACTTGCTTCGAATCCACGGGCGGTTCCATGGGATATTTCCCAGAGAGGTTCACCATCTGTTGTTGTTGCAATCAGGTACAATGAATCCGAAAAATACCCGAATGATTTAGTTACCCCCGCAACTAGATACTCCCCGTCTTCATTCATGATCGCAGCTACTCCGTAATCCGAGTTTTTTCCACCGAACAACTCCATCCAGGAGATATTTGCTTCTACAGCAGATATGCCGTCAAATACAGGATGTTCGGGTTCGGGTATTTCCTCATAATGCTCTTCTTCCAGGAAAGCAGAGGCTGTTTGCATATTTTGGTTAGTGTGGAGCAAGCTGGCAAAAACAATTAGCACAAAAGTGCCGAGCACATACATCGTTGTCCGCCAATTAGTTTTCTTTCGATCAGCCATGCCTCTGGTAGCATATGATAAAGTGTAATCCATTGCAACGT